>QHXW01000593.1 GCA_003223115.1 Acidobacteriota bacterium
CGGCGTGCTTTACGGATCTATCAACAACCTGTTGGGGCTGGGGCTGATTGAAGAGTCCGACGCGCGGCCCGACCCGCACCTGGTCGACGAGCGTCGTCGTTACTACCGAATCACGCCCTCTGGCCGCAAGGTAGCGCGAGCGGAAGCGGCTCGCATGCGCGAGCTGGTGCGCTTGGCTGCGGCAAGGTTTGGAGTGCCTAGACATGCCTGACGCGCCGTTGTCCTTGAGGCTGTACCGGTGGCTGCTTAAGCTCTATCCGGCCGGGTTTCATGAAAACTGTGCGGAACTTTTGGAGCGCGAATTTCGTGACGAATTCAGTGAATCGACAAGGGCCGCCCTGGGCATTCTTTGCATTCGCCTCATCGCGGACCTGGTCGTGTCCGTCCCTTTACAGTTCTCTCGCGAAGTGACGCAGGATGCCAGGCATACGCTTCGCCTTGGGGCCCGCCGTCCCTGGCACACTGGCTTCGCGATTCTCGCACTCGCCATCGGCATAGGCGCGAACACGGGCGTCTTCAGCGTGGTGAATGCGCTGCTGTTGCGATCACTGCCGTTTCGGGACCCCGAACGCTTGGCGTACCTGAGCTCATTTTTTGAGCCCCACGACAGCGCGAAGCAATTCCAGGAATGGGGCAATCAGAGCACGTATCTTGGTGACGCCGCGGTCTTCGAACAGTTCGATGCTAATTTGGGCGGAGCCGGTGAATGGCGCCGGGCGCATGTCGTCCAGGCATCCTCGAACTTTTTCTCGGTACTGGGCACGCAGCCTGTGCTGGGACGCGGATTCGCCTCTGGGGATGATGTTGACGCAACGGGCTGGGGATCGACGGGCCGCAACGCAGTCGCGGTGATCAGTTTCGGACTGTGGCAGGAGCTTTTTGCAGGCGACCCGAAAGCCCTGGGCGCCACGATCCGAATCGACGGGAACCCGCTTACCGTCATTGGGGTCGCGCCGCTGGGTTTCGATTATCCGAGCAAGACCGTTCTTTGGAAGCCGGCAGCCTTCAGCGGTGGCAATAATGGCTGGGAGACGATCGCGCGGCTGAAACCCGGCATCACGTGGAAGCAGGCCCGCGCAGCATTCGCCGTCGAAGCCGAGCAGCTCTGGCCCAACCGCAGCCCTCTTCAGAGGATCAGGTTCCCTTCGACCATTAGGGAGCTTAGAGACGAGCTTGCCGGCCCGGCAAAAAAGGGCTCACTGGTGCTGATGGCATGCGTGGTGCTGATCCTGCTGATCGCGTGCACGAACGTCGCGAACCTTTTGATGGCGCGCACTGCGGATCGTTCCACCGAGCTTTCCATACGGTCCGCACTTGGCGCAAGCCGGGGGCGAATCTCGCAACAGTTGCTGACCGAATGTGTACTGCTCTCGCTGACTGCGTGCACCGCTGGAATTTTCATCGCGCTCTGGACTACGTCCATTGCGGCAGCGTTTCAACCTGCGGCGCTGGCCGCACAAGCTTACTCCATTTGGGATGCCCGCGTGCTGTGTTTCGCGATCGCTGCGTCGGTTCTCAGCGGGTTGCTTTTCGGTGTGCTGCCTCGTTGTACGCCAGTTGCGCCCATACGTTCGGAACCCGCGGCTCCAGCGATGCGCGGGGCGCACGTCTCATTCGTGAAACGTTGGTAGCGTCGCAGGTGATGCTCACGATCATGCTCGTTGCCGCTTCGATTTCCGTGGGGCGCGCGTTTCTCGATCTCATACAAGTCGATCGCGGGTTTGACCGGACGGGCCTGGTCACCGTTAACGTATCGCTCGAAGGCACCACTCACGAAGAGGAGAGCCGGGCGCTGGCCTATTTCGAGGAAGCGCTGGCTCGAATTCGGCGGCTGCCTGGTATTCACAGCGCCAGCGCAACCGCGTCTCTCCCGCTATATGCCACTCAATTCATGGGAGGGCCATTTGGGATGGATGGCCGTCCAGCCGAGGAGAGTTCCATGCTGGTTCCGGTGATGCCGGATTATTTCCGCACCATGGGTGGACGTCTTCTACGGGGTCGCGAATTCACCGCCGCGGAAGCACATGGCGGCGCCAGAGTTGCTATCGTCAGTGAGCGGTTTGCGGGTGAATTCGGGTGGCCCGCTGATGCGCTGGGCCGCGAAGTCACTATAGGCAACGCTCCTCCTTGGAGATGGCTTCTTCTCGACCTTCGTGGCACGCGTCAATGGCCGCGCGGACGATCGGCTCGCGATGATTCGCGATACGATCCGGTCGGTGGACCCCCAGGTTCCCGTGTTCGGAGTGAAGACCATGGAGCAGCGGATGTCTGACGCGCTCGCTCGGCCGCAGTTCTACAGGACCGCAGTTTTTTGCTTTGGCGCGATCGCATTGCTGCTCGTCGTCATTGGAATCTATGGCATCGTTTCGTACACCGTTGCCCGAAGGAGCCACGAAATGGGCGTACGCATGGCCTTGGGTACTACTCCAGCGCGGCTCCGGTTAAGCCTTGTGCGGAGCGGCTTGTTCCCGATTGCTGCCGGCGCGATTCCTGGAATAGCCGGGGCCGGGCTCAGCGGAAGGCTATTGGAGAGCCTGGTTGACGGCGCGAAATCGGTGAATGCCGGGGCATATGTGGCCGCAGTTCTCGGCGTGGCTTTGATTGCAGCGGTAGGCATCTGGGTGGCGACTCGCCCCATTGCTCAACTCGACATCATGGAGATCCTCCGAACCGAATAACCCGTAACATGCGGGGAAATGGCGGCCTTCGTCGCGCTGTGCATCAAGTCCGATGAAGATCCCTCCCGTAACACGCCCGTCACAGAAATAGGCCGTGGACATCGCGCCCCCCAAAGTTTTGACACCGGACGGGCACGAGCGACGCAAACCCATTTCCAATCCCGATGCAGCAGACCGTGCGTTAACCTTAAACGACCGTGTCCGCGCAGAAGATCAAGGCCACCTTCGTCGAGCCAATGCACCTCTTGTCGCCGGAAGGCGCTGACGGCGCTCCCGACGAAACCGTGATTGACGGCGAAGTCATCGCGCTCGACGAGTTCGGGCGGCCTCATTCAACACAGACTTCGGATACATTCGGGGAGATAATCGAGCATTTCGGAACCTGGACTTCTAAAGAACAATCAATAGGAGAAAGGAACATGAGCAAGACATCGCGCAGAGACCTTCTGAAAGGCGCCGCGTTCACTGGTGTGGTCGGAATGCCCGCCGCGAAAAACGCAACCGCTGCTCCGCCCCCAAAAGACGAAAGCGGCTCACATTGGGAGCGGCCGGCCCCGCAGACAGGGAACAATCTGAACCTCATTCTCTTGGTCTCCGACACCTTCCGAGCCGACAACTTGGCCGCGTACGGGAGCCAGTGGGTGGAAGCCCCGAACTTGAACCGTTTCGCGGAGCAGGCGGTGATTTTCGAAGATGCGTATCCGGAGGGCTTGCCCACGATTCCCATCCGGCGCACGCTCTATACAGGGCGGCGCATCGTCCCGACCTATTACTACTATCAGCACGAACCCGTGCAGATTGCCGGCTGGCATCACCTCTACAACGAGGACATCACGCTAGCTGAGACTCTTCATGAGGCCGGTTACCTGACCGCATTGGTGGCAGATTTGCCCCACCTGCAGCGCCCAGGCCGGAACTTTCATCGCGGCTATTATTACTACGAATGGGTGCGCGGCCAGGAGGTGGACTATTACGCTCAGGTGCCGCGCCAGCAACCGGACTTTCTCGATCTCTACCCCGCCGAATACATGAAGCAGAAGGAGCTGACGCGGCAGTTTGGGCGCGAGCCCAAGCAGGGCTTTGGCGATTTCCTCAACCAGTACGCGGCAAACCGCAAGCGCTGGTTGAAGAACGGCCAGTCGATCGTCGAGCAGACTTCCAGGAATGTCATCAACTGGCTGAAGGAGAACCACCAGCAAGATCCGTTTTTCCTGCACGTGGAAGCGTTCGATCCACACGAGCCGTGGGATCCGCCGCAGGAGTTCCTCGAGAAGTATCTAAAGCAACCGACTTCTCATAGCTGGCCCGAGCCGCCTTACGCTAACGTAAAGGTACCCGAAGAAGGCATCAAGCGTCTGCGTGCGAATTATGCTGGCGAGGCTTCGAACGTCGACTACTGGTACGGAAAGGTTCTTGACACCATCAGCGAGTTGGGCCTGTTTGAGAATTCCGTTGTGGTCTTTCTGTCAGACCACGGCGCTCTGCTCAACGAACAGGGCCAGTGGGTGAAGGGTCCGGAGCGCCTGCGTACCCAGGTCACTCACATCCCGCTGCTGGTGCGTCTGCCGGGAAATCAATATGCTGGCAAGCGCGTTCAAGGATTCGTTCAGATTCCGGATATCTTCCCCACGCTTTTGGGCCGGCTGAACTTGAAATCGCCTACACGCGTTACGGGCGAGGATATCTGGCCATATGTTATCGGCGCGCGAACGAATCGGCGCGACCATATCGTATCCGCGTACGGCTACATCGCATCAGTACGGACGCCGGAGTGGAATTACTCAGCCGTCTGGAACAAGGAAAAATACGCCGGTCAATACAAACCGCAGCTCTATAATTGTAGAAATGACCCGGAAGAACTGAGCAGCGTCGCCGACAGCCATCCGTCGGTGATCAAGGACCTGCAGGCCAAGCTGGAGCACTACGTCGCTTCTGGCTGGGAGATCACACGCGGAAGTTTCAACGAGAAGGTGAGCTAGAAATGAGCTTCCACAAAACGACGAGGAGAAGCTTATTCAAAGGTGCTTCTGCAGGCGCCGCGTCGCCGGAAGCGCTGGAATGCCGAACCCGAAAACTTGGATTGCTTTTGATAGCTCCCAGGCTGGCAATTCCGACATTTACATAATCAGCGCTGACGGGAGCCCATCTCGTCGGTTAACCACCGGATCCTCCAATAATATCCGACCGAGCTGGTCCACGGACGGGCGCTGGATCTACTTCGGCTCTAATCGGAGTGGAGACTGGCAGATTTGGAAGGCACCAGCACAGGGCGGCTCCGCCGTGCAGGTGACAAAGAAGCAAGGCGGCGTCGAAGCGTTGGAGTCAGCTGACGGTGGCTTTGTCTTTTATGCCAGATTGAATGCCCCGGGGATCTGGAAGGTCCCTGTGAAGGGTGGCGAGGAAAGTAAGGTGCTCGAACAAGGAGGCCATGGCCTTTGGGCTTTGACTGGCCAGAGCATCGCTTTCTTTGACCTTGATTATGCCGCTGGTCCTTCCCTGAATATGTACAGTCTGGCTACAGGTAAGACTACGTGCCTAAGGCAGTTTTCGAAGGAAACACAAATCGGCAGAGGAGATACCGCGATGATTGTCTCTGCCGACGGCCGCTGGATTCTATATACACGGTATGATCAATCCGGCAGCGACCTGATGCTGGTGGAAAATTTCCATTGAGGAACCGGCAACGTCCTCTCGCGAGCGACCGCAAGAAGTGGCTGTGTTGACGCTTGGATGGGGTCACCAAATGCCTGTCGATCGACATTGCTCTGACGTGAGCGGCGTTTCACAGGATTTATTTCAACTTTGATCGTTCGCCCTGCTCTCTCCTCGCAAAGTGCAGGCGCAGGTTTGAAACCTGTCCCTACCACGGGCCGGTGCGCTCATTCCTCGTCATCATCACCATTATCGTTATCATTGACAGGCCGCAGGAAGTGCTTGAATGCCCATTTAGCCACGTGCCTGCCCTGGCTCCGCGCAGCAGTGTCCGCGAAGCGGAAGTGGATGCCCTCGTAGATGCGGACGTTGACCACATCCCGGGCCACATCCGAGAAGCGGTGATACGTGCGCGTCTGCTGGATGGCCAGTGGGTTGGTAGTCGTCAATGAGAAGGTCATTTCGTTCGTCCCGAAGAAGAGCGCGAGAATGAGGGTCACGGCGCCAGTAACATTGTTTGCACCGGAGGTGTAGTCAGGATATGGCGGAGTGTTGATCAGCGGCCGCCAGGTCGGGTCGCCAGCCGTCTGCGAGTTGCCGTCATTATCTCCCTCCTGAATGGCGGTGAGGGGCCGCCAGAAAAGGTAGTGCGTCTTGCTGTCCCAGGCGGTGATTGCAGCATCGGCAAACGCCACGTTGGCAAGCGCAAAGAGCCGGGCACTGTCACCAATGTTATGGACATGCGCGTTGGCAATATCCCTGAGGCCCTGGTTCCAGAGCACAAGGTAATTTGCAGCCCAGAAATACGCAAGATCGGTCTGCTCGGGGGTGCGGGTGCTGTTCGAAAGGGCTCCCAGGGCCTTAACCTCGTTATAGTCTCGGGCGTATCGGTCGCTGGGCAAAGCGGGGGGTGGCGTGGCGCGGAACTGTGCGGGGCTGGTCAGGGTAAAAGGCGTGACGATGGCCATCCACGGCGCAGCCAATGGCAATAAGCTCGGCGGCGGCCCAGGGTTGTACGAGATGGTCGGACGCCAGACGCCGGGATCGGTTCCGCCGGTGACCGGCGGAGGCGGGGGGGACGGGAAGCTCCCGTCATTCGCCCGCAACGCAAGAATGCCTGCCGCCGCTTGCTGCCCTACGACCACGCCGGGGTCGTTCTCCGACAAGCCATTGTTGGACAAGTAGCTGTGATAGGCCGTGTCGACGGATGCGGCCCGGTCAGGGAACCGGCTGACGAGCACATCGTGCGCGGCCTTGGCGGCCGCTGCCGCCGGCGAGCCGGAGGCACCGGGGATGGTCAGATGATACGGCCGGAATCGTCCGTCGATCGCCTCGATGGCTTCGTACACCGCAACCTGGACGATCGCCATATCGAGGATATTGCTCGGGCCAGGGCGGGGGACCGAAGTTGTGATGATCGCCTGCACGGCGATCGCATTCCAGTCGGCCACAGCATCGGCGCGGGCGGGTGCAGCCCAACTCAGATACCCACAAACGAGCAGGCCTGTAAGTTTTCGTAACCTCGTCATTGTGACGTCTCCTTTCTTGCTTGGAAAATACGTCGAAGTAGGGAGGCCTAACCTGACCAAATTCGCCGGGATTTCAGTTTCTGACGCCGACGATTCGGCAAGCACACCCGCAAACGATGATCTCCCTTCGACGGTCGTACGCCATGAAGCTTTCAGCAGCGACATATCAAACTAGATTCCATTCAGTTGCTCTCTTGGCTCGTCGATATTGAACTGGGATTTCCATTTTGGTTTCCCGGTTAGGTGAGAGTATATAGCAAACCATCGTCGGCGGGGAGGGGGGAGAGTCCCAGGGAGAGTCCCTCAAGGTCGGTCTGTGACATTACTCTCGTGAAGTCTCGGTCCCATCAATGGTGCCGCACCCTCCATGGGAGTTCATCGCTTCGGACGTGACCGGCGTTTCCCAGGACTGACCCGGATTGGTGGATAGTAGGGCTGTTCGCACCAGCTAAGGTTTGCCGGTGCTGGATCTGAGTGTAGAGCTCACGTTGCCAGGGAGGTCCTCAAAACGACCTTCAACGCCCGGCCTGGGTGCGGGCCTGTAGCGTTTGCTCCTGCGGTTGGGCGCGCATATGCTGGGCCTGCACCGCACTGAAAGTCAGGCGAATCCCTTTATCGGCGAGCCTGAATTGCTTGAGACTCAGATTCTAACCCATGATGCCGTTAGCTGATAGTGCTGGTTGCCCTAACTGAAATTGGTAAGCCACTGGTTAGACCAGTGAGACTCGAAGAGGTTCGACCGTTCCCGGAGTAGAATCCTCCTCAAGTGGCTTGATGACCAACGATGAGGAGGATCAATGACAGAGCTTTTACCAGAGCCTATCCCATTCCAAATGGGACTGCAAGTACCATGTTGTATTCGTGCCCAAACGGCGGCGAAAAGCCATCTTCGGTCAGACACGCCGACATCTGGGACAGATTTTCCATGGGCTGGCGCGGCAAAAGG
>QHXW01000594.1 GCA_003223115.1 Acidobacteriota bacterium
CTGCCCCTGCGCCTCGTACCACGGCGAAGTCACTTCCCAGCGCAAGCCGTAATTCAAGGTCAGGCTAGGCTTGACGCGCCAACTATCCTGTGCAAATAAACCGTAGTAATAGGCGCGCGTGTGCAGTGGCAACTGGACGCCTTGGTTGAAGGAATCCGGCGCGCCAATCAGGTAATCGGCCCAATCGCTGCCCGTTTCGCTCCCATTGAACGAGAACGTCCCGTTATTGGCCCCGAATATGTGTCCGGTGATCTGATCGTAGTGCACGCTGCCACCGAACTTGAGCGTGTGGCTGCCCTTAACCTTCGAAAAATTGTCGAGGAGCTGGTAGATATTGTTGTAATTCGCTGTGGGGAATCCCGGAACGCCGATACTGAAACTGTTCAGCGAAACTGGTGGGACGCCCTCGATTGCCTTGTTCTGCACGACAATGCCCAGCGTGCTGGGACCTGTTACAAAGCCTAACGAGTCCAGCGTGACGCCGAGACCACCGGTCGGAAAGTCAACCACGTTCACCGTCCGCATAAAATGCAGCCGTAGCTCATTGACCGCAGTGGGACCGAACGTCTTGATGTCGGCGATATTGGCCATCTGGGCGCGTCCCTGCGTTGCGGTTGCGAAGCCTGGTACGTTTGCCGAGCCATACGGATCGCTCAAGGTGAAATCATCAAGGAAATAGTACCCGGAGATCAACCCCAGCCGGCTGTTGTAGTCGACGCGGAAACTGCCCTTGTTATCGTGCAGCGTCTCATTGAATTTTGACGTGGAGAAGTACTGCCCCGAGTTGGCGAGTGGGATGTACTTCATCAGGTTCTGTGAGGGCTTCGTGATGACTGACTGCGGAACCACTGCATTTGGGAAGACGCAGTCAGTGTTCGATGCGCAGTCTGGCGTGTAATACGGTTCGCCCTGATTCACTGTGTAGCCGAGCTTCTGAGAAAGCTGATCAGCCCAATACCCACCGGTGACGACACCCGTTATTTGGTCAGCGAGGTCAGCCAGATTGCCATCACGATCGGCTTGGGTGGGCACCAGGACGTTGGTCGTCTGGCCTACGATCTTCCGCCAGCCCTGGTAATCGCCGAAGAAGAACAACTTGTCGCGGATGATACGCCCGCCAAAGGTTCCGCCGAACTGGTTCTGGATGAACTTGCCCTTATCCGGACTAAAGAAGTTGCGCGCATCCAGGTCAGTGTTGCGGAGAAATTCGAAAAGGTCTCCATGAAACTGGTTGGTACCGGACTTAGTGATGGCGTTGACTTGGCCACCGGCGTAGTTGCCGTATTCCGCATCGGAGTTGTTGGTTAAGATGCGGAACTCGGCAATGGAGTCGAGGTTGGGGATAATGGCCGTGCCCATGTACGCCCCCTCCACCACGTTGCCGCCGTTTACCATAAACCCGTTAGCCGATTCTCGCTGCCCGGCGACAGACAGACTGCCGGGGTTCAGGCCGCCCGATACGTTCATGGCTCCATATTGGCCGGATGAGGTCGGCGTCACGCCCGGCTGTAGCGCCAGCAGATCCGTGTAACTCCGCCCGTTCAGCGGCACCGTGGTCATCTTGGAATCGGTGATTACCTCGCCCATCTGGGTGTTGGTGGTTTCCACCTGCACCGACGCGGCGTTCACGGTGACCTCCTGGCTGGCTGGGCCGAGCTCCAGCGGAATATCCACCGTCAGCGCAGTGTTGACGTCGAGGATCAGACCCGTTTGTTTGAAATCTCTGAAGCCGCCTGTCTTTACCTCCAGGTCGTAATGGCCCACTGGAAGTGCCGGAAACGAGTAGTAACCGGCCGAGTCCGTTTTCGTCTCGGTCCTGATTCCGGTCAGAGTCGCCAGGACAGTGATTTGCGAACCGGGCACCACTGCGCCCGTAGGATCCTTCACCGTGCCTGAAATGCGGCCGGTAACGGCACCCCATGCGAGTTGCGCCAACAGACACGCGACAACCGCCAGCACGATCGAAGGCGGGCGGACGATATTCGTTTGGCTGGATTTTGACATTTCCCAACTCCTTTTTTTTGGGCGATCAGACGAGCAGACCGCTCGCATAACCCCTTGCGCTGAAAGTCTTCATGTCCATACGAGCACTGGAATGCATCGTTTCCAATAGACTTATATAACATTTTGAGGACTTAAGTGATATCGTCAGCTCTCGCCGGCCTTGCCACAAGGTGTTTGAATCCTCAAGAAGCAGTGTCGATAAATCCGCTTCGTACCAGCGACAGCTCAGCGGCCCATATTTCCGGTTCGTGGAAGCACTGATTGGCGACTAGACAGAGCCCGGAGTTACTTCTTCTTCATCTGTTCGTTCCGGATTTGCTCCGCGGCCATCTTTTGGCCACATCCAGCGCCTCATCGGCGGGAACTTTGATGTCGGGCTCGACGCCCGTTCCTTCCCAGTTCGTCTTCGAAATGGGGTTGACTGCCCGCGCGAATGGCACGCCGATCATGAAATGATCGTCCACCCGATGACCGGAAACGGCGTGCGCGCCGCCGCGGATGTTGGTAAGCTTTGCTTCTGACCTGACCGGCGTTTCCCAGGATTGATCCGGATTAAGTAATGGATGGTAGGGCTGTTATCAATAGCTATCGGAGGATGGGTCCCTCATCCGGGCGCTTGAACGCCTGACCTGGAAAGCCGTAGACTTACGGCATTCAAGAATTCCGATGCCGCTCTCGCCCGCAACCCGGCTCGGCCCTTACGAGATTGTCTCGTCGATCGGTGGCGGAGGCATGGGCGAAGTTTACCGCGCACGCGACACACGGCTCGACCGCATAGTCGCCATCAAAGTGCTCCCCGCGCATCTCTCGGACAACCCGCAACGGCGCGAGCGCTTCGAGCGTGAAGCGAAGGCGATTTCCAGTCTGAGCCATCCGCATATCTGCGCGCTCTACGACGTCGGCCAACAAAACGGCATTGACTTTCTAGTGATGGAATACCTGGAAGGCGAAACGCTCGCCGGCAGGCTTAAAAAAGGCCCGCTGCCGACGGAACAGGTGTTGCAGTACGCCATTCAGATCACGGACGCACTCGATACCGCGCACCGTCACGGCGTGATCCACAGGGATCTGAAACCTGGCAACATCATGCTGACGAAAACGGGAGCCAAGCTCCTGGATTTCGGACTGGCGAAGATGCGGACTGCGGAAGCCGCTGCGGGCATGACGGCGTTGCCGACCCAAACCACGCCGCTGACCGGCGAAGGAACGATTCTGGGCACGCTGCAATACATGGCTCCGGAGCATACGTAGTACCCCTGCTGAAAACACGCAACTTATTCATTCTGCGTGGGACTGCAAGGACTCTAAGGACTCTAAGGGCTGTAGACACACACGTAAACACACACGCGGCGCTGCTCTGTGACTATAACGATTGGGGCGGCGGCCACTGTGACCACCGGCCCGGTCGAGAGCACGCAGGCGTTCGCCCCAAAATAACTTGCGGTAATACCGGTACCCGAAGGGCGCGCCGCCGCCCGGAGCTGAGCAACTTCCCCGCATTTCACATACGCCGACAACCAACACGCTGGTGGCGCACCTCTCGGTCTCCGCCGCTTCTATTCGGCGACCCAGTCGTCAGACCGTCGGATTTGGGAATGGCTGAGATTACGAAAAAAGGAGAAATCATGAAAAACGTGAAAGCGGCGATCGAGCAGTGCCGGAAAGCGCTGGAGTCCTGCCCCCACGATGCGGGCACAGTGAGCGTGATGTGCACTCTGTGTCTGGGAGACGGCACACTCTTTGCGTGGGATGTTGCC
>QHXW01000178.1 GCA_003223115.1 Acidobacteriota bacterium
ATGATCTCACGGACGGAGCCAAAACCTGTATTTTCAGTCCGGACGGGTTTTTCGGTATCCACAACGGCACTCCTTTCCCTTTCTTCGCTAGCAGCAACCTTCGCTTCGCTCTGGATAGGTTTCTCTTGTCGATTTCCCCGTTTGTGACCACGCTTCGAGAATGGATTCTACTGCTTCCCCCCAAGATATCCTAAACTTCGTAATTTCTCTACTGTTTGTTGGTCGATCGAAGCTTTCGCGCCTCGTCCGAGCAAACTCCGGATCTGCTTCTGCGCGTCCAGCCACTTGCCGATCTCCGTCATCATTCTCCCAACCTCCTGCGGATGCTGCGTTGCCACGTTTTCCGCTTCTGTCCGGTCTGTGCGGCGGTCGTACAGCTCGACTTTGTTCATGCCCACTTGCTTGGCCTGCTCGCGGTAAATGAGTTTCCAGTTGGCGTCCAGCAGTGCTACTGTGTCGATGCGGTTTTCCGGAATGGCTGCAGTGAATTTTGCCTGCGGATGCGCAAACCGTGAAGTCAACACTGGACCGCGTCTTTGGAATGGCCGCCCGTTGGCAAACGGCGCGAGGCTCTGTCCTTGGACGATGTCCGGGATCTTTAGGCTTGCCAGATCGAGCACTGTTGGCATCACGTCAATCAACTGTACCGGCGCGGTGATTCTCCTTGGTGTTGGAATCAACTTTGGATTCCACATCAGCAACACACCATGAGTTAGCTCTTCGTAGAGCGAATGGCCATGCGCGGTCCATCCGTGTTCCCAGAACTCTTCGCCATGATCGGAGACCACGACAATCAGGGTGTTGTCCAAAATTCCGAGCTGCTTGAGCTTGCCAACCAATTGCTCCAGGCTCCAGTCGTTGTGCAGGATCTCGCCGTCGTAACGATCCCTGGCGCGTTGAATAAAGCGATCGGCATTGATCCCATTGTGCGTGCAGCGGGATCGATTGACCACGATGCCACCACCGTACCTTACCGCGCCCTCCAATCGCTTGCAGGTGCGATCGAATTCGGGCGTCTCCGCAGGGTTAGCGAACTTGTCTTCGAACCCGAGCGGCGGCCGATAGGGAGCGTGCGGATCCATTGTGTGCGCGTAAACGAAAAACGGCTCATCCCGGTGCCGTTCCAGCCACGGGAATAGGATCTTATTTACCGCCTCCGAGTCAGTGCTGCGGTCCTCCTTCGTCCGATGTCTCTGCACTACTCTCCACTCCGACATATAATCGAAACCGCGTTGCAGACCCGTAATAGAGCCGGCGAACGGATTGCCCACAACGCCCGCCGTCACGTAGCCCGCCGCCCGCAACTGCTCCGCTAACGTGGTTGCTCCCTTAGGGATGGTGTCATGATCCTGAACGATGCCGTGAGTATAGGAGTACAGCGAAGTCAGCAGCGAAGCAGTGGATGGCTTGGTCCAGGTCGCCTGCACTTGGCAATCCTCAAATACCAAACTCTGGGCGCCGAGTTTTTTTAGGAAAGGCGTGGTGTCGCGGGCATAGCCGTACAAACTGGTGTGGTCGGCCCGCAGTGTATCGATCATGTAGATGAGAACGTTCGGACGGTTTTTGGCAGCCTTAATGGTGAGCAGCGGATTGGCCCACAACGCCACGCCGCCCTGGTGGTCCGCGTTAGTTTCGAATGTCAGTTTAAGATTCTGGCCTCCATACGAAGACAGGTCTACGTCCGCATCTTCCCAGATATCGGCATCCATCACCGTTTTTGAATACAGTTCTTTCGAGCCTGCAGTCACGCGGAAGGTGACTGGGGCGTTCTTCTCCGTGATGCCCATCCCGAAGTGCAACCGACCGTCTCCGGGAATTGGCAGCTCGAAAGTCAGTGTAGATGGGGAGTGAACGTAGATCGTGTTGCGATACTCTTCAAGCTTGCCAATGAACTGGCGGCCAGCGGTCAATGGGAAGTCTGCTTTTCGCGGCACCAGCCGGATCGATGTGATCGCCACTTTGTCGAAAGGACTGTCGGTCGGCATGATGGCCAGCGGTCGCACGCCCGGTCCTTCGACATGTAGATTGAAGCGATAATCGTTGTACTGCCCCAGAGGTCCCAGTCTCTGCTTGTCCTCATAATTGTCGATCTTGATCTTGATCTCTTTGCCACCCTCGGCGAGCATCCGGATCTCAATCGCCTCGTAACGGCTCCAATCGATCACGGGCTGCCCGGGAGCCAGGATGACAGGCGTGTTGCCCTCACCCTTCAAGAGCAGATCCCCGTGGCCGTATCCAATGCGGCCACGTAGCAGAATCCAGGTGACATCTTTAGGAGAGAAGAAATCGTGCCAAATGATAGGATCAGCCATTAGGGCCGAGGAACGCATCGGCGATCCTGAGATTGTTGCGGAGAACTTGAACTCGTCGTCGAACCGGTAGGGCTTGAAAACCACTGCCGATGCGTCTGGGTGAGCGGGCACCTTTCGACAGCCGCTAGCCAGCAATACGAGACCAATGAATCCCGATTGAAGAACGCACCGCACAGCGCCATTTTCTTACACTTTGTCGCCTTGGGACAATAGACTATTCGGACGCCAAGAGCGGCTAGAACGCACGCACTCAAGCCTGCTCCACTTCGCTATGCCGCGTCGATCCGACTATCGCAACAGCGCCAGTTCTTCCTTGATCCTCGGAATAATATCGCCATATTCCAAAGGCGAAGCTCGTGCAAGGAACGCTTCAAAACACGCGCGGGCGCGCGCGTTGGCCCCGGTGATTTTGTATATCCGGCCGAGATTCAGTTGTGCTTCCAGGAGATCCGGGTCAAGCTGAACAGCCTTTTCAAAATAACCGCGAGCCGATGACAGATCACGCTTTTGGATCGAGGCGAGCCCGAGCCCGTTGAATGCCGGCGCGTAATCCTCACTCGTCTTCAAGATCCACTTGTAAGCCCGCTCCGCATCCGCTATCCTATCTGTTTCCAAGTAAGCCATTCCCAAGTCGCTAAGACTCTCACAATCAGACGGGTTCAACGTCGCCGCTCTCTCGTAAGATGCTATCGCCTCATCTTTGTTGCCTTCCAGCAGAGATAGGTGGCCGACCCGGGAATACAACCAGGCGCTTCGGATACCTTGATTGATGGCGTTCCGATAGAGCTTCATTGCATCGCTGTGGCGTCCGGCCATTCCATACTGTTCTCCGAGATAATAGTAGGCTGATGGGTTGGTCGGATCTTTTTTGACTACGTGCCGAAGCATCGCAATCCGCTGGGATATGGGAAGCGTTGAATCTGGAGAAGCAGCGAGATACAAATATTTGAGGATCTCGATGCGGTCTTTCGCGTCGGTTCCTTTACCCGTCAATAACAACTCTGGCTGTGAAAACCCGCTCAGATAGCCAAGAGATTTCAGTTGCTGCATAGTACGTTGATCCAGTGCGGACGTTTCGACTTTTTCCGCTTTCTGTGTCTGTCCTGCTCCAATAATGGCGTTCAATTCCCTTTCCAATTCCTGCACTTCTGTTGGGTGATTGCCAATGACGTTGTTTATTTCAGCCGGATCCTGAACCAGATCGTATAGCTCTGGTTTTGGTGCGCGAATGTACTTCCAGCGGTTAGTCCGTATCCCGCGGAATTCTGCCCAACCCATATTAATCTTGGGATGCAACGTCTCCATGTAGGAATACAACGTTGGAACTTCTTTGCCGGCGAAGCTGCGAACCAGGCTGGTGCTCTGTAAGTTTGGCCGTGCCTTGCGCCCCATCAACTCGAGCAGCGTAGGGAGCAGGTCGATAGTTCTCGCCTGCTGCTTCACTCGTAGACCTGTGGGGATGCCCGGACCCGCCATCATGAACACGATTCGTAATGTCGATTCATAAAGAAAGACTCCATGCGTGTATTCCCCGTGCTCTGACAAGCTCTCTCCGTGATCTGATAACACCGCGATCACTGTGTGTTCAGGCGGAGCTTTCCTTGCGACAGTCTCGAACAGCCGTCCTAGTTCGTAATCTGTGTAAGCCACCTCACCGTCATACGGCCGTTGCATGTACTTCTCTCGGAACGGAGAGGGCGGATCGTAGGGAACGTGCGGATCGAAAAGATGCACCCAGAGAAAGAAAGGTTTGCCCGATTGCGACTCGAGCCAACCGATCGCCCGATCTACGACTTCTCCGGCCGGACGCTCGGCAGACTCACCGCGCATTTTGCTCCCAGGCGGCTTAGGCATCTGGTCGTCGTAGACCGTGAATCCGTGGTTGAATCCGAACCGCTTTTTCAAAACGGACGCCCCGATGAACGCCGCCGTGTCCCACCCCGCCTCCTGCAGAATCTCCGCCAATGTCGCATTCGACGATTGCAGGACAAATCCGCCCGTATCTCGTACCTTGTGCACCGTCGGATACGTGCCGGTAAACATACTTGCGTGCGAAGGAGCCGTGAGAGGGGTCTGGCAAACGGCGTTCTCGAATAGAATCCCCTTTTTGGCAAGCTTGTCCAGGTTTGGAGTCTCAATCTTGGAATAGCCGTAGCATCCCAGTCGATCCGCTCGCAGGGTGTCGATGGTCACAAGAACCAGGTTCAGCCGCCGCGGAGAAACACCATGACTTTCCGCGGCCCTCTTCCTGTTGTCATGCTCACAAGCACCAAAGGTGACCAGCGCCGCCATGAAAACCCAGCGCACGAGCAGTCGCCGGTGCTTAGGAGCGCAACAGTGTTGCATCGTTGTGAAGCGATTCGAGAGCGTCAATGAAGTACAACACACACCTTGATTCTACGACCGCCGCAGCTATCTGACGAGCGGATGTAAAGAATCCCAGTTCTGACCGGATGCCAGGCCTTGTTTTTCGAACCCGAGGGGTAACGCGCCGCTTACCATGTCAGCCGGAGCGTGAGTTGCAATTCGCGGGCCGGTTGGCCGCTAGTGACTGTGTTCAGTATCCCGTCAAGGCCGATGTTGTTGGGATTACCAGGATGGTTGAGCACGTTGAAGAAATCCGCGTTGAAACGAAGCAAGAAGCGTTCCGTGATTGGGATCACCTTGAACAGGGATGCGTCCAAACCCCATTGCCGGACGCCGGGCTTGTACTGATTACGCCACGGAGGCAGCCCGTCACTGTAAACCACGCGCTGCAACGTGCCATCTTTCAGCTGCACAAAGACGGTATTAGTGCCGTAGTAAGGATATCGCGGGTCGTTCGGGTCTGGGTTAGCCGGCCACGGATTCAACGGCTGTCCAGCAGGTTTGTAATTGGACGGCACTCCCATCACCCCGTTCGGCTCCCCAGTTACGGGATCGTGGCTGTTGATTTTGTTCGCCGGAATGTAGCCGTTCCACCACAAATAACCGGGGTAACAGGTACCACTGCGGCAGTCCTGGATTGGATACTTGTAGCCGTAAATCTCGATCGGGCTTCCTGTCGGAAAGAGTGCCTTAGGATCTGCCGGTGAATAACTGTTTGGGTTCCATAGTTGGAAGTAGTTTGTGCGCAGGTTCCCAATTCCGGCCAGCTGCCAGCCGCCAATGAATTTGTCAAGGACTTTACCCACGTTACGGCCCAGCGGTTTACCTCTGCCGACCGGCAGGTCCACCAGCCAGTTCCAACGCAAACGGTGCTTAGGAACCTCTATGTCGCGCCGATAGTTGAGAAAACGGTTGCGTGCGTCGTAGTCCGTCGGCACCGCACCCGGAAGGAACTGGTTCAGATCATAAACTGATTGTCTCCACTGCCGCCCGCCTGCTTCCAGCGCATTCCCCGCCGTGTAGGTGACCTGGAACGCGTACCCTTTGCTGAAGCGGCGCTCGGTTTCTAGTGCGATGCCATTGAAGTTACCCCAGCCGTCCTTCCGATACTCCTGAAGAGTGCCATAGACTGTCTGGTCGTACGGACGACGGGCCACATTGGCGTACTCCCCGGTGGGCAACGGCATTCCCTTGGTCGCATACCAGATGTAAGCAGGTGTCTGGGAGTTGTAATCATAGAGCATTTCCAGATGACTGGTGTGATTGCCGATGTATGACACGCGCACCACCGTGTCGGTCATCACCTCTTTCTCCAGCGTGAAGTTCCAGTCCTGGACACGCGTATTGGGCTGGTGTGGCGCAAAGTCGCTGTTGAAGGATGAGCCGCGAATTATCGAGCTCGCGTCTGATAGAGTGAGCGCGTCGGCGCTATTCACACCCGCGACAATGGTGGGCACTGAACGGAGCGAGTAATTGCTAATCCCGTCCGGTGATAGAGCTGAACTGTCTTTGCTGCTGGTGAAACGCGCGTAGAATGGCGCATCGGAACGTTCCGAGGCCGTCCACGCACGCAGCGGAATCGTGAAGTGAGAGATCCGATAACCACTTCGCAGGACCAACGGTCGCTTGCCATTACCGAGTCGGTACGCAAACCCAGCCCGTGGACCAAAGTCCGCCTTGTTGGTGTATACGAGCGATGCTGGCAGACCGGCTTCCTTATAACCGATGAACTTCGCGCCGAGGGATTGCAATCTCTCAACCACCGAGGGGACGGTCGCTCCTAGTTTGTACATCTTATCCAGGGTCGTACCCAATACGATCGCCCGCTTTTCCCGGCTGAACGCAGCCCACAGGTTGTCAACCTCCTTGTATGGCGGCCAGAAATCCCATCGCAGTCCGAGGTTCAGCGTCAGGCGGGGCGTAACCTTAAAATTGTCCTGGAAGTACACGGCATACTCCTTCGCGCGTAGCCTGAAGGTGGGATGGCCGAGCTGATAGTGATAATTGAGCAACCCTAAGTAAGTGCCGGCTGTTGCATCGCCGGTATATGGAGTAGACAGCGGCTCAGTAGGCGAAGATGTCGTGTCGTACAGACCCGTGAAGAGGCTGTTACCTTCGTGTTCGCCTGCTACGTACTGCTGCTCGGGCAGCGTATCCAGCTTGTCATGACGATAGTGGAAGCCGAATTGAAACTCATGCTTCCCCACAACCTTAGTCATATTGTCATCGACGATGTAAAAGGCGAAAGGAGTCCGCTGCGTATTCTCGGTTTCGAAATACCAGTCGTACATACTTCCCAGGTAATACATCGCCGGCCAGCCCGGTTGGTGGAGTGGATTCGGCAGCCCAAGCTGGTCGGCATACTTCACTCCTGGCTCGCCGGTACCGGAAAACCATGTCTCCGTCGACCCGCTGACCAGCACTTCATTGAACAGTGTTGGCGAGAACGTGTGCACCCAGGAACCCGCCGCCGCCTTGTTCGGCGCACGCCGGTTCACGGTACTTCCAACATTATTCAGCGCAGCGAAGCCGTAGAATTGCGTAAACAGATTGTACGTCCCCTGCGTATAACGCCCGTAGAACAGGTCCTTGTCCGAGAATCGGTGATCGATGCGTGTGGTTACCGTCCAATCCCGCCGCCGGTCCGGTTGCGGGCCATAGAAATTAGGGGCTACCAACGGGTTAACGTTCGGCAAAGTCGGCAGTGGCGTGATGCTGAACAAATATTTGGCCAACGGGCTCTCACGAGCCGGATCGATCACGTTCAACTGACCCTTGTAGGAGATTTGCTGCCGCTCCCACGTCTTGGGGTCAGTGGTCCAGGGGTCATAGACTATGTACGGAATGCCGTCTGCGTCCACTAGGCCGCGGAAATCGCCGTTACGCATGGCCTCGGTCGGCAAAGCAAACCCCTTCGTCGTTGCGGCCATATTCCGATAGCCCTCATAGGCAAAGAACCAGAAAGTGCGGTTCTTGCCGTTGTACAGCTTCGGCAGATATACTGGTCCACCCGCTGAAACACCGAACTCGTTGCGGATCAACTGGGGCGGCTTGTCGTAGAAATCCGTGCGTGTACGAGCTTTGCCCAATCCATTATTACGGGCGGTCTCGAAGGCTGAGCCGTGTAGTTGGTTCGTTCCACTCCTGGTGGACATGATCACTGTAGTCGGCCGCGGCAGCTTGGCTGAAGAAACGTTGGTCTCCACCCTGAACTCCTGGATGGTGTCTAAGCCTGCTGGCCGCCGGAATACACCACCCATCAGACGGTCCGTCGTAGCCGCGCCATCGAGCACGAACTCCGTGGATCCCCGCCGCATCCCAAAGGCGCGCGCACTTACCGAATCGTATTCAGTTTCGATCTCCAGCCCAGGTACCGTTTGTAGGAGCTCGGTAATGAACCTGCCGTTGATAGGTAACTGCTCGATGCGCTGCCGTTCCAGCGTGTGACCCAGTGTGGGATTGTCCGTGGTCACCATCGGAGTTACGTCCTGAACCGAGACCTCGCTGGTGGTTGCGCCCAGTTTTAGCACAGCGTCCACAACTGCGTTCTGCTGAACTTGCACCGTAAGTTTGCCTTCGAATTTCTGCATACCCGGAGCTTCCGCGACCAAATCGTACGAGCCGGGCACGACGCCTGCAAAAATATAGAATCCCACTCCGTTCGTGGACGTCTTGGAGGCAACATTGGTGGCTGAGTTTGTGAGGGTCACGGCAGCGTTGGGAATTACCGCTCCAGACTGGTCACGCACTGTTCCACTAACCGTGGCGGTGCTGGCCTGAGGCCACGCTGACTGGAGGAAGAACGTAAACACCGTAAGAAACAACGCCGAGCGCTTCAGCCCGTTCATGAGTGAGGCCCTCCTGTTGGTTTGCTGCAATTATGGTCCGGCCTCATCTTGCAGTCAACAAGTATTTCAGAGGTGGGTCCATCGCCCGTACGCCGTCAGAAGAGTTCGATAAATATGCCGGTCAATGGTTATATGCTTGTGTAGCCGGAGTCAGTGAGGCCGGCGAGAGGGGGCTCCGCGCCAGATGGTCTCAATCCAAAAGGTTGCAATACTTTTGCTGTTCGTTCCCGGCAGTGTGCCGCGAGGAGCAGCGTCGCCACTCCACGCGCGGGGCTATACGGTGATTCCAGAGCCACAAAGCGTGGAGCTCAAAGGCGGAGATTTCCGGTTTGACGATGCCTGGCACTTGCAGCTCGACCAGGCTGTCGCGTCTGGTAACCCCGCAGTCGAACACCTGAGAGAGCAACTGGCACAGAGATACCAGCTCAATCTAGTTACCCATGGCCAGGGAAAAGTTGTCGCGCTTGTGATCCGTCCCGGCTCTGTCGAGGTAGGCTCAGCTACAGACAACGACCGTTCGGCTCTGTCGGATCAGGCATATCGACTCGAATTGGCCCAAGACCGCATCCGTATTACTGCGAATGCATCGCCAGGTCTGTTTTACGGAGCCGAGACGCTAGTGCAGTTGGTGAAGCCCGCGCGTGGTTACCTCTGGCTGCCAGAAGGCGAGATCGTCGACTGGCCCGATGTCAGTTTTCGCGAAATCTTCTGGGACGAGCAGGAGCACCTGGACCACATTGATGTTCTTAGGCAGGCCATTCAACGCGCGGCTTTTTTCAAGATCAACGCCTTCACCTTGCGCTTGAACGGCCATTTCGAGTACGGGAGCACACCCGCGCTGATAGACCCACAGGCCCTTTCAGCAAAGCAGCTTCAGGAACTAACCGATTTCGGCCTAGGTTATCACGTTCAAGTAATTCCGTACGTCGACGGTCCTGCACACGTAAATTTCATCCTCGAGCACGATGAGTATGCCAAGCTTCGCGAGTTCCCGGAGACCGCATTCCAGATGTGTTCCACAAACCCTGAGACCTACAAGCTCCTTCAAGGGATGTGTCAGGACTTGATGAAGGCCAACAAGGGTGGCAATTTTTTTCATCTCTCGACAGACGAGGCGTGGTTCATTGGGAAAGCTGACAACGCTCAATGCAACGAGGTGGAACGGGCAAAGCAGTTAGGAAGCCCCAGCAAACTCTGGGTCGAATACACCCAGAAGATGACCGCATACCTGGAAGCGAATGGACGAAAAGTGATCTTCTGGGGCGAAGAGCCGCTCCAGGCCGAAGATATTCCTTTGCTGCCTCCGAGTTTGATCAATGGAGAGGTCTATAGCACACCATACAACAAAGCGTTTCGAGCCCACGGAATCCGGCAAATCATTTACACGAATTCTCTGCCTGACGACCCGCTCTTTCCCTTTTACTCGGTGCTCTCTCCCAAATACCAAGTGCACCCGCCGTCAGGCGTGGAGGAGCGAGCGAGAGTGGTTTTCAACCAGATCTCCTACACTTCCGCTCGCAAAGAAGCGGATATCGCGGGTGTTGGCATTTATGCATGGGGGGATCTCGGGCCTCACCCCGAAACTTACTGGTTGGGATACGCGGTGGGTGCCTCAGCGGCCTGGCATCCCGGCTCGCCTGACCCACGCGAATTGGCACACCGCTTTTACAATCTTTTTTACGGGCAGGGCGCCGTGAACATGGGCCGCCTATATCAATTGATGAGCACACAGGCACAGTTTTGGGCCACCAGCTGGGATAGTGAACCTTCCGGACCACTCATTTTCGGTGAGTCGTACGGCGTTGGCCCGTTCACGCCGCATATGGCTACGCTTTCCCTCCCGACCGTGCCCACGGCAGAGTACCTTCATGTGGGCCGCAACTGGGGCGAGGACAATGCGCGTCGCATTGAGTTGGCTTGGAAATCGTTTGCCGACAATGACGAGCTCGTGGACCTCCTTTATTCGAATTTATCCTCGGTACAGTTTAACCGCCACAACCTAGAAGTGTATCACTCAATCGCGGGACTGTTCCGGCAGAATCTGCTCATGTTGCAAGGATTGGACGACATCAGTAAAGCCTTTGAGGCCGCGCAGGAGCAGGCAGCCAAGCTAAAGTACCTCGAAGCAGTGGGCAGCATCGACCGCGCGCTCGATTTGGCCGTCCGAATCCGCGACGAACGCAACCAGGCGCTTGCAGACGCCACGAGGACTTGGTACGAGACTTGGTTTCCCAGAGTTCGTGCGGCCAACGGACGGAAGGTGGCACGCGAACCCCAAAACTTTGTTGATACTCATAGTACGGAGTACGCACGTAGGCGGCAGGAGGGCCTGTTGTATTTGATTAACCGGGAGTTCTCGCTGCCGTTGGGTCAGTGGGTAAGTCAGGTTCAGGAGGTGAGGAACCGTTATGCTAGGGACCACAACCTGCCGGTTCGCGAGGGCACGTTTGACTGGCAAGACACAACCACGCTCCACGGTCAAGCAGCCAACCGCGAGTTGTGATGTTGTGCTTTTGTTCGGCGGGTATCGCTCCAGGAAGCAGCATGCTCACCAGAGCTGACCGGAGAACTGGTACGCCTGGACAGAAGCAGTATTGATAATCGGGCTTGCGGCATTCATGTTGTTGGGGACGGCACTCTTCGAGATATAACTTGGAATGAAATCAGGGCGGGCAGCTCTGCTGCTCCATGACGATTTGCAATATAACCGGGTTAAGGTTGCTGCACACGCCAGCTTTCACAGACAGGAAGAAATCAGAGAATCGACGGCTCATCGGTTGCTCGACGGCACGTCGGGCAACAGAGGCTCGGCCGGACTTTGCGGATGACGGTTAAACGCCTCCGCGAACCTGCACCCCTTTTCCGTTCCCCGCAACCGTTGCATCTGTTCGTGCAAGGGCCACCAGCCCTCAACCGTGAGCGTGTTCGCATAGCAGGCCGATTTCTTTTGCTCGGCCACTCCGGTGATGTCCACGTAATGCGTCGGCCAGAAATCCTGCGTTTGCTGCCCTAATTCGACCTCATAAAAACAAAGCGGGAACTTCTTGCCGGCGCGCAGCCAAGCATCGTAGGTGAGCAGCGACGCAGCTCTATGATCCGGGTGAGTGTCAATGGGCCAGTGCGTAAAGACGATGCCCGGTTTCTCATTCAGCAGCAGATCCCCAAACTCTTTGTAGCGGGACATCGTCACTTCGGTGCCCCTGTTGATGTAATTCAGAGCGACCGTACGACACTTCAGAAGTTCACAGGATCGCAGGGCGTCCGCATATCTTTTGGCGGCCAGTTCCTGCGGAGTCATGTGGAGACTTCAGCTTCCTGCCGGTATCGTTGAATCAAACGAAGATGGATGCATCATGCTCACCACCTGTATGAATTCCTGATCCGGCCGAGCCCGGGCGACCAAGCATAACGGTGCGTCTCTCTCTCGACAACCTCCTACGGCGCCGAATTCTAAAATGAGTACCGCAACGCCAGTTCGCCTTCGAGCAGCTCCGAGACGACGTAGAACATGCCGTCGTGCGTGCCTACATCGTAAACGGCCAGAATGTTGGGATGATTCAGTGCGCCGGCGGCCTGAGCTTCCTGCTCAAAACGGCGCAGGCGTTCAGTGTCGCTCGAGAAAGCAGCCGGCAGAACCTTGATGGCCACTTCACGATTGAGAGTGTCGCGGGCACGATACACTTCGCCATGCCTCCGGCGCCGAGAGGGGAAACTATCTCGTAGGGGCCCAGCCGTGTTGCGGACGACAGCGGCATCGAATGCCGCTTAAGAATACAGCGTCCAAACCGGCCATTTCAAGCAGGCCTGAGTCATCTGCGCGATAGCTGTCGACAACAGCGCTAGGATCCAGCCTTGCGTCGTACACCCTTCTGCGAGACCTCGGTGGACATTTGCGGGACCTTGAGTTAGGATTACGCATAATGCGTTACGCGAGGTGCGTAATATAAAGAATCCTTTTCAATATGGCGGCATCGTGGAGGGAGCCGCATTCTGTAATCGCAAGAAGGAATTGACCGACCTGGCGACCGCGGTCGAGAGCAGCGAAAAGCTCTTTGTCTATTCGGAGAGGCGGCTTGGCAAGACCTCTCTTGTACATACGGCTCTCCGGCAATTGACAAAGAGCCGCTACGCTTCCGCATACATTGATTTGTGGCCCACTGACGGGGAACTGTCGTTCGTCGCGGCGACGGCTCGGGCCATAACGGAGTCGATGAGCAGCAACGCGGGCCAACTGCTCGATGTCGCGAAACAGCTCTTCAGCCGGTTGACACCCAGCGTGACAGCAGACGCGGAAGGCAAGCCGAAGGTGACGTTCGGTTTCAACTTGAGCGTACAGCCGGGGCCAGAAATCGAAGAGGTGCTCACCGCGCCGGCTAAAATCGCAGAACGCGGGAAGCGAAAAGTTGTGATCGTTTTTGACGAGGTTCAGCAAGTGCTGGAATACGAGAGCGACATGGTTGAGCGGCGTCTGCGGAGCATCATTCAGAAACACCAGAATGTATCGTATCTCTTCCTCGGTAGCAGAAAACACCTTATTCAGAAAATGTTCCTGGACCGCTCGCGACCGCTGTATCGGGCGGCTGCGCACTACCCATTGGGTCCGATCGGGATGGCGCACTGGATTCCATTCATCGCGAGGAAATTTCGCGAGGGAGAAAAGATGATCGCGGATGACGCGATCCAGAAGATCTGCAAATTGACGGAAGGTCACCCGTTCTATACGCAACATTTGTGTCATGCGCTTTGGGAGCTTTGCGAAGCAGGCCAGGTAGTCACGGAGTCTTTGATTGAAGCGGCGATAAAGGTTCTGCTCGACCGCGAGAGCTACGCATATACGGCGCTTTGGGAGTCTCTTGCCCTGAACCAGAGGCGGTTATTAAAGGGGCTCGCGTCGGAACCGGCTGGAGTCAAACCGTTTGCAGGTGTTTTCGTCAGGCGGCACGGCCTGGGATCCGCGTCGAACTCACAGCGGGCGGTTGAGAGTTTGCTTAATCGAGATCTCATTGACCGGGACAACGGCTCGTTCCTGATCAGCGATCGATTTTTCCGGATCTGGATCGGGCAAAGACAGGTACAATAGCGTTGGGATGATAGGTGACCAGACAGGTCGGCGGGCGCTGAAGATTGATCTTCTTCTGTGCGAAAGCCAGGAGGCCCGGATCAAATGAAAAACTGCCCACCCAATTGCCCACCCACGAGAGTATTTTTGGTGCTTAATTTGAAATTTTACACGAAAATATTTGCTGTGTACTCATGGAGTTAGCCAGATCCGTCTGATTCGGGACCAGGAGGTCGGTGGTTCGAATCCACTCGCCCCGACCACCTAAACGCGTGAGGTAGTAGAGCCTCAAGCTACTACCTCAGCAGGAGCGGTTAAATTTCCCTATTTATTTTATAGGGGCTGGGATTATGGGAATTCGCTGCTGAGGCCAGTCACTCCTTCGGATTTCTGCTGTCCCGGTAAGCGTTCCAGGCGTTGCGGAAGTAAACTCCGCTTAACAACCCCCTATGGTGTCCATGGCGAATTGCTGAGTTGGGGCATAATCCGGTGTTTTTCGGGTTTGATAGCATGCCAGGATGCGCGATGTCGTCATCCTTTTCGGTTCATGTGATCGTCAACTTAGTCTGCCTAGCATGGCCAGGAGGCCTCCGTTCGTGGAGGCCCTGGTGCGCGTGGCCATTCACGGAGTGGTGATCTTTGAAGAGTCCTGAGATAGGCTGATTCGTAATGGTGCCGTAATGGTGACGGAACCCGTCCCTTACCTGGCGAATTCCGGTCGAATCGCGGGCACATCCAGCCGTAGCTCTTTCCTGAAGCGCATACGCATATTTCCGAGGTTATAGCCCCAATCGTACCGGCGGTTCAGATCGATCGTGGCAATGGCCGCTGATGCCTGTTCGGTAGCGGAGGCCAGGATCTCGCCCTTTGGATCCTGTATGAGCGAAGGATCGCCGTAGCTCGAAGTGACCAGGAAGACGCCGTTTTCCATACCGCGCGCCTTGACCAGGGGCATGAGGCCGTCCCAGATCGGCATGAGGATGATTTCCGCGCCTTTGAGGCTAAGGGAGCGCGCTGGATCGGCATACGCAGAATCCCAGCAAATCATCATCCCGACTTTCCCGAAATCGGTTTGGAAGACCGGATAATCGCTGCCTGGGGTTACGCCGTCATCCGGCTCGTCGTAGGGCAGGTACACTTTGCGGTACTTGCCCACAAGTTCACCTTTGCGCCCGATCAGCACCGCCGTGTTGTAGATTGCGTGTCCATCTTTTTCGTAAATGCTCGCGGCCACGTACGAGTTCCGCTGCCGCGCCAACTCCACAAGCCTCGCCGTGGTAGGCCCTGGCACCGGCTCGGCGACGTCCACCGCTTTTTTATTCGTTCCGACGAGCGTGATGGTCTCCGGTAAAAGAATCACATCTGTTTTCGCGGGGACCGCCGTCTTGATCGTCTCCAGAAACCTCCGTACGCTGTCTTCCGGCGATTCCGTATCCCGGGGGCGCAAGTGTATGGTGGCAATGGTGACCGGGCGCGGCGCCGGAGCAGGAATCTCGTCGAGCGAAACATCGTCCCACCACAGGGTCCCCTGCGGCGCGTTGGCAATGTAGAGGTGGATCGTCACTTCCGTCGTCTTGTCCGGGGCTTGCGCATCGATGCTCATGCGAGTCCACTCGCCCTCCCGGGTCACCGTGTAGGGGTAGTCCGGCGCACCTGACCGTTTGCCATCCGCCCTCGTCCACCAGAGCCTGGCGATCACCTGGAGCTGTTCGTTTGGAACGCCCTCGGTCCGGTAATAGGCGGCAAACCGGTACCACTTTTCCCCTTCGATGCTGCTGATGGCGTAATGCCAGCCACCGTAAACCAAGGAATTACTGTCACCCGAAATGGCCAGTGAACCGGGCCCGCTCCGATAATGCGCGGTATCCACGAAGGTCTTGGGTGCGGTGTCGCTACGGGCCGCCCATACCTTCCATCCCGACGGCAGCCCGTTTTCCGCAGGCTGGAATCCGCTTTGCCGCACATGCACCGTGGCACCCAAGGCGAAGCAAGAAAAGAAAAATATAGCGCCTCGAACCACGGCGCGGCGCAACAGAAGCGCCACAATACTGCCCGCAACAAACGGGATATGGTTCCGCGTCTCGACGTGACTCACTGTGGTCTCACCCTTTCCTGGCTTGGCCCGCGCGCCTTCAATGCCATTATAGAGCCGGCTTGCATCGTAATCCTTCTGCGGCTGGAAACAAGATGCCTGGATCGAAAGCCTCACTATCCCGTCGTAACCTGCTCAAGACCACGGCTGCAATGGCTCTCGGTGTCGTTTAGTGTCCACTTTGCGACGCTGTTGAGAAGGATTTTGGCGGCGTCGTGGAACCGTGAGGGCATTTGCGCCGCATGTCGAGTCAAAAAATCTGCATCGGTGTTAACCGCTTGCATCGTTTTCGGAGTCGCCCAGCCATTCTTTCAGCCCATGTTCCCGCCAAAGTAAAAGAGCGCAAAATGCCACATCGTAGGAAATGCTCCACGCCAAGAAGCGATACTTGGTTGCCCACGTGGCCTCGGCGATGGAGGCGCCGTTAGAGCGCTGCAGCATACGGATGACCTACGCCTTCTTTGTACCCACGCGGATGCCAGTTGTCTTCGATCGTGGACGACCCTTGCGGGACGCTTTGGAACGCGCCGTGATGGCCGCGCGTCGGTCAACACGGTGGAGATCCGCAGCGGGCTGCAGCCCAGCGATCATTCATATCTCAGCGCGACCATCGGGTCGATTTTCGTCGCCCGCCTCGCTGGAACCGCGGCTGCAAGCGCCGCTACGGCGGCCAAGAAACAGGTCAAGCCGAGGAAGGTGACGGGGTCGAAAGCGCTGACACCGTAAAACAAATCGGGTGAGCCGGGGAACACCAGCGTGGAGTGCACCACGGCCGAGCCACTCGCCGCGCCCGCGAGGCCAAGCACAGCGCCCACCAACACCGGCCGCAAGCCCTGGCGCACAACGGCGACCAGGACGTCGCCCGCCGTGGCTCCCAGCGCCATGCGGATGCCGAGCTCACTGGTGCGTTGGGTCACGAGATAAGACATGACGCCATAAATCCCGACCGCTGCCAGCGCGAGGGCGAGACAAGCGAGCAGAGCGGCGAACGTCGTCGTGGTCTGAATCATGAGCTTCTGCAGCCGGACTAAGCTTTCTTCGAGACTGACCATGGATAGGCCTGGCAACAGGTTTCTGTCTACGGATTCAAAGACAGTGCGCACACCGCCAAGAGCATCTCTGCGGCTGCCCTGAATTCGAACCAGTATGCTGTTCGAGTGCGCGGCATCGGCTGGCAGGTAAACATACGACCGGTCGACGCGGGAAAGATTGGCGGTGCGAACGTCTTTCGCGACACCGATCACTTCAAACCCAGCGTCGAACTTCCCAGTAAATTTCATGTCCAGCTTGAACCGCCGTCCCAACGGATTTTCGCCAGGCCAAAATTGACGCGCGCCGGATTCGCTGACGATAGCCACGTGCGCTCCGGTTTCCGCTTCCTGGCGCGTAAAAGTGCGTCCGCGGAAAATGGGAACGCCCAAGGTGGCGAAATAACCCGGCGACACATGATTGGCGAGCGTTCGCAAAACAGCGCCATTGGGCGAGCCGGCATTATCCTCGGGCATGACTGGCGGCGTCCACGTGCCCCCGAATGGGTACCGCTCGACTAGAGCCGAACCCTTGATCTCGGGCAGGTTTTCGAGGCGCTCGACTATCTGTTTTTGGAGTGCGCGAGCCTTGGCCTCGTCGGGTCCGAGATCGCACAAGACCATGAACGCGCTTCTGGTATCGAACCCGGGATCCGCGGCTTGCGAGCGCAGCAACCCTCGCATGAACAAACCCGCGGTAATCAGGAGCAGCATGGAAATGGTGACCTGCCCGCCTACCAGAAAACCACGCAAGCGTGAACGGCTCAGCCGGCGGCTGCTTTCCTCCTTGAGCGCGGTGGTGAGATCAGGCTTGGAAGATTGAAGGGCCGGCGACAGCCCGAAGAGCAGGCCGCTGATCAGCGAGAGCAGAACCGTATAGCCGAACACGCGCACGTCCGGCCCCGTGGGAATCGCCAACAGCGCGTCGCTCCCAAAAATCACTTGCAGAACCGGGGCCATGGCGAGCCATAGCAGTTTGCTGGCCCAGATAGAAAAGAGCAGCGCCGCCGCTCCCCCCAGCAGAGAAAGCAGAACGCTTTCAGTGAGCATCTGCCGGATTAATCGACCACGGCTTGCTCCGAGAGCCAGCCGGATACTGATCTCTTTCCGGCGCAACGTGGACCGGGCAAGCAGCATGTTGGTCAGATTGGCGCACGCGATCAAGAGAACCATTCCCACCACGGCCATAAAGCCGGCGACCATCGCTTGAAATCGAATGTCTTCCGTATTCCCAAGAAATGTCGCGCGCTGGAGTGTGATGGCGATGGTCTTGTCGCGCTCGGGATGCGCCTGGCCGAACTGGCTAGCGAGCACCGCCATTTCCGCCTGCGCCTGCTGCCGCCCTGTTCCGGGCCGGAGACGGCCCAGGAGCTGAACTTGATACGAGCCCGCCAGGTTGAGCCACTCCTGCCCGGGAACCAACTGCGCCTGCATTGCGAGTGGGACCCAGATGTCAGGAATCTGCGGAGGAACGCCGGTACCGATGAAATCCGAAGGCGCAATCCCGACGACAGTGAACGCCGTATCGTTCAACTTGATCACTTTTTCCAGAATTTGCTCGCCGCCGTTAAACTTGCGCTGCCAGAATGCATGACTGAGGACCACCACCGGATGCCCACCGGCCGGTTGATCTTCTTCCGGCAGAAACGTGCGCCCTGCGACCGCGGAAATGCCCAGTGCCGAGAAGTAATTTGCCGAGACTAGCTGAGCAGTGGCCTTTTCAGGCTCACCCAACCGGGCCGATTTCGCGGCATCTGTTTCGGGCAGGGCGGCGAAAATCCGAAACGGCCAGCTCGCAGCGACGACACTCGAGAAGACAGAATTGTGATCGCGATAGAAGGCGTATTCAGGATACGAAAATGCATACTGGTCGGTGCCGCTGCTGCCACTTTGAAACCAGCGCTCGATCCTCACGACGGTATCCGGTCCGCCCACCGACAGCGGTTTCAGCGCGACGGAGTTGAAGGCCATGAACAGCGTGGTGTTCACGCCGATCCCGAGAGCCAGCGTCAATACGGCCACCAGGGTGAAGCCTGGGCTCTTGCGCAGCGTCCGCACGGCATAGCGGATGTCGCGCAGAATGGCGTCGATCTGCGGCAGCCCGCGCGTGTCGCGATTGATTTCTTTGAGCTGCGCAATCCCGCCGAGCTTGCGCCGCGCCGCGTAGCGTGCCTCTTCCGGCGTCATGCCGCGGCTGATGTTCGCATCGGTGAGCAGAGCGAGATGCGCATCGAGCTCGGCTTCCAGCTCTTCATCCGCGCGGCGTCGCACCAGAAACCCATGCACCCGCGAAACCAGCACGCGCAGTCCATCGAACATGGCGTCATCCTTCCGGCGCAAGCTTGAGCAGCCGGCCGATTACCCCGGCCACGCGGTTCCAGTTTTCCGATTCCCTGGTGAGCTGGTTACGGCCCGCCGCGGTGATTGAATAAACCTTCGCCTTATGGTTATTTTCGGAAACGCCCCAGCCCGCGGAGATCCATTTCCTCTGCTGGAGCCGCACGAGCGACGCATAGATGGTTCCGTCGTTCGCCTGCAGAATGTCTTCGCTGACCTGCTCAATCCGGCGCGCAATCCCATACCCGTGCAGCGACCCCAGGACATCGAGCGTCTTGAGCACCATCAGGTCGAGAGTGCCGCGCAAGATCTCGCTCTTGGGTTCCACCGCAGCTCCTTTGGCAATTCCAGAGGAGTATGGCGAAAGACCTTTTCGATGTCAAGAGGAGTGCGGACGTTTTGTCGCTGGAAACTGTAAGGTTGATGACCGACGCCGAGTGTTGAAACGCGCGCTGAACGACCGACACATAGGTAAAGATTGGTGGGCCTGAAGGATTTGAACCTTCGACCAACGGATCATGAGTCCGTTCTGGATGCGACTCCAGGCGGCTGCGCTCGCCTAAATCGTTAGTTTTCAGGGGTGTCTTCGGTCGCCCCGAGCTCCACCAGGACGCGCACAATCTCGGGCACAGCCGCATGGAACCACAAGCCAGTGCAGAATACTCAGGTAGTTCTAGGCCGAACCCGCGGTTCACCGCCTTTCCGCTTCAGCTCTCGACGATTATATGGATGGTCGGTAACCGGCATCACGCCAGCAAATCCATTCGTTTCACGTGTGGACCTTCGCGTTCCCTCGGCGCTGGTCAATACTTCTCCTGCTCAACCTCCTCTTTGTGCGCCGTCGGTTTCGCTCTTTATAGCGTACGCGCCGTGTCCGCTGGACAGACGGTTAGCTCCGTCGGCAAAGCATTCGGAGGAGTAGCGTACGTAAATCGAACCCAATAACGCCGGAGTTGGATAGACGTCATGCGGCGCCCATCTCCGATTGTCCGGCGCTATGTCGCCTGAAGGCATCTGGACGTAGTAGTCGGCGCGTCTCGTTGAAGTGCCGCCTGAAAGTCCCCGGATACGGCTTTATACCGGCCAAAGTTAAAAGTGAGTAGGGTTTGCGGTCAGCCTTAGAAGGCAGTATTCTTCTTTCGTTTGAAACGGATATACCGGGAGGGTGAAGGCCCTCCACGGATCCGAACCTGGCAGGAGACGGTCAGCGGCGGGCCTTCACGCCAGCCTTGATTCTCTTTATCGCACTGCCCGATCCGCAAGACAAGTCCGCATTCGAGTTACACGCGTTCCCGCTGGTGCTGCTGCCACGACGCTGCCCGCGCTGCGGATTCGACACCATCATCGGCCACGGCCAACGGCGCAAGCAGGCCCACGACGAACACCACGACTGGATCTGGGTACGGCGCGGTCTCTGCCGCCCGTGTGGCGAAACCTTCACCATCCTTCCTGCTTGGTCGCCGCCGTACGGCCGCATCACCAACGTGCCGAAGGCGAATCCGCACTGGTTTCGACACACCTTCGCGACCGACATGCTCAGTGGCGGCGTCAGTTTGCCGGCGCTGATGCAACTCATGGGGCATGCCAAGATTCAAACCACGCTGGAATACGTTCAGATCTCTTCACAGGATGTCTTTCAGCAGTACGCCCGGGCCGTCGCGCAGCAGATCCGGCGTTTTCCTGCTGCTCAGTCATGAGACATCCTGTCGGCCATCCGCTGGAGCCGCTGTTCGAGCGTGCGGCCGAATCCCTCACCACTGCGCTCAGCCCCGCATCTCTCGAAGCCTATCGCACTGCCCTCCGCAGTTTTCTGCGTTACTTGGGCGCGCAGCACCGCGAGGTCTGCCGCCTGGAACAATTGCGACGCGATCCGCATATTCTCGGCTGGCTGACCGAATTGCGCTCGCACCGTCCAACACTCGCCAAATCCACGCTCATCCTGCGCATTGTCTTTTTGCGTGGCTTGCTGGAAGAACTGGCTTGGAGTAAACAAATCCTCACCTTGTCTCACCTGCTCTGGCGGGAAGATATTCCGCGCCGCGAGAAAAGATTGCCTCGCCCGTTGCTGCCGGAACAGGATGAGATGATTCAGCAGGAACTCCTGCGCCGTAACGATCTCGCCAGCAACCTTTTGCTGCTGCAACGCCACACCGGTATGCGGCTTGGCGAGTGTGTCGACCTGGCCGCCGACTGTCTACTGCTCGACTTGCGTTCGCAAGGTGACGCAAATACCGGTTCTTTCCTGTTACCGCGGAATCGCGCCCGCCAAACATTAATCCGCAATCTGCGCGCCTCATTCCGCCAAGTCGTGGCTGCGGCTGGAATCAATACCCGGCTGGTCCCCCATCAAAGTCGACATACCTATGCGACGGAGATGCTGCGCTCAGGTGTCACTCTCACAGGAGTGATGGAGTTACTTGGACACACCAGTCCTGAGATGACTTTGCTGTACCTCGAAATCACTCAACCCGATCTGCAGCGCGAATATCATCTGGCGCGCGAGCATCCCCGCCATCAGGCCCCATGCCCGCAAGCACTGCGCTCGCCCGCCTCGTTTCGCGCCGACCTGCCCAGCCTGGTGAATTCCCTAGACACGACGGGCTATGTCCTCGAGATGTTCCGCCGCACGCTATCCGAAGACCACGCTCGTCGACTCCTCGACCGTATTGGCAATCGCCTCACGAAGATGCTTGCGGAACTCCGTCGTATCGGCCCAGCCGGATAATTGGCAGACTTTGGCCGGTTAAACGGGGTTCGCGTAGATCATGGGCGCCGGCGACTGGTTCAGGACTCAAACGAACAGAAGCGGACTCGCTCCTTTGGGACTCTGGGCGGCCCGCACAAGCGACGCATACAGTGTCCGCGGCAACTTAGTGATAGTGCATCACCGGATCATGTCGTACTGTACTAGGCGATCTCAGACCGCCTGAATGCATAGTTACCAGAGCTAATAATAGAGACATGCAAAACGGGCGTGCCTGGCTCCTCGGGTTGATAGCTTTTCTGATCGAGCCCGCAAAGGCGCCCCTGATCAAACAATGGCAATTGGAAGAGACGGCCACGGCACCGGTGTTGGCGGTGTGTCAGGTGGACGAAGTGGCCAAAGGTGGCCCGGTGCCAGCGGGTGTTGTTAAATGGCAGGTTCCCACCGACTATGCTTTCACAGAACTCGAGGTCCTCAGAGTGTTCCGGCAGGCCGACAACATCTCCCCCAGACAGGGAGATCGCATCCGGCTCCAGTTCTATACGTACCATGAGAAAACTGCCGCGGTAACCGGCAGTCCGGTCTGGCCTTGGTTCAAGAAAGGGGACACTGTCGTGGTTCCACTGCAACAGAATCCAACTCCGTCTCGTTCGACATGGCGGCTGACGGCTGATGAAGGTATGTCTATTACCGTGCCGGCGATTCGACAGCCGTGGAGATCAGACGAAGGCCCTCAAACGCCAATAGAATTCCTGTTCCGTGAACTCGCGGGTTCGCTTGCTTACGGATTGCCAGACGAGGCCTTTCGTACGGCGAGCTACTTGGCGAGTCAGTACGCGCCGATCCTGAAATCCGAACTGATGCCTTTGCTGGAAACAGCCGTAGCATCGCACGAAGGCCGATGGATTGAAATCGCAACCAGTCTGCTCAGTTCGCTAGGCATTCCCAGGCCGTCGGTGGCGGACTTTCGCTCGGGGAAGTGGAGGACTGGCAGCAGGTCGGTCGACGGCGTTGATGCCCTGATTGCAGCGGTTCTCGAGAAATTGCCGCCATCCGCTCGCACTGAAGAGCAACTTATCTACCGGCTCATAGACGATTCTGGCGTGCACTCCTGGGGATCCGCGATGTCGCTCATCGAGTTCGCCAACCATCGTGCTCTGGTCGAACATTTGAAGGGTGCTCTCAGCCAGCGCAAACCAGGAACCGTGTACATCGCCTGGACTTTGGTCAACAATGGCCAGAAAGGGTTTCTGCCGGAGGCGCTCGCCTATGCAATGCAACTGATTGAGCAGCCGGGGGAGGGTACGACCGAGATGCAAGCCGCATGTCCCCTGGTGCGAGACTACGGAACCGACACCCAATTTCACGGTCTGGTTGCGGCGATTCGCAAGTACCAGCACACAGACGTGCAGCATTACCAGATCCTTTTCGGCTACAGCTTGTACTCTGGGAAGAATCCGCGAGAGCAGGAAATAGCTGCCGTGCTGCTCGAAGATAAACGTCCATTTGCAAGTGAACTGCGCTATTGCGACATAGGACTGGCGGAGATGAATCGCATCACAGGCCTGCAATTCGGTACCGTGACCAGTAGCATCGAGGCGCGTGACAAGGGGGTGTCGCGTGCATTGGCATGGCTCCGGTCCAAGGAGGTTCAGCCTTGATATTACTGGCCCCACGTCGCGGTTAATGCAGGACCGAAAAATCAAGCTCGGTCCGCCAGACAACTCCACAACGCAGCGGCGCTATGCCGAGTTTTAGCGGCCGGAACCTGTGCTGGGGACGCATCAAGGAAAGGACTCCTGATGGGCGGCGAAGGGTTCCTCTTGATGATCGTTGTCGCGAAACGCGGATCGAGGAAGTTTGAACTGCCCCTTGCAGGGGCCATAATAATTGCCAGCGCTAGGCTGATGTACAGTGTCACGCCATTCTGCTCCCGCCAAATGATCGATATCATAGTTGGGTTGAGGTTGTGGTCGCTCCCCTGATTCAGGACATTCGTTATGCTCTGCGGCTGGGTCGTAAATCGCCCGCCTTCTTCGCGTGTGTAATCCTGTTGCTCGCCCTTGGCATCGGGCTGAACAGCGAAATCTTCAGCGTGCTGGACGCTCTGCTATTGCGGCCTTTGCCGGTCCGCAAACCGGGTGAGCTCGTGCGTCTGGTACAAGTCGTGGCGCCGCTTGGTCCTCGAAGTTTCTTCACCTACAACACTTACCGCGCGCTCGCGCAGCGCAATAAATGTTTCGCGGCGGTCTTCGGCTACAGCGAGTCGAACGTCGCCGTTCGCGACAATGGCGGCGCGCACAGCATCCGTTGTCACATCGTCAGCGGAAGTTTCTTCAGTGCTCTGGGGGTTCAACCGCTGCATGGACGAACACTGACGCCCGCCGATGAACGGCACGCGTCCGATGTGCTACCCGCGGTGCTCAGTAATACGCTTTGGATGCGGAGTTACCATGGCGATCCGTCGGTGATCGGAAAAAAGTTGACCCTACAGGATCGCGCGTTCACCATCGTGGGAGTCATGCCGCCCGGGTTCCACGGCGTCCAGGTTGAAACCGGCCCGGGTCTATTTATTCCCCTGATCGCAGCCGAGGGTTTGTTTGACAATCCGGACGCAAACTCCTTTAGCAAATTGGGATATACGCTCGTAGCGCGGCTACGCCCTGGCGTTACCCTGACGGCCGCGCACGCCGAAGCCGAATCCATTTTCAGGGCTGCACTAGATGAGGAGTTCCACGGCCGTCAAGACAGCAGCTATTGGGTCACCGGTGAGTTCCGACTGCAGCCAATCGCGAACGGTGTGTTCTGCTGCTAACTTCCACGGGGGGTCTTGTGGGCGTCTGCATGGCTTGGGTAGCGACACACCGTTGGTAGTGGAATTGCTACTGGCCTACAAGGCCGATGTCAATGCCGAGGACGGCCACGACAGGACGCCCTTATACGAAGCGGTGGATATGAGCTACAAGGACGTGGCGGAATTGCTGCGCCAGCACGGCGGCCACGAATAGCTTGGGGATTTGAGCCGCGGGCAGCGAGCAGCGTTGCCCGGATCGCTTCTAACGTCGAATTGGCCTGCCGGAACGGGTTTTCGTTCTCGCAAACCGTAAGGCTTAAGACTCCGCGCTAGGTCCCTTTATCAATCGGTTGCACGTCTCATCCGTTGCAAAATGCGTCTCAAAACCAGGCGAACGCCCACAAACGGGCATGTGGGCAGGGTCGTCCCAGCTCGCAGCGTGTAATCGGAGGCTGGGATTTTTGGCTCAGAATTCACGTTCGGCACTTTGAGAGTCGCCGCGGTCGCCTAGTTGTCGAGTTCAGTCCATCACACAAAGGTCGTGCTTACTCGAAGCGCAGCGCCCGCATCGGATCCACCCGCAGCTGCACGCCGCGCCGGAATCCAAGCCGCCACCGCCGCGACCGCCACCATTAAAACGCCCGCCGTGAGAAAACTCACGGGATCATTTGGCCGAATCCCATACAGCGCCTGCTGCACCAGCCGTGTCAGCGCGAGCGCCGCTGGAATCCCAATCAGTAGCCCCGCCGCCACCATCCACAGGCTCTCCCGCAGCACCATCCACTGCACATTCCCGCGCCCCGCTCCCAGCGCTAGCCGGATGCCAATCTCGTTCGTCCGCCGCGCCACCGTGTACGCCATCACGCCGTACAATCCGATTGCCGCCAGCAGCGCCGCAATCATCCCGAACGATCCCACAACCCTTGCAAACATCCGCTCCGTTCCCAGCGTCATCCGGATCTGCTCTTCCTGCGTCCGCATCTCCGCCACCGGCAGGTTCCGGTCAATCTCCGCCACCGCCCGCTGTACCGCACCCGCAATCGCCATGGGCGGCAGCCCCGTGCGCAGCTCGAAGGTCATGCCCCATATCGATTTCGGGCTCTGCAAGTACGACAGGTACACTGTGGGCGGCGTCTCATCCCTCAAATGGGCATACTTGGCGTCCTTGCACACACCTACGATCTCTATCCGATCCTCGAGGTGCGGATTCTTTGCGTCCCCGAAGTAAAACATTCGGCCCACGGGACTCTGTCCCGCAAAATAATTGCGCGCAAAAGTTTGGTTCACAACCGCGACCTGCGGAGCTTTAGGCCTGTCCTGGTCGTCGAGGTCTCGGCCTGCGATGAGCGGAATCTCCAAGGTTGTCAGAAAGTGGGTGCCTGCACGCATCAGATACGTCATGGGTGACCGACCGTCTCTCCCTTCGTATCCCGGAATCGAAAGGTTGTCGTTGCTGGTGCTGCCGGAAATCAATGCATGATTCGATAGCGTCGCCGCTTGAACGCCCGGGATTGCTGCGACCTTCTCCCGGATTCTCTCGTAAAGCGCCACGAGTTTGTCGCCCTGATACCCACTGCGCGATCCGTCCACATCGAACAGCAGCAGCCGCTGTGCCTGGAACCCCGGATCGATACTCGATAGATTCACCAGCGTTCGCACAAAGAGCCCAGCGCCTGTCAGCAACAGCGTAGAAAGTGCGACCTGCCCGGCAATCAACAATCGGCTTACACGCAGCTGCGGGCTCCCACGCAGCGCCCCCGTGGAACCGTCTTTGAGTGCCGGGGTGAGATCCACTCTCGTAGCGCGAAAGGCGGGCAACAGGCCGAACAGTAGGGCTGTGGCCAGCGCCACAGCGAGGGTGAACAGGAGGGCCCGCCAGTCGAGGCGCGCACCGACCATTTCGCCGCCACCAGCAACGCTAACAACAAATTTTGACAGCGGCGCTGCCAGCGCCAAGCCAAGCCCCGCTCCCAAACTCGCCAGCAAGAGGCTCTCTGTCAGGAGTTGGCGGATCAGACGCCCGCGTCCCGCTCCAATCGAGAGCCGCACCGCAATCTCCCTCCGTCGCGCTACTCCTCGCGCCAGGAGCAGGTTGGCCAGATTGGCGCAGGCGATCATCAGCACCAGCCCCACCACACTGCTCAACACTAATAGCGCCGGCAGGGCCTGTTCGCGCAGCAGTTGAATTCCGCCTGCGCCATCTTGCAGTACCGGCCGCCAGGGTTTCCCCTTCCTTCCAGACTTCCTCTCATCCACACTTACCCGTTGCATCACGGTCCCGAGCGCCGCCATCGCCTCTTTGTTACCCGCGCCGGGCCGTAATCGGCCCATGATCTGCACCCAAGCCGTATCCGTATTCTGAAGCTCGTACCACTTGTTACCGAAAACCCCGACGAGAGCCATCGGTAGAAACAGGTCCGGCGCCCGTCCCGGCCGGACTCCCAAAAACGCTCTCGGAGCGATTCCAACGATCGTCACCGGACGCCCGTTGATGAAAATCGTTCGCCCCACTGCTTCCGGTTCAAGACCCAGATGTCGCTCCCAATATCGATAACTGATCACCGCTACCGGCGCGGCTGCACGGTCGTCCTCCGGCGTCAGCGCTCTTCCGGCCAGTACTCTCATCCCGAGGCCCGAGAAGAAATTCCCGGTGACGAACTCAGCGTCCGCATAGTGGCTCTGGGCGCCAGCGATGACCGTCACTGTTGTTGATGCGAATCCCATTAGATCCGAAAACTGCGGAACACTGCGGACGAACTCCTCGTAGATCGGATGTGGAAATGAACTCCAAACGTCATTGGTGGAATAGCCGTCGAAAGTCTGCGCTGGAGGCCTGCCCCTCGACAGCACAATCCGCAGCTCCTCCGGATTCCGCACCGGCAGCGACTTCAGCAAAATCGCATCCACCACACTGAATATCGCTGTGTTCCCGCCAATCCCAATCGCCAGCGACAGAACCGCCACCAGCGTAAACCCCGGACTGCGCAACAGCATCCGCGCCGCATACCGCAAATCGCTCCAGAAATTCTCAACCGCCCGAAACGTCCACTGATCCCGCAAGTCTTCCTTCACTAGCGCGGGATTTCCGAACGACCGCCGAGCGCTCTGCGCTACGCCCGCCTGCCGGTTCTTCTGTTCCCGCATCGCCAGGTGAAACCCCAACTCGTCTTCCAGATCGCTTTCCAGTTGCCGCCGCTTCCACATTGCGCGCCATCTGAGACGCAAGTTCGTCAACACGCCACGCATATTACGCCTCCATCACGCGCGCGATCGCTCCGCTCAAGCGCGCCCACTCTGACGATTCCGCGGCCAGTTGTTTCCGCCCCGCCGCCGTCAGATGGTAGAACTTCGCCCGCCGGTTGTTCGCCGAAACGCCCCACTCGCTCGCTAGGAGGCCGCGCAGCTCGAGCCGGTGCAGCGCCGGATAGAGCGCGCCTTCTTCTACATGCAAGACATCGCCCGACCACGTAAGGATATACTCCGCCACGTCGTACCCATGCAGTGGACCGCGCCCCAGCGCCTTGAGCACCAGCATGTCGAGCGTGCCCTGCAACACACCTGTAGAACGTTCTTTGTTTTCTCCCATAATCTCTTTATGGGAGTATGCTGCGTTTGGCATCGGATTGCAAGGGGTTAAACAAAGAGTGGTCTTTGTGGAAGCCGCGACATGGGCCGATCACTTGGCCAGATATGGAGTTCTGGTCGATAACCGTTTCACAATCATCACACTTCCAGCGGACACCCCCACCCCCATAGCCATCTATGGGGCGGGACATGAGCAAAGGGAAAGCTGGTATTCTAGGCGAGAATACATAGAAGTGCAAGGGTTGGGACCAATCGGAATTGCCCGACGGGTAGTCGCGGCGTTCAAGTAATTGACGTTGCCGGCGAAGTGCAACGTCCAAATAGAAACGGACTTCCGGACAGCCTTGTCACCGATTGGCCTCGCGGGGAATGCTAACCTCGGGCCGTTGGAACTTAACCTCCCAACTTCCGGATCGCATAACCCCCGCTGAGCGTGGCCATATCCGTTAGTCGCGGACAAACCGCCAACAGTACCCACCGAATGCACGCTGACACAGTCGCGTGCGTCTTGAAGAATAATGGGTAACATGTTCGATCAGTTTTCCCTTGACCTGCGGTACGCATCTCGGCACTTGCGAAGCAATCCAGGCTTCACGATT
>QHXW01000179.1 GCA_003223115.1 Acidobacteriota bacterium
ACCCGCTTTGTTGCGGATCTTCTCGAATCCGAGGTTCGGACCGTGCGAAAGATGCGGCAATTTGCCGGCGAGTCGTGGCAAGAAAACGGTTTGGTGTTTCCGTCCCATGCCGGAACGCCGCTCGAGGAGCGGAACGTCCTGCGCCGCTTCCAAGTGATCTGCGAGGCGAACGGCCTGCCGAAGCTGCGACTCTACGATCTTCGTCACACCCACGCGTCGCTTCTCATCTATGAGGGTGTGCATCCGAAGAAGATCTCGGAGCGGCTCGGCCACTCTTCGATCAAGCTGACGATGGACACCTACGGCCACCTCTTCGAAGGCAGCGACCGCGATTCGGCGGAGAAGATGGAAAAGCTGCTCGGCGGCGAGCCGGAAGCACCGCGCGTGCTGACAATGCCGAGTAGGAACCGAGTTGCTGACAAAACTGCTGACAAACACACCAAAGCTCGCTTACTGCGGGCTTCTAAGTAATTGATTTTATTCTGGAGCCACCCGCCGGGATCGAACCGGCGACCTGCTGATTACGAATCAAGCGGAGCGGGTTTCTGGACGCCTATGGTGATGTAACTGATTGATTATAAAAGAATCGAATTCTGTCGTCATCGGTCAGGTTGGAGCCAACCACTGCAAACCACTGCAAGTGGCGAAGGGCCAAAAACGCCTTCCTTGGTGGCGTAGCGCATGACGGCGACCGCAATCTTCATACCCATGGCCGAGTCTGCCGCAGAGGGTGATTGCGGCCGAAAGTTCCGCAAAGTAGGCCGATCTTGAACCGTCGTGACCCGCCGGCACCGTATCCTGTTACTGTGGAGAGAGAAGGATTCTCGCGATGAACGTGACTATCGAACTTTCGGACGAGCAGGCGGCGGTGTTGAAAGTGCAAGCCGATGCCCAGGGTCTGACGGTCGAGCGCTGGATCGAGCAGATCGCCGGGCAGCTCGCGCCGTCCACCTCCATTGCTCACCTGCAGAAGACCAACCCCGAAGAATGGGCACGCCGGTTTCACGAGTGGGCCGAAAGTCACAGCCGCACGACGCCGCTTTTAAGTGAGGAGGCCATCAGCCGCGAGAGCATTTATCCGGATCGCATTTAGCGCATGCTTGTAGACACGAGCGTCCTGATCCGCACTCTCCAGCCTCACCATCCGCTCTATACTCCTTCGGATCGCGCTATACGGCTTCTACCTGCGCAGGGCAGGAAACTCCATATCGTCGCCCAGAATCTGATCGAGCTATGGGTGGTTGCGACCCGCCCACTCGGAGAGAACGGCCTCGGCATGACTCCGACTGAAGCGGCCACGGAACTTCGCCGGATCAAAGGCATGTTCCTGTTCCTACCGGAGACCCCGGCTATCTATCCTGCGTGGGAAGCTCTCGTGTTAGATTACGCAGTATCCGGAAAGCCCTCTCACGACGCGCGTCTTGTTGCCGCGATGCAGGTGCACGGTCTCACTGCCATTCTGACGTTCGACAAAACGGGGTTCTCACGTTTTCCTGGTATTGAGGTGATTCACCCGGCGGAGATCGCGGCGCAGCCTATAGGACAGGAAGGCTGAAAGACGGACTTCCGGTCGCTCATAGTGAACACCGGATTGGTTACCCCGCATAGTCGTCGGCTGCCGCGAACCAACCGAATCAAAGAAGTTGACGCAGGTTCCACGGCTGTCATCTGGTCACGTTGGAGAACGGCCAGAAAGTGCGAATGAGCCACTATCAGCGTGACATCGCCGAGCGTCTTGGTTTACGAGCTCTTCGGCTACGACAACGTTCATTCCCCCGGCATAGGCTGAGGAAGACCGGCATCACGCATGTTGCGATTCGCGCTCCGGCGCATATCGTGGGACAGTAAGCCATTGACCTTCGCTTTCTCGCACGCGGTTTTCCAGGCGCGTTTCAGGTCCATGAGCCGCTGACCTTCATAGGCGAACACAGCCTCACATTCTGGGTAGAACTCTTCGAGCGAATGCACTAGAGACAAATCTGTCTGCCGACGGCTTGGACCAAAACCGACTGCCTTATCCACCGCCGGTGAGGTCCGAGAATATTGCTTCCTATGGCACAAATGCTCTGCTTATAAATCTAAAATCTGCTGCTTCAGCAGAAGCGACACCATCGTCAAAGCCCGCGTTTCACGGATTGAGCAATCAACTAACAGACAAGGTGCGCGCTTGCTGAACGGAAAGCATCGCGCGGCGCTCGTGAGGACCCCTCCGGATTTTTGATAAGCTCCACGCGGCTAACCGCGCCGGGGCGGCGTGTCACCCCCTCCTGCCGGCGCGTAGCGCCGTTTTTTGTTCCTGAAAGCGCAGTTCTCTGTTGTTGCGAGCGCCCGGATCGGCCCGCTGGCCAGGCGCAGCATTTGCGGTGATGCCCGTTGTCCGAGAGCCTACCACTGCGAGAGCAGTGGATAGGGAACGATTGCGAGCAAGCTCAACCGCCGTATATTTGGTGCAACACTGCCTTCACAAAAGCGCGTAGCAGGCCGAAGATGCCGACAAGCAGAACACCTAGATTGGCACGAGGTAGGTTCACCGCTCACTGCGCTTAACTTGTCGATCATACATACAGATCGAACGCGGCGGCGATGAGTTGGCCAACAAAATCAGACGGCTGCCGGCGAATTCCCTGTTCGTCTTTCGGCAAGACGGACACAACAAAATCGACTCAAGATGTTTTGGCAAGTTATCAACGGACTGTTAGCCCAGAGTGAGTGGACTGAAAGGGATTCCAAGGGTGTAGACCTCACCATAGCCAATTAGGTCCTTCCTATTGGTCAGCAGTCTCAGGAAGATCCAGGCACTTCCGGCGCCCTCAGAATGGGGAACCTTGACCGCGATCGGCTCGACTGCGGTGATTTCCAAACCGCGACCGCTGTCGCGGAGATTTTGCGCCCACGCCTGCATGCTCGTCGTGGCAGTAGCTGCAACCATGCCGTTCAGAAAATGCCTTCTGTTCATAAGCAAGACATTGCCTCCCAAGCCCAAGGTTTCGACAGAGTGTCAGAAGGGCGCTCGAAGAAAATTCCATGCTACCAACACCTGGGATTGGGTCGCAGGCGACGACCTGGCGGATTTCGGGCGATTAGTCCTTTTATACGAGAGCGCCCCTCCCTGTCAACGGGTTGTTTTGAGGTTTTTTCATGGCGCGTTACTGCTCATAAGGACACACTATCACCCTCGCTCGGAGAGCTTCCCTTTTCCCGGCTCCGCCGGCCGGCAGGTGCCGCGGCTGTGTGTTGCCCTTTCAGCTTGCAGCCACACGCTTGTTGGCCTAGTCAGCGCTCCGTCATTTGTCGTTCACGTTTGTTACGTTTGTCGTGTGAAGCCCGGATCAACCTCCGCAGGCTGGCAAGGCTTATCCTTACTCCTTCCTTGTCCTTTCTCCCTTGTCAATAGGCCTAGGAGTTGAACAATTTACTTATTACTTACCTTGTGTCTCTTTCGTCAGCTCCGCTCGTTTCGCCATTCCGTTCTTTCGTCGGAAGCCATATATCCGCCATTCCACTTCGGCAAGAGCCAATCCCGCGAGCGGGTGTCGCAATCAATCTTCAGCCTCTATGGGCTAGCGGATCCGCGCTTACCCGTGCGTAGACGAAAGAGCTGCAGCCGGCGCCTTGGCGGAAGCCTTAAGCTTGGGCTGCGGTTCTCGATAAATCTCCTGCTTTCTCAATACCCACTAGGCGGCTTCGGCCAAGTGCCGCGCCACCGCTACCACGGCTTTCTGATGGTTCCTCTTGCGCCGGCAACTCTCCGAGTCGTTGGCCCAGCAGCTGTCTGCCTTCCACGCCAAACACATCCGTCACACCGGAAATCTGAATGTTGTAACGTGCCAGGGCTCCCTGAATCCGATTCTTCACGCGCGTGCGTTGCTGCACCAAGAACATGCGTAACCGCAGCAACTCGCGCTGATCTCGCAGCCCCGCCGGGGGAATCCATACCTCGGGCAGGGTCCCGTTGCGTAGCAGAATCCCTAAGCCGTTGGCATCTAGCTTGTCGGTCTTCTTGCCGGTTTTGCCCATCCGCTTCCTGGCTTCCAAAGGATGGGTCAAGCGTGGATGATGCCCGGCTGCTTCCATCTCATCCACCATCCAGTAATAGTGCCCGCTAGCTTCCAGGGCGATGTGCGAACCCGCAGGCAATTGCTTCAGGTATCGCCGATACTGTTCCCGATCATGTCCTAACCGCACCTCTTGCGAAGCCTCGCCGCGTTCGTTCACTGCCACGAACACCGAGTACTTCTTGTGTGCATCACATCCGATAAACTGTTTCATATACGCTGCAGTAACTCCTTTCGTGGTTTGGGGTGTTGTTCAGTGTACTGCACCCCCCACTACAGCGCTCTCATATAGCATCAATGCGCAAAGGGTGAGGCGCTAATCCACAGAAGGCAGTATCCTTTTTTCGTTCGATATTGAACGCAAACAGGAGGGTGAAGGCCGGGACGCCGGACCAAACTTGGCAGAGAGGCCAGCGGCAGGCCTTCACGCCAGCCGTGATTCTTTATATTATATCTCACTGCCGCCAGCAGAAGACAAGGCTGATCCGGGGTGACCCGGATCGAGTTACAGCAGTTACCACGGTGGTGTCCGCTGTGCCGAGAGAAAACCATTCATCGGCCACGGGCGGCGCCGACGGCAACCGCCTTCTGTTTCGTGTTGGTCTCTTGATCGACTAGAGAGCGCACGACGCGCACCACGACTGGATCTGGGTGCGGCGGGGACTGTGCCGGCCTTGCAGCAAGACGTTCACTATCCTGCCCAGCGACATGAACATCTCCTAACGATCAGATTGCCAGCTATTGAGTCTTCGGGCGGTCTCAATCAGAACTCTCATTGGTGACCGACGAATGTCGCAAATTGTGGCAGGAGATTGGAGAGAGCACAGTCCATTTCGACCGCGAGGGCAGCATCGGGTCGAAATTGTGTCCGATAATAGGAATTAACGCTTTCCTTTCCGAGTTACCGCCGGATGTCGCCGCTGCCGCAGCCCAGGATTCCAAGATTGAAGGCTGCTCGGACGACGGCGATACCACGCCACTCACTGGTGCCGCAACGCCACCGAAGGATCAACGCGGGACGCCCTACGCGCAGGCTGCAGGATCGCCGCGCATGCGATTGCAGCGAGCAACACGGTTGCTGTTGCGAGTGTGAGTGGGTCGGTAGCTTTGACACCATACAGAAAACCGGCGATGACCCGCGTCAACGCAAACGAAGCGGCCAGCCCAATGATGAGCCCCACGATTGTAAGCGTAAGACCATGGCGAAAAACGAGCCGGAGCACATCGCCCCGCGCAGCTCCGATGGCCATCCGGATGCCAATCTCATGCGTCCGTTCACCGATCGAATGCGAAATCACACCGTAGATGCCGATCGCCGCCAGAAAGAGTGAAATCCCCGCGAATGTCCCCAGTAGCGCCAGGTAAAAACGCCATGGCGCCGCCGACGCTGAGAGGAACTCATCCATTGTGTGTAGATCAGAAACGGGCTGGTCACGATCCAAAGCAAGCGCTTCAGCCCGAGCTACGGCCATCACACTATCCGGCTTCAGGGTAGTGCGAGCCACCACAAAACGATGCAGCCGGTTCTGCCATCCATCTCCATAGACCGGCGGCTGCTGCTGGAACGGTGCGTTGAACTCGGGGTTGAACCTGCCTCCTCGCCAGATCTGTCGCACGTTGCCAACGACTCCCACAACTTCCCGTGGCCTCTCTTCTTTGATCGTTTTGATGGTGACCAATTGTCCGATTGGGTCCTGGTTCGGCCAGAATTGTCGCGCCATCACTTCATTGACAACCACCACCCAGGGCGCGTTCTGCGTGTCCCGGTTGGTCAGAAACCGTCCGCGGATAACCGGAATGTGCAAGGTGAGGAAGTAGTCCGGGCTTACCATGTTGTAGAAGGCTTGCGGCTGCTCTTGCGTCGAAAGCTCAGGGCGTCCCGCAATTACGAACCTCCGTTCGCGTGGGCCGGCGGCGCCTTGACCCTGCGGCAGCCAGCTCGCCAGCGCTGCCGATTCCACTCCCGGTAGACTGCGCACTCGCTCCAGCACGCGATCGTAGAACGGTTCGACTTCAGGGCTGATGGTGTTCGTTGTGTCACCTTGCTCGATGGCTCGCGTGTACCTGAGGCCGGAGAGGTCAATTTGGAGCGTGACGAGTTTCGCCGGATCGAAACCGGGGCTCGTGTGTGACACGCGTATCAGGCTGTTGACCATCAGCCCGGCACCCACCATCAGCACCAGGGCCAGAGCAACCTCGCCCATCACTAACGCCGCCCGCGTGCGTCCCTGCGACCTGCCAGAACCGCGCGACGCTTTCAAGGATTCATTCAGGTCCGGGCGCGACGCTTGCATTGCCGGAACGAGTCCCACCAGAATCCCCGTCGCAACCGATACCCCGAAGGTGAAACCGGCGACCGGCAGATTCAGTGCAATCTGCTGGACGTTGGGGAACCATTCGGGTGCCAACGCCTGAAATAGCTTGATTCCCCAGAATGCAACCGACCATCCCAAAAACCCGCCCACGGTTGCCAAAATGACGCTCTCTGTGAGGAGCTGGCGCACTATCCGCGCTCTTCCAGCGCCAAGAGCCACTCGAACTACAATCTCTCTCTTGCGAGCCCCCGCCCGGGCCAACAGCAGGTTGGCGACATTGGCGCAGGCAATCAGAAGGACGAACCCGACCGCGCCCGATAGAGGGTAGAGATCCTCTTTTAGGCCCGCGGTGAGTGCGAGCTGGAGCGGGTCGATCAGGACACCGCGATCTTTGTTGGTATCCGGGTAAGCCTGCTCAAGCTGGCGCGCGATGCCGCTTAATTCAGCCTGAGCTTGGGCGAGAGTTACGCTTGCCTTGAGCCGGCCGATGCCGATCAGCCACGGGATCTTGCGATTCATGGCACCCTGAGCCAAATTCGCCGGCTCCCAAATATCGACATTTCCACCGAAGATCGCAGATCCGAGGGGCATCACGCCGATGATCGTAACCGGATTACCCTGATACACGAGACTGCGGCCCAGCGCCCCTGGATCGCTGCCGAATCGGCGCTGCCAGAATTCGTAGCTCAACATCACAGTTTGTACACCAGCGCGGGTTTCCGTGTCGGAAAAGCTGCGGCCGAGGACTGGCTTAACACCGAGTGCCCGAAAGAGATCTGGACTAACGTAACTGCTCCGTATGCGCTCCGGCGGACCCGACACCGAGAGTGTCTGTACGTCCGAGCTACCATCGGTAAGTTCGAGATACTCGAACGAGCGGCTCTGCTTTCTCCAATCCAGCAAATCCGCTCCGGCGATTGCAGTGCGCCCGCGTCCCTTCGAAACGCTCGACCCAAAAATCACTGCCAGGCGATCCACATCCTTATACGGCGGGGGCTGGAGTAGTAGTGTGTGAATGACGCTGAACATGGTGCTGTTCCCGCCGATGCCCAAAGCGAGGGAAAGCACCGCAACCAAGGTCACAACGTGGCTCTTGCGGAGAATGCGGAAGCCGTAGCGGATGTCCTGGGCGAGAGTGTGCATGAGTGGGCCTCCCGTTTGATTCTAGAACGAATGGCGCCAGGCGGCTGGTCGGAAAGCTAACGATAACACCAGATATCACTCGTGCCGCAAAGCATGCATTGGATCTAGCCGCGCCGCACGCAATGCGGGAATCCAGGCCGCTAACGTTCCAACCGACAACATCAACGCTCCCGCCGCAACGAAGCTTGCGGGGTCGTTCGGCTCAATGCCATAGAACGCCTGACGAACGAGTCGCGTCAGGGCTAACGCCGCGGGAATTCCCATGGTGATTCCGATGACGACCATCACTAGGCTTTCGCGCAACACCATCCATTGGACGTCACCTCGCACCGCTCCCAGCGCCATGCGGATACCGATTTCGGCCGTTCGTCGCGTTACCGCGTACGCCATCACGCCATACAAGCCAATCGCCGCCAGCACTGCCGCGATCGATCCGAACGAGCCGACAAGCGCGGCAAATGCGCACTCCATACTGAGCGACAGACGGATCTGCTCTTCCTGCGTGCGCATTGCAGCCACGGGCACGTTTCGGTCAACTCCGGCCACGGCGCGACGGACTGAGCTCGCGATGGCCATCGGAGGCAGAGCCGTGCGAATCTCGAACGTCATCCCACCCGGACCTGAGTTTTGTAAGTACGACAAGTACGCAGTCGGCGGAATCTCGTGTTTCAGGTTGTCGTACTTAGCATTCTTGCAGACGCCGACGATCTGAATCGTGTCTTCGGCGGCTGGCGTTGGCGACTGTCCGAAATAGAAGATCCTGCCAATTGGGTTCCGCCCGGCGAAATAACTCCGCGCGAATTTTTCGTTGACGACCGCGACATATGGGCCGCTCGGCCTCTCGTGGTCGTCCAAGTCCCGCCCGAGCAAAATCGGAATACCCATTGTCGTCAGAAAATCGCCGCCGACGGCCATCTGGTACGTCTTCGCAAATTCGCCAGCTTTGGGGATGTATCCCGGAACCCTGATATCACTGTTGCTCATGCTGTCGCCTATCAGCGGCACGTCCGAGAGGGTGACAGCCTGCACGCCCGGAATGGCTCCGATTGCTGCCCGAATCTGTTCGTAAAGATCCAATAGTTTCCTTCCTTGATACCCGCTTCGACTGCCGTCAACAGTGAAAATCAGAAGCTGTCGGGGGTCGAAGCCTGGATCCATGGTCGTGAGATTGATAAGCGTGCGAACGAAAAGCCCCGCGCCCGCAAGAAGTAGAGTCGATAGAGCAACTTGGCTAATCACCAGCAGCCTGCTAAGGCGCAATTGCCGCGCCATACCTGCGGCTCCAGCCGGCCCGTCTTTCAGCGCAGGTGTGAGATCAACGCACGTGGCGCGAAACGCCGGCGCAAGCCCGAATATCACCGCCGTCACGAGCGTTATGGCGGCCGTGAACAGAAGCGTGCGCAGATCGACGTGTACATCGAAATTGAGAGGCTCGTTGCGGGTCGTCATCGTCAAAATGGCTCTGGCCAGTGGTGAGGCAAAGGTTAGCCCAATTGCCGCGCCCAGACCGGCCAGCAGTAGACTCTCAGTCAAGAGTTGCCGGAGTACCCGCTGCCCACGCCCGGCTCCGATCGAAAGCCGAACCGCAATTTCGCGCCTTCGCGCCGCTCCGCGGGCCAACAACAGGTTCGCAATATTTGCGCAGGAGATCAGCAGCACGAGAGCGACAACGCTGCTCAAAATAAACAGAGGTCCCGCCGCCTGCTCGCGCACGAGCGGCACTCCGCCCGCACCGGCTTCGAGCACCGCGCGCCATGGATCGCGTTTGTGCGCTGGGTTCTGGGGATAGGACGCGCCAGCTCGATCCATCACCACATCGAGCGCGGCCCGGACCTGCCGGTCGGAGACCCCAGTGCGAAGGCGGCCCATTATTTGCACCCACCAGTGATCCTCCTTAGCCAGCGCATACGCTGTCGGCCCAAACGCACTCACATGCACTATTGGTAGGAAGAAATCGCGGCTCTGGCCAGGCACCTCACCCAAGAAAGACGGCGGTACAACACCTGCGATGCTTACCGGCCATCCATTGATCGTGACGCCTTGCCCCACCACAGTCGGATCGAGCCCGAACCGTCGCTCCCAATACGCATAACTGATCACCGCGACGCCTGGCGCTGCCGCACGGTCGTCGTCTGGCGACAGCATACGCCCAAGTATTGGATTGACGCCAAGTCCGCGGAAAAAATTTCCGGTGACGAACATCGCTGACGCGTAATGACTCTCTCCCGCCGCCACGACCGTCACCTCACTATGCGTAAAACCCATGAGGTCCGAGAACTGCGGCACGCTCGCAGCAAGCAGCTTGTACATCGGATATGAAAACGAGCTGCTCACCTCAATGCCGTGCAGCGTGGTGGTATAGCCGCTCCCGGTGTGTTGTGGAATCCGCGGCTTGCCGGTCCAAAGAACCAGACGCAACTGGTCTGGATCGCGCACCGCCAATGATTTGAGCAAAATCGTATCTACGAGACTGAAAATTGCAGTGTTGGCTCCGATTCCGATGGCGAGCGACGCGATGGCGACCAGCGTCAGAATTGGGTTCCTCTTTAGCATGCGCCAGGCAAACCGCGTATCCTGAGCGAGGCGTTCGAGCGAGGTCCAGCCCCACATATTTCTGGTGGCCTCCTTAACAAGCATGAGGTTACCGAAGTCACGGTGCGCTGACGCCCGAGCCGATTCCGGAGGTTCGCCGCGCTGGATTCGAAGCTCGGCTTCCTGAACTAAATCGAAACGAAGTTCGTCTTCGAGGTCCTGTTCGTTCTGCTTGCGCCGAAGGATTCGCGGTCGCTGAATTAGCGCCAGAATACGCTGCCACAACTTCATATGCAGCTAGGCCGGACGCATGACGTGGCCGACCGCCTTCACGAGCCGATTCCACCGCGACTCTTCTGACACAAGCTGCTTCCTGCCGGTGCGTGTCAGCCGGTAGTACTTGGCCCGTTGCTTGTTCTCGGTGATCTTCCATTCCGACTCGATCCAGCCCTGCCTTTCCAGGCGGTGCAGGGCCGGATACAACGAGCCGCGCTCGATCTGCAGCACATCCTGCGAACTGGCCCGAATCGCCTGGCCAACGCCGTGCCCGTGTTGCGGCCCCCAACGCAGCGTGCGCAAGATCATCATGTCGAGCGTGCCCTGCAGCAGCTCGACGCGGTCCTTGTAGCGTTGATCATCTCCCATGACAGGTAGAAGACAGTCTAGTACATAAGGCCCTGGCGCGTCCAGTACTCTTTCCGAATCGGCTGAAACGCGCGTCCCGTTGAAGTGGACGACCAAAACTCCACCGAAGTCGGGTTGTGGGACAAGGGCTCCGCCGATAGTCCTTCGGTTGGAAAATAGCGTCCGATATCTGAGACATATCAGGCTCAACCAGCCGTAACGGATGTGCCAAAAGTCGTGAGGGCGATTTTCCTTTCAAGCCGACGCCCAACTAGTTAACCACGAACGAGTTGGTTGTAATGTAGTAGGGGGTGAAACATGCTCGAATCAACCATGCAAGACATACGGTATGGAATCCGGCAACTGAGACAGAGCCCCGGATTTACTCTTGTGGCGGTGTTGTCGCTCGCGTTGGGTATTGGCGCCAACACCGCGATCTTCCAGCTTATCGATGCCATTCGGCTCAAGATGCTGCCGGTCCACAATCCACAGGAACTGATGTCGATTGACTTCGAGCGAGATTCGATGCGGGCAGGCTGGTTCTCTACCCGCAGCGCGCGGCTGACCTACGCACAGTGGGATCAAATCCGGGCGCAACAGCAAGTGTTCACAGGAGTGCTAGCGTGGAGCGCAGCGCGTTTCAATCTCGCCAATGGTGGCGAAGCTCGCCCTGCCGAGGGCCTCTACGTTAGCGGCGAGTTTTTTCGCAATCTCGGAGTGAGCGCATTGATTGGCCGTACCTTCACCGCGCAGGACGACAGCGAGACATGCGGTGGTACCGGAGCGGTGCTCAGCCATTCGTTCTGGCAGCGAGAATTTGGAGGCGACCTTGGGGTCCTGAGCCGTACTGTCAGTCTCGACGGACACCCAATCCCGGTGATCGGTGTCACGCCGCCGTCGTTCTTCGGCGTTGAGGTGGGGAATCGATATGACGTAGCCATCCCACTTTGCGCCGACCGCTTGCTGGCTGAGGACAAAAAAGGCCGGATTCCGATCCAGCACGCCTGGTGGCTCTCGATGATGGGGCGTCTGAAGCCGGGTTGGACGGTGGAGCGCGCCAACGCACATCTGCACGCGCTGTCTCCAGGGATTATGCGAGCGACAGTGCCGCCGACCTACAAACCTGACACAGCGAAGCGGTACCTTGCCAATAAGCTTGCCGCCACCGATGGGGGGACCGGGGTATCGGGGCTGCGGCGCGAGTATGAACGTCCGCTATGGCTGCTCATGGCGACCAGTGGCCTGGTGCTTCTCATAGCGTGCGCGAACCTGGCCAATCTGCTGCTGGCTCGGGCGAGTGTGCGCGAGCGGGAAATTGCGGTGAGGCTCGCTCTAGGCTCGTCACGGTGGAGACTGGTACGCCAGCTGCTCGTGGAAAGCCTCTTGCTGGCGGTTGCCGGGGCCGTGTTGGGCGTTGGGTTGGCTCAGGCATTGAGCCGCGCAATGGTTACGTTCATCAGCACGGCAAACAGCGCGCTATTCGTTGGTCTCACGTTGGATTGGCACGTGCTGGGATTCACGATGACACTAGCCATGCTCACCTGCTTGTTGTTCGGCCTGGTGCCAGCGATGCGAGCGACCCACCTGTCGCCGGCGTCGATCATTCGTGCGGGCGGTCGAAGCATGACAGCCGGAAGGCAACGCTTCAGCTTGCGCCGAGGCTTGGTGGCCACGCAAGTGGCGCTCTGCCTGGTGTTGCTCGTCGGGGCTCTCCTATTCGTGCGAAGCCTGCGCAATCTGCTAACTACTGAAGCAGGATTTAAGGCCGAAGGCGTGCTCTCGGTCAACCTTGACTTCGCCAGAGCGCAATATCCGAAGGAGCGCAGACCTGCGGTATATCGCGAGTTGCACGACCGCTTGTCAGCCCTCCCGGGCGTCGTTTCGGCAGCGCAGGTGTTGTTTACGCCTGTGAGCGGCAGCGGCTGGAACAATGACGTTGGACCGGACGGCTCGACCGCGGCGGGGAGTGGGAAGGATTCCCAATTCAATCGCGTGGGCCCGGGTTACTTCCGAACCTTGGGTACGAGTCTGCTGGCGGGACGCGAATTCGATGATCACGACACGCTCGGCTCGCCGAAGGTGGCGATCGTGAACGAAGCATTCGCGCGCAAGTTCTTCGGCGGGGCCAACCCGGTTGGCCACACGTTCCACCAGGAAGCCGAAGCCGGCAAGCCCGAACCGCTGTTCCAGATCGTCGGCCTGGTGAAAAATACGAAGTATTACGAACTTCGGGAGGACTTCATGCCAATCGGATTCTTCCCCATCGCACAAGATGACGATCCTGGGCCAAGTGTCACATTCGTGCTGCGCGTGGCGGGCTCGCCCAGCGGGTTGATCGGCGCGGCGAAGACCGCGATAACGGCGCTCAGTCCCGCAATCGGAATCGAGTTTCATTCGTTTTCGGCGCAGTTGCAGGAGTCGTTGTTACGCGAGCGGCTGATGGCCACGCTGTCGGGCGGTTTCGGGCTATTGGCGGGATTACTGGCGACTCTCGGCCTTTACGGCGTGATCGCGTACATGGTGGCAAGGCGACGAAATGAGATCGGCATACGCATCGCTCTCGGCGCCGACCGCGCTCGGGTGATCCGGTTGGTGCTACGCGAAGCCATCCTGTTGCTGGGAGTAGGCTTGACCGCCGGGGTGTTGCTCGCGTTGTGGGCCGCACGTGTCGCCGCGGCGCTCTTGTTCGGACTACAGCCTTATGATCCTGTTTCGATGGTTGCAGCAATCGCGCTCTTGACCATTATCGCGTTGGGCGCCAGTTATGGACCGGCGCGCCGCGCTGCGGCACTGGAGCCGATGGTGGCGCTGAGGGATGAATGACGGAGGCGTGAAGGCTGGCGCAGCGCCTGTTTGAGGACCGGCGACAGTGGGATCCTCGAATTAATACGGGACGCAGAACGGGCAAGGTCGGGGCGAAATGGCTTCCGATATTGACGCACAACGCGGCCTTGGTAGGCGATCGTTTCCGAGTGGGCGATTCCTTAGTAAGTGGCGCGGCCGCCGCTCGCGTCGTAGCACTGGCCGGTGACAAAAGAACAGTCGGGGCTGGCCAGAAAGTGAACCACCGCCGCAATCTCATCCGGAGTTCCTGTGCGACGCATGGGGATACGCTGGGTCATGTAATCCACTTGCTCTTCGGTGAGCTGAATCTCTGCCTACTAACGTTCGGGAGCGGTGTACGATTTGACCGGAACCTAACTAAACACTTCGGCGTGACTCGCGGGTATCCAGGCGTACGGATCTAATCCGTGCCAATCCGGCTCATTCTTCCCGCAGCGCCACCAACGGATCCGTTCCCGCCGCGCGTCGTGCCGGGCCAAGCATAGCCAGGAGAGCGACAGCAATCAGGATCCCAAACACAATAGCGTACGCGATCGGGTCACGCGTGTCGATGGTGAACGGAGCCCGCTCCATCGTCCTCTGCAAGGCAACCGATGCAGGCAGCGCCAGGAGAAGGCCTGCCACCAAACCGATTAGGATCGGCTTCAGTTCTCCCACAATGACGCTCGCCAAGATGTCCCCAGACCGCGCGCCAATCGCAATTCGAATTCCGATCTCCTTGATTCTGCGCGACACCGCAAATGCCGCTACGCCGTAGATCCCCATGATCGTCAACACGAGGGCCGTTCCGCCGAGAATAGCGATCATCGACGCGATCTGCCTTAGCGGCAACGTCAGTTCACTCAGCCAGGAGGGGATACTCTTGGCTTCCACTACGGCAGTGGGAAGCTCTAATTTCACCGCCCCCACCAGTGCCTTAGGGAGTAGTTCCGGATCGCCAGCGGATCGGACCACCAGCAAGTGCAGCATCTGGTCTGGCCGCCAGGGCGAGTATATCAGCGGTCCTTTATCCTCACCCCATCTATCCATGGTCGTGCTCTTGGCCACTCCCACTACTTCCACGCTAAGATTGCTCCGGTCCAGACGCAGCACCTTTCCCAGAGGATCCTCGCCCGGCCAGACTTGGCGCGCGAAGCTCTCCGTGACGATCACTGGCGTCGTGGCAAGGCTCACGATTGAGTCGGAGTCTTCAAACTGGCGGCCCCGCACAATCGGAACCTGCATCGTTTTGAAATAACCGTGCGAAACTGCCCTGGAAGCTGTGTGAATCACCAGCCTCCCTGGAAGCTCCAATTCCATCCGCCGTTCGCCGAAGAAGGACTGTGATGCCGTCCAAGCCACGGACGTTACTCCTGGCACGGCCAATACCCTGGACTCGATCGCCCGGTGCGAACTGAGCGTGACTCTCTGAGTGTTAGGCTGACGCGGAACCGACAGCCGCGCGAGTACCACCTGTTCAACGCCTGCATTAGCTTGCGCGGTGATCAGACGATCTGCGCCGCGCGCCATCACAGCCGCCCCCACCAGAAGCACAAGACTCAACGCCACCTGTGTTCCGACCAGTAGGCGGCGCACCCCGCGACCGCCTCCCGATCCGGACGTGGAGAGTGCGTGCCGCCCTTTCATGGAGTCCACTAATTGGACTCGGAGTGATTCGAGAGCGGGCGCGAGACCCGCTAGGATCCCAGCTAGCATCGTGACAGCGGAGAGATACAGGAAGACGCGCCAGTCCGGGTCCAGGCGAAGCTCCGTTTGCGGGCCTCGTAGGTTCCCGATCAGCATCGGAATGCGATAGGTGAGGTAGAGACTCGACAGGCCGGCGATCGAAGCAAGCAGCAGAATCTCGCAGAGCAACATGCGGACCAGCCGCCAGCGCCCGGCTCCCAGCGCGAGTCTGATGGCCACCTCGCGCTGTCTTGCGGTCGCGCGCGCCAGCAGTAAGGTGGCAACATTGGCACAGGCTATCAGCGCAACGCAACTCAGCGCGCCAACGATCAACGGTATCGACCACATGCCAGAAGTCCTCATCTGCGGATGACCGAGCCATGATCCATCACTTACTGAGATCGAGGTCCGCCGCCCCGTGTAAAGCACGTCCTGTTGCGCTGCGATCGTCTGTAATTCCGCCGCTGCGTCCCGGCGAGTGAATCCCTGGGCGAGCCTGCCTGCTAGGAACAGCCACTGCTGAGGCGGGTCGGCCCGCAGCTGGTCATTACCAACTTTGAGGTAGGGTTGGACGGTAAACGGCATCCAGACCTGCGCACCATTGACACACCCGGCATAGGGAATAGGCAGTACGCCGATGACCGTCAGCGGCTGCTGATTGAAATGAAAGGTCTTGCCCACGATCTGCGGGTCTGCACCGAGGCGGTTTCGCCATACCGCTTCGCTAATCAGAATCACTGGCCTCGACTCGCGGCAGTCGTCCGCCGTCATAAGCCTTCCGAGCAGCGGCCGGTCGCCAATGTGGTGCGCGATACTATACACCGAAAAGAAATTGCAGGCGATCAGCAGGCCCCGTAACTCGCCGGGATCATCCGGACTGTAGGGCACCCGAACTTCACCCCAGGCGGTGAGATGGCGTAACGTCCGCGTCGACCGCTGCAGAGCCGTAAAATCGGGTAGGGTAATCTGTCCCATGCCTCGCGGGGCGCCGTTCTGCGTATAAACGGGGAATATATGCAGGAATGATTCCGGATCCCGGTCGATGCGCGGCCGGAACGCGACCGCGTTGATTACTGAGAATACACCCGCGTTTAGGCCGATGCCTAAGGTCAGCGTGACCACGACAACCACCGAAAGAAGGGCGTTTTTCCGTATGCTGCGAAGTGCGAACAGCAGATCGCTCTTGAAGTCGCCGACCAGCGCCAGCCAGCGTGCCTGGCGGCATTCGCCTTGGTTCTGGCTTTCCATTTCTGCTTCCGTATCAAATATACACTGGAATTGCCTCAAATCGATCTCCGTTAGTTCCCAACACCGGGTAGCGTGGATGCCACACCTGAAGGGCAGGCGGAATATGAGGTGAACGCGCCGAATACACGACCGGAATGCCGGACTTGTGCAGCTCTTCATCCCGACAATCTGAAACCTGACAATCTGAAACTCCTTCGTAGGATAGGTCCTGGCTAGTCGCCAAAGGGCGAGTGATCGCGCTGCGTCGCTCCTTCGGGCGCCGGCCCCTGGCCAACTCGCCCCTTCGCCGTTTGAACGAAGCCGCTGGTGCGGCGGACGCTTCGCGTGTATTATTTTGGCAGGGCAATTGCGATCAATGATCAGTATTCGTGCAACGGACGTGTCACCGGTCAGGGCTGGCGTAGCACGGTTTCCAAACCCCGTATCACTTTGTCGATTGAATACCCAATAAGCAATTGCCCTGCCAAATTCGGGGCGGCTTCTTTCAAACGTCTCTATCCGAAGTGACGCGGCGGTCAGAATTCCGCCTCTCCTCACCACGCACGCGCCGGGTCACTCCAGATAGAGTCATAGCGTCAGGCAGGACTGATTCGCCGCGTGGCGTCCTCGTGCGGCAGTACAGCGACGGCCGCCGGCAAGTGCGTCCGCGAGCCGTGGCGCGACCCGCGATATCACAACTGGGGCTCGCGATTAATCGGCTTCGATATCTTGATCCGCTTCGCAGATTGGAAACGGTCAACATCAATCTCTTTCGACAGGAGAAACTTCAAGAATGACTTCTCCTGGAATCGACACGTCTGGGCAATGCCAAGGAGCACGAGGTAGTCGACAGCGCCTCGCTGGTAGAGCCGGCCCGAAATCTTCCTCTGCACCGCAAGATGCCTGATAGCCCGCTCGCCCGTGTTGTTGTTCCAGGGAATGCCATCCTCGTCAAGGAAACGGAACAACGATTCTCGGTACCTCACAAACCGTTTCTGGTAAGTCTTCGTCGCGTCCAGGCCGTACTCTCTGCCCTCAATTACTGTTTGGTAGAACCTGTCCACTTGCTTCTTGAATCTGCGCAGGTGTCTAGCTTTCAGACCCCATCGGTCGATGGCCTCAATAATGGGCACGATGAGATCTTTCACTCCTGAGACAAACTCCTGAAGTTCCTCGTCAAACGGAAACTTCCATAGATCTTCATTTAAGTCCCGGATTAAGTGAACCCAACACTTCTCCTGCCTGCAGTCCAGCGCGTCATATCCCGCGTAAAAATCCGATACGAGAACTCCCTGATACCCGCGGAGAATCTCCCGCACGATCGCGGTCTCCCGCGTTTCCGTCAATCGGAAGACAACGTGCCGACCGTCACTGAATACCCACACGTACTGATCGACGCCGTCGATGCTGAGCCGCGTCTCGTCGACGTGGACAAACGGACTTTCCAGCAGGCGCTTCACGAGAATCGATTCCGTACGGCGGTAGTACGCGGCGAAGGATTCAACGAAATTGATGATACTCGCCATGGACGCCGTCTCGTGGAACAATTCCTCCATTGCTTGGGTGATCACCCGGTATGGAAGCCGAAGAACAATCCGCTGATAGACGGCCCAAACCCGAAATCCGTGGCCAAACGTCTGTCCGCGAATCCGTTTGATTATAGGCGGTTCATAGAATCGGTGGCACCGTTGACAGTAGCGCTCTTCGCCAGCGTACTTAATCACTGTCTTCCTGCACCCAGTATTTGCGAAACTCAGATCAACGATGACGATTTCAGCATCTTTGCCCGGCTTCTTCTGAAGGTACTCCTCCTTGTGCTTGGGGCAGGTTCTCTTCGAAGCGACTTGGATTACCGTGCGGCGACCCGCGGGAACGGTCCTCTCGTAGGCTTGGTGGCCCTTTGGTGCTCCTGGCCCCTTCCGTTTTGCCGTATCGGTTTCGGGCCGAAAGCTTATCCGGCCTTTCGGATGATCAAAGCTAGCGTACAGAAGCACGTGGTCAAGGGCCGTATGCAGTTCACTACCGAGCCTGGTAGCGTTCTGCTTTGGGCGGTCCACATAGTCAACGTTTAGCTCTGAATCGGCGTCGGTTTGAAGTCTCGCCAGTTTCTCAGTCAGGATGCGCAACGCCTGGCAATCCTCGGCGTTGTACGAGATGAGTTTCTGCTTATATGCCGCTTCGCCGGCCATCTCCCAGCGGTACCGCCAAACCAGGCTCTGTAATCCAGAAGCATCCGGCGCTGTCCAGGAAGCGCCAAGGAATTTGCCGAGCACCTTTAGGCTGTTAGAACGGACGGGAAAATAGACCTTGCCGTATACCTGAGAATTGAGATTGACCAATCTCTTGCTGAGGCATTTGGCGTCCGTACCGCAACGCTTGGCGAGCGACTCAATCGCCCGAACCTCGTAACTCCCATAGTGATAGATTGGCGCATCGGGATACTCTTCCGCCTTCTCGATAAACATGCGCCAGATCGATTCTTCCTCTTCCGTCGTCTCGGCCCAGAAGGCGTGATGCGTCAGAGTTTCGTGGTCGCGGACGAGCAGTCCAACGAGATAGGAGACCCGCTGATCCGGGATACCCTCAATATCCAGAAAGAGCTCAATGTCACTCTTCTGGATCTCCGGAACCGTCCGAATGTAGATCTTACCGGTCCTGATGGCGAGCGCTTGTATTTCAAGATCGAAGTGCGGCGGTTGGGCTGCACGCCGTCGTCTCCTTCTCCGTGGTTTGAACAGGAAGGAAAGCTGCTTGACAGTGAAGATCCCTTTGCTGTGGTACCTCCGAATAGCCTTTGAAGTCATGTGATCTAACAGGCTAAGATCATCAGCCTCCTCCGCCTGCCGGCTACAGACGCTTTTGAATGGGCAGTACGGGCAATGCTTGTTGAGGACAACTGGCGGCGGTTCCGCTGGTGGGTCTCCATCCCAACCCCTTATGCGCTCCAGGATGGAACTGACGGTCTTGTACATGGGCTGAAGGTTCACTCGGTGGCACTCGCCGCCAAGCGTTATGAGGCATCCCATGGCGGGAGGCTTGTTCTGAAGCTGTCCGAGCACATATCCGACAACGGACAAATTGAGCATCTGCTCTTTTTCCAAACGATAGGTCCCCACCACGATCGTTGGCTCGTACGCGACGGGGTCCCCGCGCTGACCAACGATCCTCAGTGCATCGCAATACGCCGTAACATTCGCGGCTTCGAGGTTGGCTTCCGTGAGAACCTCGATGCTGGAGGAGAACGCCCTGTCGTTGTATGAGCAGGTCGATGTGTTTTGTCCGCTGGAGGTTGGCCAGGTATGATGCCCTGTTAGCGCTGGCACGCTCCTCAAGAATGCCCGCATAAGCGTTCGGTGTGCCGCGGTCTTCGGTGCAATGGAGAAGGAAGGCTTTGCGCGGACAGTGCGAATACGCGCTCACGCCTTCGGCGCGAATGACCTTGGTGTGCATGGTTCTTGACATGAATGGCCTCCTGCAGTCTTTCATACCTCCAAATCCACGCCGAGCGCACGGTGGGGCCTGCCGCGTAGCGGCTCTAATAAATTACAAATCGCCTTTTGACCGCCGACTGTGCTCGGCGGCCCGAACAGCCTTCCGGATTAATAGATCCTCTCGCTGGTCGCCAAGGGGCGGGAGACCCATATCTGGCCGCGCCCCATGCCAGAAGTCGGAGCGATTACAAGCCGCACTCAGGCTCAATTCCGAGCTTGTCGTTAACGGCGCGGCTCAGTCTCTGCTTGCATCCGAGGTATCGTTCGGTCGTTTGAATCGAAACGTGTCCGAGCAGGAACTGAATCTGGTCGAGTTCTCCGCTGGCAAGATGGCATAAGCGAGCGCACGTCCGCCTCAGATCATGTGGCGCGAGCTTCTCGATACCCGCACGGTTGGCCGCCTCCTTCACGACCTCCCACAGCACCTTCGGCGTCATGCCGTCGCCCCACACCTTGTCGGACTTGTTGATCGAACGGAACACTGTGCCTTCGGTGATTCCGGCAGTAGCGCTCCAGACGTCAACTGCGGCCTTGACCCATTGCGGTACCGGAACCGTCCGGATGTGTCCCGCCTTGCCCTTCAGGTCCGCGATCACCCAATGCTCCTCGCGAACCTGTATAGAATCCATCGCCAAAGACAGAAGTTCACCGCGTCGGAGGCCGCACCCGATTAGCAACGCCAGAATGGCGTGGTTCCGTTTTCCGCGTAGCGTGGCGGTGTCCGACCTTTCCAGCAGGAGTTTGCCCTGGGCGGGGGTGAGCCAGTTGCCCACGCGGACGCCAAGGCGGCGAACTCCTTTCACTCGTCGGATACCCGCGCCCAGTTCCGGGCTCAACAAGCCCGAATCGCACGCCTCATAGGCCACGCGGCGTACCGCCGCCAGGCGCAGATTGATCGTGTTCGGAGCGTACCCTTTCTGTTCCAGGTGAATCCGGTATCTAAGCACCACGGTGCGATTGAAGGCCAGGCGTGGCTCGGAGCAATACCACTCGACGAAGTCGTTAATGGCGTGGTCGTACGTTCGTTGCCCGCTCACGGACGTGAGGGTATTGAGGACAGCAGATTTGGCTTGTTCGAGATCCGGCAGTGCAAGGACCCGCTTCGGCGCTCTCTTCTTTCGGGATTTCGACATGACCGACGGCTCCTTCGACCGTCACCCTTGTTATGGAGCCGGTGCCAAAGCGTAGAATGAAGGGAGGAGACGGTCATGGACCTAACGCTGCCGGCGGATTTGACAAAACAGGTCGAGCAGGAGCTCGCTAGCGGCCACTATCGGAGCCGCGATGAACTGATCGAAGAGGCGGTTCGACGCTTCTTCGACGAGCGCCAGCGTGGCAAGCAGCGGCTCGATGCGCTCCGCAGAATCGGCCAGGCGGTTGATCAAGCGGGATTGTATGAGCGAGCGCTGATCCCCAGTCAGGAATGACGGGCACACCGCTCGTTGTCCTGGACGCCTGCGTCCTCGCCAACTTCTCTTTATGCGATACGCTCCTGCGCCTTGCGGAACCGCCCCGGCTCTTTGAGCCGAAATGGTCAGAGGAGATTATTCGAGAGACTACCCGTACGTTGGAATTGAAACTTGGGTGGCCCAACTCTCTGACCGCTCATCTTGAAAAGGAACTGCGCGTCCACTTCAGCGAGGCCTGGATCAGCAGTTATGATTCCGAGGATGACGAACGATGAGAAAGACCGCCACGTAGTCGCCGCCGCAGTCCACGGTGAGGCGTCGATCATCTTAACCCTCAACCTTCGCCACTTCAGGCCAGAGCACCTGGCGATGTGGGGGTGTCCGCGCACTGCACCCTCAGTCCTTCCTGATCGAGATCTTCCGCGAGGAACAAGCCGTGGTAATGACGAAACTCGACCAACAGGCAGCAGACCGGGGCCGTAGCTTGAGTCAACTCCTGAACATTCTGAACGCCACCGTGCCCGACTTTGTTGCAATCGTTTCCGCCGCAATCTCAAGAAAATAGAGCCGATTCATCGCAGGGTGGCGGATAACTCCCCGAAAGTCGCGAAGTGGCGGGTGATCTTCTGGTAAGCGCTCTCCCGGAGCGGCAGAATCTGCAAGATCGCCCCTACGCCGTTTATCGCGAATTTGGGCGGTCATGCAGCCCCACGACAAGCAAGGATGACTATCGAGTCAGAGTAAGCACGATGCTGTACCCAATTCAAGAATAGCAGCCCGCCTAACTAGAGGTCTAACGCGTTTATAACAAAACAGATAGAGTCTATATTTGGTGGATCAGAACGCTCGATTTTCCAGCGCGAATTCGGTTAGCCTGAGTGAGGAAGAACAGCACAGGTGATTTAGTCAGCCCTGCTTCCCCAGAAATTGAAAGCAGCAACCAGCGTGATGGCCATCGTTCCGCATGCCACAGCCCGGAATTTGAGGCAATGAGCACAGTGAAAAGGAGATTGGATGCCCGAGCTTTTAGACGGATTTGATGGGTCGATCAAGGACGAGAAGGCGTCGAACGTTGGTCCCGCGGGAATCGACATCGCCTAACACCGCCTTGGGAAAGGGATTCTCACACGTATGGCCACACCAGGGACACCTCTATCTTTTAGTGACGTGTTGCGGCTTCGGCCGGTGCGGCGCCTGTGGATCGCGCAGATTGTCAGCGTGTTCGGGGACTTCCTGGCGGTGTTCGCGATCATCGCGGTGGTGACGTTTAAGCTGCACGGTACGGCGACGCAGGTGGCGATGGTGCTGGTATCGTTTATGGCGCCGCTGGCGATCGTCAGCCCGCTGGCCGGCGTCTTCGTGGACCGGTGGCACTTGAAGCGGACGATGATCGCAAGCGACCTGATCCGCGGCGTGCTGGTGCTGGCGCTGGTGTTCGTGCACGACCTGTACGTGATATACGTCATCCTGTTCACGATGAGCGTGGTCTCAGCCTTCTTCGTTCCGGCGCAATCGGTGGCGGTGCGCACGCTGGTCCCGATGGCGGGGCTGATGGCAGTGAACGGATTGATGTCGCAGGCGCAGCAGGGGTCGCTAATCGTGGCCCCGACCGTCGCCGGAGGGTTGGTGCAGCTTGTCGGCGCGAACTCCTGTTTCCTCTACGACAGCTTCAGTTTCTTCTTTTCGGCGGCACTGGTGATGACGCTGACCATCGACCGACAGGCGCTGCGCACGGAATCGAGCGCGGTGCTCGATTCGATGCGGCAGGGATTCGGCTTCATCTTCAAGCACTCGACGATTTCGTTTGTGATTCTCTCGATGAC
>QHXW01000180.1 GCA_003223115.1 Acidobacteriota bacterium
AATCCAGGTGTGGCGATCCGGGATGGCAGCCCCGTCATAAGCGAGAGAAGGCTATCGAGAAGAGGTGAGGCAACCGAGGTTCCCGCTGCTGGCCCAAGAAAGTTGGCACACTATAGGCACACAAAAATGCCGCCAGCAGGGTTGATTGTAGTGTGGGTGTCACCCGTAATCGAATGACATGCATGGCGTTCTCAGCGGGCCTTGGGCTCACTTCTCGCTGAGGGGCAAAGGATGAAGGATCCGCTGCGCGGATTTGAGTTCGTACATGCCAAGCTTGATTTGGTCGCTCAGGTTTGTAAATGGGCCGTCCAGCGATACCGGCGTGAAAACAGCTCGCAGATCCCTTGCTGAGTTGGATCCGAACCGAGGGCTAATGGACAACTTGGCATGGTATTGTCCGACAATCCAATGACCCGTTGATCGGATCAGTAAACAGCGCAGCCAGAGATGTTTTTTGTGAACCTTACTCTTGATTGTTCACTCATACCTTAGCGCTACCATCGGATCGACTTTCATTGCCCGTCGAGCGGGGATGTAGCACGCCGCGAGCGCCACCAGAGTCAGTAGGCCCGAAACCCCGGCGAAAGTGAGCGGGTCATGTGAGCTGACGCCGAAGAGCATTGCCGCCAGAAGACGCGTGAGCCCAAAAGCGGCTACGAGGCCGATGGCAACACCCAAGAGTGTCATCTTCGCCCCTTCCCCTAGCACCATGCGGAGCACATCCCGCCGCTCGGCGCCGAGCGCCATGCGGATGCCGATCTCATGTGTCCGCTGGGTGGCGAGATGTGAAATCACGCCGTAGATTCCGACGCATGACATGAAGAGCGCGAGTGTGGCGAAGGTTCCCAGCAGAATCATCGAGAAGCGGCGCTCAGCGAGCGAGTCCGAAATGATTCCGCCCATCGTTTGGGGACGGTAGATCACCAGATCGCCATTGATCTGGTTGAGTGCGTGCCGAATGGCGCCGACTTGCGCTGGCGGCGTTCCTGCGGTCCGAACGGCAATCCCAACATCGGCCGCCATCGACATGAACTTGTCCGGAATCTGGTAAACCGAGAAATAGCATTGCGACTGGATCGGTGAGGTTGAATCCCCGGCGAGACCAAATTGTTTCACGTGCCCGACGACGCCTACGATTTCCGCCTTGGTGTTCAGAATATCCAGGTTGACGCGCTGGCCAATTGGATTGTGATTGCCGAAAAATAACCGCGCAAACTGATCGTCGACGACGATCACGAACGGCGAATGCTCGTTGTCGTCCGGCGTAATGAAGCGGCCTCGCTCAAGCGGAATCCTCATGACTTTCAAATAGTCCGGCTGGACGAAATAACTGAGCGCAAATTTCATCTCGGCAAAGGTCGATGGTTTTGCTTGCCCTTCGAGCCAGATCGGTATCTGGCTATCGCCCTCCATGGGCTTAGCCCCGGCGCTGAGGGAGACAGCCTGGACCCCAGGAATGGCATCGAGCCTGTCGTTGATCTGGCGCCAAATGGCTCGAACGGCGTTCGGAGATCCGATCGCGGGAATTGACACTTGCGCTGTCAGCACGTTTTGGGAATCGAATCCAGGATCGACGCTCCAGAGCTTGGCGAGACTGCGAATCATCAGTCCCGCGCCGGCCAGCAGGACGAGCGCGAGCGCCATTTCAACAACCACGAAAACGCTCTGGGTACGATGCCGCGCGCCGCTCGACCCGCGGCCTCCTTCTTTGAGCGTCTCATTAAGATCGGGCCGCGGAGCCTTAAGTGCCGGCGCCAATCCAAACAAGATTCCCGCCAGCACGGAAGCGGCGACCATAAACAACAGCACGCGCCCGCCCAGCCGGACTTCCTCGGCTCGCGGCAGCACGTCCGGCAGTATTCTGAGCGCCGCCCGCGTTCCCCAGGATGCAATCAGGATACCAAGGGCGCCGGCAGCCATCGCGAGCAGGACGCTTTCGGTGAGGAGTTGGCGGACGACGCGGCCCCGGCTCGCGCCCAGCGCGGTACGAATTGCCAGTTCACGCGCACGGCCGCTCGACCTCGCCAACAGGAGATTCGCGATGTTTACGCACGCAATCAAGAGCACAAAACCTACGGCTGCTTGCAAAATCAGCAGAGTCGGCCGGATATCTCCCACAACGTCCTGTATGAGCGGAACCAGCGTGACGCCTAGGCCTTTGTTCGCCTCCGGATACTCGTCGGCCAGATGCCGCGCGAACGCTTTCATATCGGCATTCGCCTGGTCGAGAGTGATACCGGGCTTCAGCCGGCCAACCACACTCATGGCGTTGCCGACTTTGCGGTCATGGAACGTCGGCTCATTCCACTGGCCTATGGGAACGTACACATCGCTCTGCTGGAAATTCCTGCCGTGATAACGGAAATTAGGCGGAATTACGCCGACGACGGTATATGTAACGCCGTTCAACGTGACCACTTTTCCTAGCACGTCCGGTGAGTATCCGAACTTGCGTTTCCACAAGCCATCGCTGATCAGCACCACCGGTGCCGAGCCCACCTGATCTTCATTCGGAAGGAAAGTCCGGCCAAGAATCGGCTGCACGCCCAGGAGTGGGAAAAAGCTGGCGGAGACCATCTCCGCGGGAACGCGTTCAGGCTCGCCCACAGCGGTGAAGTTGAAGCCGTCTGGCCGATAAGCGGCGAGCGCAGAAAACGACCGATTGTCATGCACCCAATCCCGGAAGTTGGGATAAGAACTAGTCGACTTGTCACCCTCGGCTGTGGCCGAGTAGAGCGCGACGAGCTGATCAGGTTGCCAATAGGGCAGCGGATTGAGCAGCACGCTATTCACCACTGAGAAAATCGCTGTGTTGGCACCGATGCCGAGCGCCAGCGTCAGTACCGCCGCCGTCGTGAAGCCGGGGTTCTTCGCCAGCATCCGAACGCCATACCGCAAGTCCTGCCCTAACGTCTCAATCCATCCGATGGTATCCATGTCCCGCGTCCTTTCTTTCAGAAGTACTCGGTTTCCGAACAGTCGCGCGGCTTGGCGACGGGCATCTTCAGGCGTCATTCCTGCCGCGATGAACTCCTTCACGCGCATCTCGATGTGGAACTGCAATTCCTCGTCGAGATTTTCGTCCAGCTTCTGTTTTTGCAACGAAGAGCGAAGACGGCGTGCCCAGGACATGGTTCACTCGTATCTCAGCGCGACCATCGGGTCGACTTGCGATGCCTTGCGTGCAGGAATGTAACCAGCAAGAGCGGAGAAAAACAGAAGGATCAGGATAGAGAACGCCAGCGACAATGGATCAACAGGGGTCAGCCCGAACAGGAGAGCTGATATCCAACCGGCACTGGCCAATGCGATCGGCAGTCCGATTAATACTCCCGCGCCAACCAGCCTTAACGATTCGCGCATGACGAGCCACAGCACGTTCGCGGGCTTTGCGCCCAGCGCCATCCGAAGTCCCATCTCGTTGACGCGCCGGGCGACGGAATAACCTACGATGCCGTAAAGACCGATACACACCAGCAACAGAGCCAGAACCCCGAATAGACTCGTCAGCGCGGCAAACAAGCGCTCCTGGCGAAGGGATTCGTCTACCTGCTGTGCCATCGTATCGATGCTGATCGACAGGTTGGGATCGACCTCTCGTACCGCGCGGCGCACGAACGGAACCAACTGCAACGGATCTCCAGCCGTTCGGATCGCAAGCGTTTTTCCGTCGCGCCATGACTGGGGTTCCTGCAGGAACGAGCGGTAGACCACAGGGCGAATCTTGGCCCGCAAACTGTCGTACCTCGCATCTTTGACCACGGCGATGATGGTTCCGAGACTGGTGGGCCTGCCGATGGGCTTGTCGTCGCCGAAATAGCGGCGGGCCATCGCTTGATTGATCGCGATCACTTTCGGCGCGATCTCATTATCGCGGGAATCGAAATCGCGCCCCGCCAGGATCGGTATCCCGAAGGTCTCGAAGAAGCGTGCTCCCACGTGATTCACGAAGATGCTGAGGCCCTCACTGGGCGGCGTGTAACCAGGGATGGAAATGCCTCCAAACCAGGTTGGCTCGGACAATGGTGTATCCTGCACCACCGTCGCTGAATGGACCATCGGCATGGCTTCCATTTTGGCCAGTAGGCCGTTGTAGAACTCAGCCACGCGATGGCCCTGGTAGCCGCTATGACTCAGATCTTGCCCCACCAGCAACACATGCTCGCGACTAAAGCCGGCGTCCAGGTTTTTCAGGTTTTGCAAGCTCTGGACGAACAGCGTCGCGCCGACGAGGAGCAGGAGCGAGAGCGCCACCTGCGTCGTGACGAGTAACCGGTCTAGCCGCCTGGGCCCGGGGCCGGCGGTGTTTTGTTTCAGGGCTGAAGTCAGATCCGCGCGGGTGGCGCGCAAGGCGGGCGCCAGCCCGAACAGGATTCCGCTCGTGAAGCACAGTCCGGCGCTAAAGCTCAGAACCTGGAGATTGGGTTGAACGTTCAACTGGACGCCGACAAATCTCACGAGCAGAGGATCAGCCCAAAAGGCGAAGCAAGTACCCAGCGCGCCGCCGGCGAAAGCCACGAGCAGGCTCTCCGTAAGCAGTTGGTGGATGAGCCGGAACCGGCCGGCGCCGATTGCCACCCGCACTGCGATCTCCTTCTGCCGCGCCGCAGCCCTGGCGAGCAGAAGCGTGGCAAGATTTGCGCAGGCGATCAGCAAAACCATGGCGACCACGCTCATCAGAATGCGCAATGGAAACGAGAACTGGTTTCTGAGCCGGTTGAGTCCCTGGCTGCCCGAAGCCAGTACCAGGCTATCTTCGGAGACTCGGTGTTGTGTTTCCGGGGAGGGCCTCGGGCCCGCTTCGGCCATCCGGAACTGCTGGAATAGGACGTTAAGGCTGGCGTGCGCCTGCTGTTCCGAAATCCGCGGCTTCAACCGGCCCATTACGTAGAGCCACTGCGCGTCGGAGTTTCCGAGTGCCGCTGCGCCCATAGGCATGACCACTGGCTGCACCGTTAGAGGGACCGTGACCTCGGGCAGCAACCCTGCTTGCGTGCCAAAGAACTCCGGCGGCGTCACCCCGATGATCGTGAACGGGTGGCCGAAAATGCGGATGACTTTGCCCACAGCGGCGCGATCGAGAGCGAATTTTCTTTTCCAGAAGCCGTAGCTGATCACGGCTACCGGGTGGCCGCCGGGTATGCGGTCATCATCCGCGGAAAAGATGCGGCCGGTGGCGGCTCTGATGCCTAAAACGGAAAAGTAATTGCCGGAGGCGAATTGGCCGGTCATCGGCTCGGTTTCCCCATTGGTGTTGACGTTCCAGCCGGCGAAGGCATGGAATGCCACAACTCCTGAGAACACCGGATTGTGATCGCGAATGTGCGAATACAAGGGATAACTCAGCGGTGCGGCGTCCGAGCGGACCGCCTTTTCCCACAGAAGGACAAGTTGATCCGGGTGGCGGACCGGGAGGGATTCGAAGAGCACGGCATCGATCAGGCTGAAGATTGCGGTGTTCGCTCCGATACCGAGCGCTAGGGATAGGACAGCCACACTCGTAAAAATAGGAGTCCGAAGAAGCATGCGTGTGGCATAACGCAGGTCCTGCCACAATGTTTCAATCCAGCCGATGGTATCCATTTCGCGAGTCCTTTCTTTGAGCAGCGTTTGGTTGCCGAATAAGCGCATGGCACGGTCGCGGGCTTCTTTCGATGTCATTCCTACCGAAATGAACTCTTGCGTGCGCATTTCGATATGGAACCGCATTTCGTCATCAAGCTGATTCTCCAGCTTGTTCTTCCAAAATGATCCGAGTACGCGATTGATCCAGGACATGGTTCCAAGTGCGTTTACTCCTGCCGCAATGCAGTTAGCGGGTCAACTTTGGTTGCCCGCCAAGCCGGGAGGTAGCTCGCGCCCAACGCCATTACAACCAGCAGTGCTGTTACACCAGCGTAGACCGTGGGATCGTTAGGGGTTACCTCAAACAACATGCTGGTGAGTACATGATTCGCCGCAATTGCGCCCGTCACCCCAACCACTAGCCCGATACCTGTAGTGACGGCACTCTGGCCGAGGACCATCCACAACACATCAGCTGAGCTCGCACCCAGCGCCATCCGAAGGCCGATTTCGTTCGACCGCTGACTCACGACGTATGCCATGAGTCCATAAATGCCAGCCATGGCAAGGCAGACTGCAAGCGCCGCGAAGATGCCGAGCAATATGGTGCGGAAGCGCGGTGCCGCAACATTATCCGACAGAGTGGCCTCCATCGTGGTGAACTTCACCGGGACTTCGGGCGACAGGTCGTGGACCTTGCGCCTCAGTGTCTGTTCGAGTGTTTCTGGAGCCGACGCAGTCCGCACCAAAACTTTTAGAGACGTTCCGGCGCTACCGGTGTGCTGGTCGTAGGGCATGTAGATCTCGGGCGAAGGCGCATCAGCCGGCCCGAACTGCCGCACGTCACCCACGATGCCGACGATCCTCATCGGCTTGTCGGAATCGAGCCCGCAGGAAATCATGCGGCCGATCGGATCTTGCCCCGGATATGCCTTTCGCGCCAGGGCTTTGTTTATGACGGCAGTGAGGGGCGCGTCATAGGCGTCGCCTTCATTGAAATCCCGGCCGCGTTTGAGCGGAATGCTCAAGGCCGCAAACGTGCCCGGCATGACCACGGAATACACGGCATACGGTGCTTTGACGATTCCCGCCTTAGGCATGAAGTCGCCCCACACGCTGCCGCCTGCCCCGACGCGCCCCGGAACCACCATCGTTGCACCCGCAGCCAATACGCCCGTCAGTGATCTAGAGTCATCCAGCAGCCGCCTAAAAAACTGTGCCGCTCGCCGTTCGCCTTGCGAGTCCGACGCGGGCACACTGCTGTCCATCACAAGCACATGTTCTGGACGAAATCCAAGTGCCACATTGTGTAATGCAACGAAGCTCTTGATGAGCAGGCCCGCCCCGGCAAGCAGCACAACGGATAATGCAATTTCGGCCACAACGAGCACTTGGCGCATGCGACCCGCCCCGCGACCAACCACTGAGCGCGTGCCGGCTTGCTTCAGCGCTTCGTTCAAATCGATCTGCGAGGCTTGGAACGCGGGAGCCAGGCTAAACAGCAAGGTTGCCAGCATGGAAACACCGAAAGTGAATGCCAGCACTCGCCCATCTATGGTCGTTTCCGTAACGCGCGGCACATCGGCCGTAGCCAGTGCTACCAGCGCAGCCGATCCCCAATTGGCTAACACCAGCGCAGCGACTCCCGCCAGTAACGACAGCATCAAGCCTTCTGTTACCAATTGCCGCACGATGCGGTTACGACTCGCACCCAACGATGAGCGGATAGCTATTTCCCGGCTTCGGACTGTCGCCTTAGCCAGCAGCAGAGTGGCCACATTCGCGCAAGCGATCAGAAGAACAAGGCCCACTGCACCGAGCAGCAGATACAGTGTTAACCGTACGTTGCTGACCATGTCATCGCGCATTCGTGCGACGGCTACACTCTTTCCTTCGTTGCTATCCGGATATTGCTTCTCTAACCGCGCAGCGATAAGGTTCATCTCGGCTTGTGCCTGTTCGAGGCTTACGTTGGATTTCAGTCGGCCGATCGCTCGGTAGTTGTGCCCACCGCGCGAATCAACTTCGGGAAACATCGTATTCGCCGGAAACCAGATGTCGGTTTTATCGGGGAAGCGGAACCGTGGCGGCAACACACCGACAATGCTCAAAGTCTTGTCATAAATGCGAACAGTCTGGCGGAGCGCACTGGCGTTCACGCCAAAATGAGTTTGCGAATACTCGTAGCTGATAACCGCTGCGCCCGCGCTGCCTAGCTTCGACTCTTCAGCGATGAACAGACGGCCCACGACGGGTTGAATGCCTAAGACGCGAAAGAATTCCGCCGTAACCGACGCGACATTTGCGTACTCGGCTGCCGCGCCGCTTGTTGCTGCGGTGTCATCAGATTTGTAATACGCCATTGCCGAGAACGCCGTGTTTTGGTCATGCCAGTCATGGAAGTCGGGTGCTGACACGGGACCGTGTCCACCATCCTTCCATAGTGAAGAGAGTGTAACGATACGGTCTGGATCGAAATAGGGGAGTGGCTTCAGCAGCACCGTATTGACTACGCTAAAAACCGCCGTATTAGCGCCAACGCCCAGCGCCATGACCAGCACTGCAATGGTGGCAAATATCGGACTTTTGCGCAGCATGCGAACGGCATACCGTAAGTCTTGCCACGGCGTTTCAATCCAGCGGAAGGTGTCCATGTCCCGAGTCCTCTCTTTGAGCAGCAGTTGGTTGCCGAATAGTCGCCGCGCGCGGTATTGGGCCTCCATCGGAGTCATGCCAGCCGCGGTGAAACTCCTGAGTCCGCATCTCGATGTGCAACTGTAGTTCGTCGTCAAGCTGGTCTTCGAGTTTGTTCTTACGGAGGGAGGCGAGTAAGCGACTGACCCAGGCCATGGTTCACTCGTTTCTCAGGGCGATCATCGGATCGACGCGGGATGCTCGTCTGGCCGGCAGATAGCCCGCTAATGCGGCGACACCTAGTAACAGACCTGTAGCACCCACCAGCGATACGGGATCGGTTGCGGTAAGTCCAACGAGCTGGCTGCCCACTAGCGGGCCAGCAAGGATTGAAACAGCTAGGCCGATCCCGGAGCCAATGAGCACCAGCGTCATGGCCTGTCTCATCATCATCCACACGACGTTCCGGACATCGGCACCCATGGCGATGCGGATCCCAATTTCGCTGGTCCGCTGCGTTACTAGATAGGACGTAAGCCCGTAAAGGCCAATTGCCGCCAGCAGCAGGGCGACTACGCCGAAGAAGCCCGTCGCATGAGCGATCAAGCGTTGCACCACGAGCGATTCGCCAATGAACTGGTTCATAGGTAAGATATCCGCTGGGAGATCCAGGTCAACAGACGCAACAACCCGACGCAAAGTCGATACCGCCATCGCCGGATCGCCCGCCGTGCGAACCTCGAATACCCGGAAGTTGGGGAGGAACGCGGGCGCGAGCGGGGAATACAAAATAGGTGGCCCTTCGGCGAGTAGGCTATCGTACTTTGTGTCCGGGACAATCCCGACGATCTCCAGCTTTTCGGGTCCAACACCCGTCATTATTCGCTGCCCCACAGGGTCGGTCGCATGAACAAACCGGCGCGCAAAGGCTTCGTTAACGATTGCCACTTGAGGCGGCGTAGTCCTATCCAGTGCGGAGAAATCGCGTCCGCGGAGCAGAGGAATCCGAAGTGTTTTGAAGAAGCCCGGTGTAACCGCGACGGTGTAAATCAGCCTCATGTGTTCATCGACGATGACGCCAGATTGCGATGTCGAATGGCTGAATAGCCCCGGTTGGGACATGCTGACGGAGACTATTCCCGGCGTGGCTTGGATCCTCTCCAACATCTGGCTCCAAATGCTGTCGAGCCGGGCAGGGGTATATGAGGCACCGGACACTATGGACCGGATTTGCACGACGCCATTAGGTTCAAACCCAAGACTGACGGAAGCCAGCTTTTGAAAGCTGCGGACAAATAAGCCAGCCGCAAATAGCAGAGGGAGGCATATCGCCACCTGCGCAACCAGCAGCGATTTGTTTAGCCGCAGGCGGCGTGATATGCCGCTGGATGCGTTTTCTTTCAAACCGGAAACCAGGCTGACCTTGCTCATACGCCAGGCCGGCGCAATACCGAACAGCATGCCCGAGAGAAGAGATAGCGCCGCGGTGAAAAAAAGGACTCTGACGTCAATATGAAATTGAAGCTGCACGGGGAGAGACTGACTCGTGGCGTTCGCGACAAAACCCAATAGTACGCGAGTTCCCCATCTCGCGAGAGCCACAGCCGCGCCACCGCCCAGCATCGCCAGGAGCAAACTCTCCGTTAACAGTTGCCGCATCAGCCGAAGACGTCCTGCGCCTATCGACAGGCGTATTGTGATCTCTCTTTGCCGGCGCAACGCCCGCGCCAGAAGGAGGTTGGCAAGGTTGATACAGGTAAGGAGCAAAACCAGCCCGACTATTGCCATCAGGATCGCAAGCGGGGCGGACACGGCCGAGCGAAGAGCCGACACTGGTCTTCCGCCAACGTCAAGAAGAATTCGCTGTTGATCTTCCGCTGGACTGTGCCTCACGGACGAAAGAAACCGCTGAAAGATCACGCTCGCGCCATTTCGGGCGCGTTCGGGGGGAACACCCGGCCGGAGTCGCCCCATAACCATCACCCAATTAATCCCCGTTTCAGCCGCGCGGCCATCGATCCGCGCCTGCATCGTGATGGGAATCCACAAATCCGCGGCGTCGTCCAACGACGTGCCGTAGAATCCACGCGGCATGACACCCACAACGGTCAGAGGCACATTGTTCACGGTGAGACTCTTGCCGACCACGGTAGGATCGAGCGCGAAGTGTTGCTGCCAGAACCTGTAGCTAATCACCGACACCGGTTGACCGCCGAGGGGCCGGTCGTCGTCAGGGACGAGCGCCCTTCCTACAACAGCTGCAACACCCAGTCCTCGGAAATAATCGCCGGAGACAAGTTGCGCTGCCGCTGGCTCCGGCACCCGGCCAGTGCGCACTCCTACTGGTCGGTAAGCGAAGCCGAAGACGCTGGAGAAGAGCTCGTTGGCGCCACGCAATTGCTCAAATGCCGGATAAGTGAAGCTCTCACCTTCTCCCGTAGGACTGTCCCGGCTGAACGAGACCAATTGGTCGGGGTTGTCGACGGGCAACGTTTTGAGCATCACCGCATCGATCAAACTGAAAATCGCGGTGTTGGCCCCGATGCCTAGCGCCAGCGACAGCACGGCCACAGTGGTGAATCCTGGAGCCTTGCGCAGCATGCGGAGGCCATAGCGTAGATCTTGCAGAAGTGTTTCGAACGAGCGGATGGTATCCATGTCCCGCGTCCTTTCTCTTAGAAGAGTGCTGTTTCCGAATTGCTTTAGAGCGTGCCGGCGGGCTTCCTCTGGTACCATGCCCCTGGCCACGAATTCTTGCGTTCGCATCTCGATGTGAAACTCCAACTCGTCATCGAGATTCTCTTCGAGCCGCTGTTTTTGAAAAGAATAGCGAACGCGGCGTATCCAGGACATCGTTCACTCGTATCTCAACGCTTCCATCGGATCCACGTGCGATGCTCTGCGCGCAGGCAGTAAAGCTGCAACAAATGCCACCGCCAGCAGTGCGGCTGGGACGCCGATGAACGTCACAGAGTCCGTCGCACTGATACCGTAGAGGAAACTCGCGGCGAAGCGCCACACGGCTAGCGAGATCCCGAGCCCGATCGCCAACCCGACACACGCCAGCAGCAGTCCCTGTCCCGCCACCGTGCGCAGAACGCCGCCCGCGTGGGCGCCCAAAGCCATACGGATCCCGATCTCGCGCGTCCGGCGGCGCACTGAATAGCTCAGCACGCCGTAGAGCCCAACCGTCGCGAGCACCAGGCCAACCGCGCCGAAAACGCCCAGCAGCACAGCGCTCAGTTTCGGAATGAGCAGCGACTTGTTCACGTGCTCTTGCATGCCCTCAATGTTGAAGACGGCAAGGTTGGGATCGAGCGCCGCCACTTGCGCACGCACCGCGCGGATCATGGTTCGGGGGCTCACGGCGGTCTTCACCAGAATCGAAATACCAAAGAGACTGTCGGCACGGTCCGGATGCTGTTCGAGCGGCACGTAAATGATGGGCGTCGGCTTTTCGCCGAGAGTCCTGGACTTTGAGTTTTTCGCGATACTGATGATCTAGTACGCATCGCCGTCCATCCGTAGCTGACGGCCTATGGGATCTTCATCAGCAAACAAGTACTTCGCGAGGTTCTCGTTGATAATCGCGACTTTTTCAGAACCAGGATGCGGGTTGAAATCGCGCCCGCGCAACAGCGGAATCCCCATGGTTTCGAAAAATCGGCTGCCGACGTTGTAAACATCGGCGAAAGTTTTTTAAGGACCTGTCTTTCCTCCCTCGGTTCTTACGCCGGCGTTCGAGCCACCGATGCTCAGAGGTACAGTGTCGAGAAAGCTCACTGACGTGACACCTGGCAGCGCAGAGACGCGCTGGCGCAACTGCCCCAGAAATTGTTTGGTTTTTTCCGGCGAGTAACCGTGCAGCTTGGGATCGACTCCCATGAGTAGCACGTTTTCCGGGCGCAGACCCAGGTCGATCGACGACGCACTCTGCAAGCTGCGAAGAAACAGGCTGGAGCCGACCAGGAGCACCAGCGATAGCGCCACTTGGACCACCACCAGCATGTTACGCAGGCCGAACTGCCGCAAGCTGCCTGTCGGGCCGCCCTGATCCTTGAGCGTCGCGACCAGATCCGGGCGCGTTGCACGTAACGCGGGTGCAAGCCCAAACAAGATGCCGGTCAGCACCGAAAGCGCCGCGGTAAACGCAAAGACCCGTGCGTCCGGCGTGAAATTGAGGTCGATGGGGAGGGGCAACGGCAGCTCAAAGCGCGAAATCGGACGGACGGCGGCCACCGCCAGCAGGAACCCCGCGGCGGCGCCCAGCGTGGAAAGCAGGATACTCTCGGTGAGCAATTGACAGATGAGGCGCGCGCGACTGGCGCCGATAGCCAGGCGCACGCCTATCTCTTTCTGACGCACAGACGCACGGGCCAACAGCAGGTTCGCCACATTCGCACAGGCGATCAGGAGCACCAAGCCCACCACGATCACGAGGATGGCCATCAAGCTGAGAGCAAACTTACCTGCATCTCCGGGAAGGGCGCCGGCAACGGTCAAGGACACGGGCTGAAGATTCTTCTCCCCTTTGTTGTAGGTGGAATCCAGTCGCTTCTTGATGATATTCACTGCGGCGAGCGCCTGTTGGCGGCTCGCACCTGGCTTGAGCCGCGCATCCACGATGAGCCAGTGCGAACCGCGGGCATCCCTTGCGTTGGTCATCCCGGACATGATCTGGTCCGCCATAGACAGCGGCACCCAGAACTCTGGGAGTATTCCTCGAACAGTGCCGTGAAACCCCGCAGGCGCGACGGCCACGACTGAATAACGCAGATTGTTCTTCTTCCGGCAGGAATGCTCTTCCTAACGCCGGCCGCGCTCCGACCACGGAGAAATAATTCCCCGTGACAAGCTGACCCCAGATACGCTCGGGCTCACCCACCCCGCCCAGACTCGCCGGTACGAGCGGAAAGTGGGCGGACACGCCCTCGAACACGTCGTGGGTCTGGTCGCGGTAATCCATGTAATCCGGATAAGAGAACGACTCGGCTTCGTTGAATGTCAGCAGCCTCTGGGGTGCAGTGATCGGTAGCGAACCCAACAGGAGAACGTTGACGATGCTGAAGACCGTTGTGTTGGCGGCAATGCCGAGTGCGATGGAAATGACCACAGCAGCGGTGAATCCTGGGCTCTTACGGAGCATCCGGAAGGCATATCGCAGATCTTGCCTAATACGTTCGATCCAACCGAGCGTATCCATTTCGCGAGTCCTTTCCTTCAACAGCGTTCGGTTTCCGAAAAGGCGTAGCGCACGCTGGCGGGCTTCGTCGAGTTTCATTCCCGCGGCTATGAACTCCGTTGTCCGCATCTCGATATGGAACCGGAGTTCGTCATCGAGCTGTTCTTCCAACCCGCTCTTGCGAAGCGATCCAAGTAGACGATTGATCCACGACATGGTTGCCCCCTCAAGCGAACCGCAGGACTTTTCCGACAGCCCGTGTCAGCCGCTCCCAGTTCTCTTCTTCTTTGGCGAGTTGCTTTCGGCCCAGAGCAGTGACCCGGTAGTACTTCGCGCGGCGATTGTTATCGGACGTGCCCCACTCGGAGCTGATCCATCCAGCCTGCTCGATGCGATGCAGCGCCGGATATAGTGATCCCTCCTCAACGCGCAGCACCTCGTCGGAGACCTGCTGGATATGGACTGCGATGCCATAGCCATGCATCGGCCCGCGCATCAAGGTTTTCAGGATCAGCAGGTCAAGCGTGCCCTGGAGCACGTCGGGATTACCTTTGCTCATTCGTATGCCCTATAGATGTCTATGGAAGTATGAGCCTGATCCGTTTGGGTGTCAAGCGGGGTTGGCCGACTGCATTGACGGCAGGACCGAGGAACGACCCCCTCACCGGCGAGGGAACCTGCAAGGGAAAGTTAGCAAGGATGGATGCGAAGACAAGTACGCCATCAATGCAGCCCAAGCCAAAATGTAGATAGTTCGGGAGGCTTGGCTGCCAGGCAGCTGCTCGGCCTCCTTTGGCCAACCGGCCATGCGAAAATGCGTCTAACGAGTGCATATGCCAACTTTATTGCGTGATCTTCGCTATGCGTTCCGGAACCTACGGAACGCGCGCGGATTCGCCCTGGTCGCGGCTGTTACTCTGGCAATCGGCATCGGCGCCAATACCGCCATATTCAGCATTATTGACGCGGTCTTGCTGCGGCCGCTGCCGTATCGCAATTCCAACCAGCTAGTCCGGCTGAACGAGACCGAGTCGGCGCCGGGTCGCTATCCGTTCGCGGGGCCGGATTTCGTGGACTGGAAGGCGCAAAACAGCACCTTTCAGGACATGACTTTGTTTGCCTGGCCGAATGATATGAACCTTAGCGCCGAGGCAATGCCAGAGCATATCCTTGCCCTACCCACAGCAGCCAACTTCTTTTCGCTGCTGGGGGTCGATCCACTCCTGGGCCGAACCTGGGCCGCCGGCGAGGACCAACCCGGCCGGGATGACGTGGTCATCCTCAGTTACGGCCTATGGAAAAGCCGATTCGCCGGAGATCCTCATGCCGTGGGCCAGCGAATCGAGCTGAATGCACGAAAGTACGCGATCGTGGGTGTGATGCCGGCGAGTTTCCGCTTTCCGTGGAGCTCGCAGGTCTGGATTCCACAGCTCATGGACAGCAAGACCCTGGGCCATCGCGGAAGCCATTGGGCCAATGCCATCGGCAGAATGAAGCCGGGGGTCACCCTAAAGGCGGCACAGGCGGACCTGAAGTTAATCGCTTCGCGGCTCGAAAAGCAGTATCCGGATTCGAATGATAAGGTGGGCGCGGCCGTAACATCGCTTCGTGAAGATATGGTCGGGGACTCCCGCGGCTCGTTGTTCATGATGCTGACTGCGGTCGGACTGGTGCTCCTGATCGCGTGCGCGAACGTTGCGAACCTGCTTCTGTCCAGAGCTATGGCACGTCAGAAGGAAGTGGCGATCCGTAGCGCGCTGGGGGCATCCAGGGTTCGCCTGCTGCGTCAATTGCTGACCGAAAGCCTGCTTCTTTCGCTAGTCGGCGGCGGGTTCGGCCTGCTGCTGGCGTGGGGCGGCGTCGCCCTGTTTTCCAGGGCCGAGAGCTATAGCCTGCCGCAATTCAACACGGTCCAGCTAAATGGAACAGTGCTGGCGTTCACTTTCGTGCTGGCGATCGCCACGGGCGTTTTGTTCGGCGTTTTTCCAGCGCTTCAAACGTCTCGTTCAGACATGCACGGGGAGTTGAAGGGCGGGGCCGGAAGCTCGATCAGTCCTGGGCGGCGGCGCCGGTTCACCAGCAACGTCCTGGTGGTGGCCGAGATCGCGCTCTCCCTGATGCTGCTGGTCTCCGCCGGACTCCTGCTGAAGGATTTCACGCGCCTACGCAGCGTGGACATTGGAGTGCGCCGCGACGGGGTCTGGACCGCGGCCGTTCAACTGCCCGAGGCCCACTACAAAACCGACCGGCAGCAGTACGACTTCTCACAGTCTCTATCGGAACGATTGCGGCGCATCGGCGGTGTCGATTCTGTGGCCTTGAGCGATCACCTGCCGCTCGAGGGGGGCAGCAACTATTATGTCAAGCTGCGCGAGAAGACATCCGAGATGAGCAACCAATTAGTGGAGAGTCATGGCGTGTCGCCTGAGTACTTCCGCGCGATGGGAGTGCGATTGCTGCAGGGGCGGCTACTGACACCCGCAGACGTTGAGACGGCCCAGGCGCTCGATATGCGCCTCCGCCCGTTCTATGAGAGCAACCGCGAGCCACCCGCGGATCAGACCAACACCATCGTCTATCCTTGCGTGATTAATGAGAGCATGGCCCGTTTCTTCTGGCCGAATCAAACCCCGCTTGGAAGGATGTTCTCGCATGGTAGCGACAACGGCCCCTGGAGCCAGGTCATCGGGGTAGTGAACGACGTGCGGCAGTGGGGCCTCACCCAGAAACCCGTGCCGGAGGCTTACGACGCCTTCGGCGGCCGGTCGCGCCAGTTTCTGATTTTGCACACGTCCTTGCCGGTATCCGGTGTCACGGCAGAGGTACGGCGCGCGCTGGCACAGATCGATTCCAGCCTGCCGCTCTACAGCGTTCGCTCGATGGACAGAGGTGGTGGCTAGCCAGGCGCAAGGCCAGCAATTTCTTAGCCTACTGGTGGGCTCTTTCGCAGGGCTGGCGGCGCTCCTGGCCGCGATCGGAATCTACGGTGTGCTCTCATACCTGGTGACGCAGCGAACGCGCGAAATCGGCATTCGGATGTCGCTGGGCGCCAGCCGCGGCCGCGTGCTGGTTGAAGTACTGCGGGAGGGAATGAACCTAGCGCTCCTGGGACTCACAGCGGGAATTGCTGGCGCGTTCGCCGCGGGACGAATTCTGGCGAGCTTGCTGCACGAAGTCAAACCGAGCGACCCAGCAATCTTCATCGGAACGGCGGGCCTGTTGGCGGCGGTAGCGCTGATCGCGTGCTACCTCCCGGCCCGGCGCGCGGCGCGGCTGGATCCGATGACCGCACTGCGGCACGAATAACTCACCGCGCTTGCTGCGCGGCAACGGTATCCTGGACCAGCCTGTCCCTCCAAGCCCATCCCACATGTCCCGCGTTACCTTACTGAATCAAAGCCACGTTGCCAAATGGACGTTGAGCCCGTAGGACGCTTCGGCAGACGGACCTCCGGCCTCGCTTTGTTCTTCGGTCTCGAGGTCTAGATAAGCGCGGATCTCGCGATCGAGATCCTGCTCGCGACGGCGCCTCGTCATGCGATCGAAGGTTCTTCGCCACCAGGACATAAAATCCTCCCTTACTCGTGGCGTAATGCCAACATCGGATCAATCCTCGACGCGCGGCGCGCGGGAAGATAACTCGCCAAGGCACCGACAGCGGCCAGCAGAACCGACACCGAAATGAACGTTAGAGGGTCGAGACCCTTGATTCCGTAGAGCATGTTGGAAAGTAGGCGGGTCAATGCGACAGCGCCCAAAAGTCCGAAGGCGACGCCAATGGCCACTAGCACCATGGCTTCCCTCACTACCATGCGCAACACTTCACTGCGCTGTGCTCCCAGCGCCATCCGGATGCCAACTTCATGCCTTCGCTGGGCCACGAAGTAGGACATGACACCGTATAGACCAATCGCCGCCAGTGTGAGTCCGAGGCTCGCGAAGATTCCCAGCAACAGCGCGTTCCAGCGCGGCCCGGCGAGAGAGCCGGACAGGTATGAACTTAGGGTGAACATGTTATAAACGGGCAGGTTTTTGTCCAGCCGGCGTAATGCCGTTCGTACGTAAGGAATCAGCACGCGCGGCTCCCGATCAGACCGCACAATCACTGTCATGATCATGGCGCTCTGCGCCTGTGGCACGTAGACCTCCGACTTGGCTGTCTCCATGAGCGATCTACTCCGCACATCGGCCACAACTCCCACGATGGTTCGCAAAGGCGCTTGCGGATATCCGTTTGAGGTGGCCGGCATAATGCGCTTCCCGATGGGATCCTGGTTCGGGAAAAATCGTCGCGCCAAACTCTGATTGATCATGACGACCGGCGTGGCATGCAGATCGTCCCGCGCTGTGAAGTCGCGCCCGTTCAGCAAGGGAATGCGCATGGTCGCGAAATAGTGGAGTGCAATGGACCTGAAGTCCGTATTGAAATATTCGCCCGGAGGCGTTGGGCGACCCTCGATCTGAAAACTGCAAGCCATATTCCCATCGCCGATAGGCAACGGCTCGATCGCGCTGGCCGATTGCACCCCGGGCACGGCTTGGATGTCTGGAAGGAGCTCGCGGTAAAACTCGATACGCCGCTGAGCGGAGTAATGCGGGCCCGGCAGATCGACCCGAAAGGTCAGAACGTTGCTGGCATCAAATCCGGGATTCACTCGCAACAAGCGCATCAAGCTCTCGATGAGCAGCCCGGCGCCTACCAGCAGCACCGACGCGAGAGCCACTTCGCTCACCACCAATACGCTGCGCATGGGATCGCGAGCCCCCGCGCCAGGTCCGGGACCGGCGACCTTCAATGGCGTGGTCAGGTCGCAACGCAGCGCCTGTCTGGCGGGAACAAGGCCGAACAGAAGGCCGGTCAAGAGTGAAACGAAAGAGGTAAAGGCCAGCACTCTCAAATCCAGAGCCACCTGATTAAGCCGCGCAACATGCGGTGCGAACCTGAGAATGGCATGAATTCCCCATGTCCCGAATAAAAGCCCGAGCACGCCCCCGAGAATGGAAAGCAGAACACTCTCCGTTAGCAACTGGCGAATTAGCCGTTGACGGCCGGCGCCGAGGGCGGCACGAATCGCGATCTCCTTCTGGCGAGTCCTGGCCCGCGCCAATAACAGATTGGCCACATTGGCGCAGGCAATCAGCATGACGAACACCACCGCGCCGAGCAGGACCAGGAGCGTAGTTCGCGAACCGCCTACTAATTGTTCGAGCTCCGGAACAACGAGCACGCCCGTATTGGTGTTCGGACCCGGGTAATGCTTCTCCAACCGCCCCGCGACAGCGCTCATCTCCGCCTGAGCTTGTGGAACGCTCGTTCCCGCCTTCAGGCGCGCGATCACGCTTAAATAGCGGGACTCACGTTCCTCGGTCACCGGCGGCTTCCCGTCCGTGCTTTGCGCCTCGCTGGCGAAGGTTGTCCACAGTCTTGCGCGCTCTGATTGAATCGGAAACTCAAAATCTTTCGGCATTACGCCGACGACCGTGAAGCTCTTGTTGTCGAGCACAAGCGTGCGGCCCAGAATGTTGGGCGCGGCACCGAACCGCTCCTCCCAAAATTCATGGCTCAGGATTACCACCTGGCCCTCCGGCCCATCTTCCCGCGTAAGAAAACCGCGGCCCAACACCGGCGCGACACCTAACACTTGAAATACGGCGGCCGAGACAACCACTCCATCGAGCTGAAGCGCTTCACCGGCGTCCGTGAAGGTGAATGTGCCGGTGTGGTAGGCGGCCATGTTTTCGAAGGCGCGGCCCTGAGCTCTCCAATCGGTAAAGTTCGGATAGGACACTTCGCCCACCGAGGCGCTTTCTCTCCGGTCCGTTTCCCCCAGCCGGACAAGCCGCTCCGGTTGTGGATATGGCAACGGGCGAAGCAGCACCGCATTCACCACGCTGAAAATCGCCGTGTTCGCTCCGGTGCCAAGGGCTAGCGTGAGTACGGCGACGACAGCGAAACCGGGGTTCTTACGGAGCATGCGCGCGGCGTAGCGGAGATCCTGGCCGAATCGTTCCAGAGAACTCCATCCCCAGATTTCGCGGGTCAACTCTTTGAATAGCGCGACGTTGCCAAATGCCCGGCATGCAGCGTAAGGAGCTTCGGCGGGCGCTTGTCCGGCTTGTATTTGCTCCTCGGCTTCTAGTTCCAGATGCGCGCGGATCTCGCGTTCGAGATCGCGATCACGGCCTCGCCGCATTAGTTGATCGAGAGCTCTTCGCCACCAGGACATAACACGATCTCTCACTCGTAATGCAAGGCCGCCAGCGGGTCGATGCGCGAGGCCCGACGCGCTGGAAGGTAGCCAGCGAGCGCTGCGATGGCGACCAGAAAGACCGTGGCGGCTGAAAGCGTCAGCCAGTCCGTTGGCGACACGCCGAAAAGCTGGCTTGCAATCAGGCGCGTGGCAACGAGCGACGCGATCAGCCCAGGCAGAAGGCCAAGAGCCACCAGCAACAGCGTCTCTTTCATGACCATCCAGCGCACGTTCTTCGTATCCGCGCCGACGGCCATGCGGATGCCGATTTCACGCGTCCGGCGCGTAACGGAATACGCAATGATCCCGTACAGACCGATCGCGACCAACAGCGCCGCCAGCAGACCGAAGAAGCCTGAGAGCGTGGCGATCAGTCGTTCACCGGCCATGGATTCGTTCACCTGTTGGCGAAACATCTTAATGTTGAAAACAGGGAGGTCCTTGTCGAGCGCCTGAAACTGCTGGCGGACGGCGGCAATCACGGGAGTAGGGTTTCCGGCGGCGCGCACTAAAAGCGTCGGCATCCAGGGCTTGTCGCCTTGCAGGATGGAAAAATAAACGGCGGGCCAGGGATGTTCCTTCAGACTCTGGTGCTTGGTGGATTTCACCACACCGACGATCTCGAACTCACCCTCGAAGGTTCCTCTTTTTGTGATGGATAGATGACGGCCAATCGGGTTGGATCCACCGAAGAGGTCGTGCACAACATTCTCGTCGATGATCGCCACCTTGGACGCTCCTTCTTGGTCAGCAGATGTAAAGTCGCGGCCCAATTCGAAGGGAATGCCCAGGCTCTCGAAGAATTTTGGACTCACCCGATCTGCGATGGCCGTCACCCCTTCTCCAATCTCGGACCTCGTGTTCGGAATATGGATTGGGACGCTGCCCTCCCGCTGGCTCAATGGCCCACCGCTCTCCGAAAGAGCTGCCACGCGCACCCCAGGTACAGCCTCCACTCGCTGAATCAACTCGCTGCAGAAATGCCGGACGCGATCGGGAGAGTACCGCTCATGCACGTGTTTCATCGTGAACAAAAGGACGTTCTCCGCTTCAAATCCGCCACGCACTCTTTTCAGGTTTTGAAAAGTCCGGACGAACAGGCCAGCGATTATGAGCAGCACCAGAGAGAGCGCGACCTCTGAAACAATCAGTGTCTTGCCAAGCTTTAGCCCTCCGCCGGCGCCGGTCTGGCCGCCCTTGATGGCTGAGAGAAGATCGGTCCTGGTGGCCTGAAGGGCGGGAGCCAATCCAAAGAGAATTCCGGTGAGCACCGAAATGACAAGCGTAAAACCTAGCGCCCCAACATCGGGCCGGACGTTGAGCACGATCCGTGTGGTAGTTTGCGGCAGAAAGCTAAACAGGAACTCACTGAGCGAAAAGGCAAAGGCGATGCCAAAGCCACCGCCGATGACAGATAGAAGCATGCTTTCCGTGAGCAGTTGGCGGATCAATCTGGCACGTCCTGCGCCGATGGCGAGGCGGACGGCGATTTCCGCGCGGCGTGCCATGGAACGCGCGAGCAGAAGGCTCGCGATATTGGCGCAAGCGATCAAGAGTACAATTCCGACCACGCCCATCAGGAGAAAGAGCGGACGTCCGAAGTCCTCCCGAAGCTCCGAACTCCCCCGTGCGCCAGGCGCCAGCAGAATGTGGGAACCTCGATAGCGAGGCTTTGCATTGATTTCCGGATGGGCCTGAAGAAATCGCTGATAGATGACTTCGGTGGCGGCCTCCGCCTGCCGCATCGTTATGCCCGGCTTCAGTCGCGCCGTGATTCCGTCGTGACCGGTTAAAAGTTCCATCGCCGGCATAGTGTGAGCCAGTGATTCCGGTAGCCTTGGAACCCGGACGTCGGGCGAGTTCCCCACATCGAGGCCAAAAAAGCCAGCCGCTGACACACCCACCACTGTGAATGGATATCCGTTCAACTGGATCGTTTTTCCTACTACATGGGCATCGCCTCCAAACCTCCGCATCCAAAAGTCATAGCTGAGCACGGCCTCCGGCGCCCAGGAGCCGTTTACAATCTGTTCCGAAAAGAGGCGACCAACGGATGCGTTGACTCCTAGCACAGAGAAGAAGTCGCCCGAGACGACTTCCCCCATGACCCTCTCGGTTCTATCGTCCACTGTGAAGCTCAAGCCGTCATCGGCTTTCGTGAGGATTCCGGAAAAGACCTGGTTTCCATTGTGCCCCTGGCGGAAAATTTCATCGGGCAGCCAGTGTACCTGCCGCTCTTTGCCATTGGTGGCGACGATCCAGACCAACTGTCGTGGGTCTTTGACCGGTAGCAACTTCCAGAAGAGGGCGTCCGTCACGCTGAAGATGGCGGTGTTGGCTCCGATGCCCAGCGCGAGCGAGAGCACCGCAATCGCCGTGAATCCGGGGCTCTTCCGCATCATCCTCATCGCGTAGCGCAAATCCTGGCCGAGTTTTTCGAGCGCCGTCCATCCCCACATTTCGCGTGTTATCTCCTGAATCAGAGTCACGTTGCCGAAAGCTCGGCGCGCCGCGTAGGCAGCCTCCACGGGCGCCTGTCCGGCTTCTATTTGTTCTTCGGCCTCCAACTCTAGATGCGCCCGGATCTCGCGATCGAGATTCTGCTCATCATTGCCTCGCCGGGTTAGTCTATCGAGAGCTTTTCGCCACCAACGCATGGCACCGTCCCTATTCATATCTCAAAGCCGTCATCGGATGGACCGATGAAGCGCGGCGCGCCGGCACATACGCGGCGAGAGTTGCCACGGCGAGAACTGCGGCGCTGGCCGCCACCAGCGTGATTGGGTCCGCTGGCTTGAGCCCAAAGAGCAGGCCCGTTACCAAACGGCCCGCCGCTATGGCCAGCGGAATGCCCAGCGCGATGCCGGCGAGAACCAGCATCAACGCCTCCCGCAGCACCATCCATTGGACGCCACCACGTGACGCGCCGAGCGCCATACGCACGCCGATTTCGTTCGAACGCTGCGCTACCTGCTGCGACAGAGCGCCATACAGACCGACGCTGACCAGCAGCAGCGCGACCAGGCCGAACGCGCTCGACAGTTCGGCAATCAGCCGCTCCTGCCCCAGTGACTGTTCGACTCGCGCGCGGAGAGTCGCCACCTGGCCGACAGGCACGCGGGGCCGAATGTCCAAAATAGTCTTGCGGACCTGGCTTGCTAGCGAACCGGGGTCACCAGTAGCCCGCACCGACAGACTGGAGAGTAACTGCGGAGACTGCCGCACTGGTACATACACGATGGGCCGAACTTCCTCCCGCAGCCCGACAACCTTTGCATCCTTCACCACCCCGACGATTTCCAGATCTTTACTTGAGGGGTCGTTGCGGAATCGGCGGCCCACCACGTCTGCGGTTTTGAAAAATCGCCGCGCCATGGCCTCATTGACGATGGCGCCCTTTGGACTGTCGGCACCATCCGCCGGCAAGAACCGCCGCCCTCGCGCCAGCGGAATCCCTACCGCATCAAAGTATGCAGGCGTCACCCAATCGACCTGAACTTCCATGTCCTCGCCGCGCGCAGGCATGTATCCGGGCAGAACGATATCGCTCGTGCTGGTATTGCCACTCAACAAACTAGTGCGGGAAAGACCAGCGAACCGCACACCTGGCAGTGCAGTCACACGGCTGATCAGCTCGTCGTACAGCGCGAGTGTCGGCTCGGGGGCCAGGCCGATTGAGCGGCTGCTGATTTCGACCAGCAGGACATGCTCTTCGTCGAAACCTTTGTTCATGTTTTTCAAATTCTCCAGACTGCGCACGAGCAGGCCCGCGCCCACAAGCAGCGCAACCGAGAGCGTCACCTGGAAAACCAACAACAGCCGGCTGAACCGCTGCTGGAATCCGCCGGTGATGCCGCGCGCAGATTCTTTCAGCGCCGTGGCGAGTTGGATGCCGGAGGATTGCCAGGCCGGAGCAAGTCCAAACAGGACCGTAGCCGCCAGCGCTACCAGCGCGGTAAGAGCGATCACGCGGGCGTCGGGTGTGACGACAACAGTCACCGCAGCGCCACGATAGTCGGCCAGGCGCACCAAACCCTGAGCCAGCCACCAGGCAATGAGCACCCCTGCCGCCCCGCCTAACGCGGATAGCATCAATCCCTCGGTGAGCAGTTGCCGGAGCAGGCGCGCGCGGCTGGCGCCCAGCGCCATACGCAGGCTGAATTCGCGATGGCGCCTGGTGGCCCGCGCCAGCAACAAGTGACAGACATTCACGCAGGCGATCATCAACAGGACGCCGACGCCGGCCATCAACAGCGCGAGCGGCATCGCGAACAACCGCCGAACGCCCGAGAAACCTCTGGCTCCCGGCAGGAGTTCGATGCGTACCGCCCGGCGATCAACCAGCTCCTGCGACGAGGCTGGTGGTATTTCCGAAAGGAATTGCTGTAGCGTGACGTTCACGCTGGCCTGCGCCTGAGCCAGCGGCACGCACGGCTTCAACCGGCCGATGACGGATAGCCACCAGAGGCGCCCGTCCGCCAGAAAAGATTCTTTGCGCATGAACCGCGGCTGCATGCGCAAGGGAACCCAAAGGTCGGTCGCGTGCCCGATCTTGGTGCCTGTAAAGCCGGGCGGCGTGATACCCACCACGGTGTAGGGCGCGCCGTTCAGCATGACGGTTTCGTTCACCAGCGCTGGATTCGCGCCAAACCTCCGCTGCCAGTAACCGTAGCTCAGAACAACAACCGGATTGGCGCCCGCGGCATCGTCATCCGGGTGGAACGCGCGTCCGCGGAACGCCGGCACGCCGAGCACGTCGAAGTAGTTGGCGCTCACGCAACGGCCCGACGCGAAATCGGCTGTTCCATCGCTGGGACGGCTGGCCCACTCAACATTGACGCCGCTTGTGTTGTTTTGCTGGGCGGCAATGTCTTCGAAGAGTTGATTCTGGGCCCGCAGCCTCTGATAGAGCGGATATGAGTCAAGCCAGAGAATACCGGGCTCTGCCGGGCCGGCGTTAGCACCTTCCCAACTCCCTTCACCGAAGAGGACGAGTTGCGCGGGATCGCGCACCGGCAAGCTCTGCAGCATCACGGCGTTCAGCAAGCTGAAGATCGCGGTATTGGCGCCGATGCCGAGCGCAAGCGTCGCAATGGCCGTGGCGGCGAACACGGGATTCTTCCTGAGTGTTCGGCCCGCATAACGCAGGTCCTGCCAGAGCCGCTCGGCAGAATTCCATCCCCACATTTCGCGTGTTACCTCCTGAATCAAAGTCACGTTGCCGAAAGCGCGCCGGGCGGCGTAAGGAGCTTCTGCCGGCGCCTGTCCGCCTTCTATTTGCTCCTCGGCTTCCATCTCCAGATGCGCGCGGATCTCGCGATCGAGATCCCGCTCATTGCTTCGCCGGGTGATCCGGTCGATCATGCTTCGCCACCACGCCATCACTCGCGTCCTTACTGGTACCGTAGGGCCACCATTGGATCGATACGTGTCGCGCGCCGCGAGGGGAGATAACAGGCGGCTAGCGCAACGAGCAGAACAACCGCCGACACACTCGCCAGCGTCGCGAGGTCAGATGTGCCCGTATCGAACAGCAGGCTGCGTACAATCCGGCCCACCGCCAGCGCTCCGACTAAACCCGCGGCCCACCCGGCTACCACCGGGCCCATGCCCTGCCGCATTACGAGCCACTTCACATCCGATGCCGTCGCTCCCAGTGCCATCCGGATGCCCATCTCGGCGCGCCGCTGCGCCACCGAATACGAAACCACGCCGTAGATGCCGATGCTTGCCAGCAGCAGCGCCGTCGCGGCAAACAGCAGCACCAGCGTGAGCTGGAACCGCCGCGGGGACAGCTCCGCGCTCAATACTTGTTCCATGGTGCGGAACGCGCGCACCGGCAATTCCGGATCGAGCTTGCGGATGGTGTCTCGTACGCCCGACGCCATTGCTGCTGGCTCGAGCGCGGTGCGCACCGCGATGATCATGTCGCGACGGTCACGCTGCCAGTAGGGCAAATAGACCGTGGGGTTCGGAACCTCATCGAGACGCACGCCGCGCACGTCGCCGGCGACGCCAACCACTTCCGCGAGCGGCGACCCTTCGTCGCCCAGCCGAAAATGCTTGCCCACCGGATTCTCGCCCGGCCAGAGCCCTTGCGCCGTCTTGGCGGACAGCACCGCGACATTCCTGTGCACATCGCTCTCGTCAAACACGCGCCCGGTTATCAGTGGGATGCCGAATGTGCGGAAGTAGCCGGGGCTGATGCAGCGGTAATCCACCACCGGCCGTTCGAGCAATGGAACCTTCGTGCCTTCGAGCGTGATGGAGTTGTTTGACCCTGGGCCGCTGAGCAGCTGGCGATTCGTCGCGCCCGCCGCCAGCACGCCGGGAAGCCGTTGCAGATCGTCGAGCGCGCTGCGCAGGAATTTAGTTCTCGCCGCGAGGTCCGGATAGCGGACGGCCGGCATCATGAGATTTACCGTGAGTATCCGCTCAACGGCGTAGCCTCTCTCGACGCGGAGCAGCCGGACGAAGCTTTGCATGAGAAGACCGGCGAGCACGAGGCAAACCGTGCCGAGGCCGACCTCACAGCCCACCAGCAGGCGGCGCACGCGGCCGCTCGACGTGCCTCCGGTCGTGGTCCGCGAATCGGCCTTCAGCGCGTCTTGTGGATCGGCAAGCGAAAATTTCCAAGCCGGCAGAAAGCCGAACACCAGGCCCGCAACCATGGAAATCAGGAACGAAAACCAGAACACCGGCGCATCCAGACGCACTTCATCTATGCGCGGAAGATCCGCCGGAGCATGGGCCACAACCAGCCCGACTACGGTTTGCGCAAGCAGCACTCCCGCCATGCCGCCCAGCGCCGAAAGGATCAGGCTTTCCGTCAGCATCTGCTGGCCGAGTCGTCCGCGGGACGCGCCGATTGCCGCCCGGATAGCCAGTTCCCGCCGCGCCGTGTTGCGCGCCAGTAGGAGATTCGTGATATTCACGCAGGCAATCAGCAGCACGGCACCCACCGCGGCGAGCAAAAGCAGCAGGCCTTGCCGTGAGCCGGCGGTCATGCGCTCGGCAAGTGGCGTGAGCAGCGCGCCCAGCTCCACTCGTTCCGGAATGGTCCTGGCGATTCCGCTCTGTATTATCTTCATCTCCGCCACGGCCTGTTCGCGCGAAACGCCACGCCGCAGGCGCGCCAGGCACTCATAGTTGAAGTCGCCAATGACTTGCAGCTCGTCTTCGCGAATGGCGAACGGTTTCCAGAGGTCGACCGGTCCACCGAGCCATGGCGTTCGGAAGCTTGCCGGCAGCACGCCCACCACCTCGAAGGGAACACCGTCGAGCGTGATCTTGCGGCCTACGACACCTGGATCGGATTGAAATCGCCGGTGCCACAGCGAGTCGCTGAGCATCACCACGCGGTCGCGCCCGGGCTGGTCCTCTTCCTCGAGGAAACTGCGCCCCAGCCGCGGTTGTACGCCCAGCAACGGAAATAGGGTGGCCGACGCCCGCTCGACATCGAGCCGTTCGGGTTCGCCCATCCCGGTCAGGTTGAGACTCAACCCATCCAGCAAGGCGATCTGCTCGAAGGACCGGCACTGCTTGCGCCATGTTACGAAATGCAGAGCCGAGACCATCATGGCTTCGGACGAGAAGACCTTCGTAGCCGACTGCGTCTCTTCGATAGCCAGGAGCCGATGAGGTTCAGGATAAGGCAGCGGGCGCAGCAGGACAGCATGAATGATGCTGAAGATGGCGGTGTTGGCTCCGACGCCCAGCGCGAGCGATAGCACGGCCACGGTCGTGAACCCGGGACTTTTGCGCAACCTGCGCAGGCCATAGCGGATATCCTGGGCCAGCCTGTCCCTCCAAGCCCATCCCCAGATTTCGCGCGTGGCTTCCTTGAATAGATCCACGTTGCCAAATGCCCGGCGCGCTGCGTACGACGCTTCGCCGGGCGGAACTCCCGCTGCTGCCTGTTCTTCGGCCTCGAGGTCAAGATGCGCGCGGATCTCACGATCCAGATCCCGCTCGCGCCATTGCTTCCGTCTACGCCACCTTGCCCACCACCGCATGCCTCACTCCTCGGCCGGCCGCATCACACGCGCGATGGCACGCGCCAGTTGCTTCCACCTGGATTCCTCGAGCGTGAGCTGCTTCCGGCCCGCGGCGGTCAGCCGGTAGAACTTCATTTCGCGGCCGCGGTCGGTCGTTTCCCATTTCGACGTGATCCACCGCTGACGGTCCAGCCGGTGCAATGCGGGATAGAGGGAGCCGTGATCCACTTGTAAAACTTCATCGGAGGTGCGCTGAATATGCTTCGCGATGCCGTGGCCGTGCATGGGGCCAAACAGCAGCGTGCGCAGGATCAGCATATCCAGCGTGCCTTGCAGCAGCTCGACGCGGTTGGAGTGTTCTTTGGCCATATCAGGATAGTAGATAGTCTACCACCGCCGGGGCACAAATGGTAGACGCTCTACTGACGATTTGGTTAGGGGATCAAAACTTGCCGCTCAGGGTGAGGCCTGTACCCTCCGCCGGGAAGGGGCACTGGCGAGCCCTGGTGTCGTCGCAGCGACGAGCCACACGGCGAGTTGGATGCAAGGGACTTCAGCATACGGCTACTTCTGGGTGCAAACCGGTGAGACGGTAATCACGCGGCTAACGTTGGGACAGTTTACCGCGTTGGCATCTCGGACGCGGGATCTTGTCCATATACGGGCATCGAGGAGAATCGTAGGCGACAGCAACTGGTTCAAGGCGCAAACGAGTAGAACCGGACGTACGAACAACAATCGAGGCGTCAGGCCCTGGGTAACCGTCTGGCCATTTCATTTCACGGTCTGCCCAAACGGAGGTGCGCGGCTAGCCAGGGTAGCCATTTAGGAAGTCCGCGTGGCGGGGATCAAGTTGGCGGTCCATGTTGCAATCATCAAAACGTTCGCGCCAGACTGCAATCCAACTTCCACGCAATTCGAAGAGCGCGGTCTCAGCTTGCGGCGCGACGGAGCGGACGCGGAACGGGGCTATAGTGCATCACTGCACGCAATGGTCGGGACTGCTGGACGCCTCAGCGCTGAGATGATACTGCGGTATGAGACCGAGTGACGACCCGCGCGGATAATATTCGACCGCTTTGCTGCCGCCTTCCGTGTGGACTGTCAACTGGACGGGCTTCGATACGTCGTTCCAATAAATATTCGTGCGAGTCACCTGCTGGCCATCCCGCAAGCCCGCCTCAAACGCTGCGCTCCCGGCCTTCACTCCTGAAACGGTGTGCTGGCTAATCAATGCCTCCCGATCGATCCCGAGTTCGAACGTCGGAATGTCATTCATTTGCAGCGTCGCGCACGGTCCCAACGCCGCCGCCGGGACTGGAATGGTCTTACCCAGTTCGGCGTATTCGCGCAACTGCTGGAGAGCGGCAGCATCGATGTACTTTCCGGCGGTGCGAAAAACCCGTTCGGCAGTCAAAGCCGGCTTTCTCCTGCGCGCCTGCCGCACCAGATCGAACATCAATGTATCGAGCGAGGATTTGCCGCGTGTGCCTTTCCGGATCGTCGAATCCAGCCACAGAGCCGTCGTGGCCCCACGTGAATACGGAATGACATCGCTCGCAGAATCGACGCGATGGCGCTCGATCACCTCCTGATTCGTGACATTCCTGGCCGGCGACAACAGGTACTTGCGAAGATTCTCGTTCGTATGCTGCACGTACTCCGGGAACGAAAGCAGACCGGCGCGGAGCAGTAAGACGTCTTGATAGTACGTGGTGAACCCCTCCGTGAACCACGACATCCCAATGCTGGAATCGGGCAGCACACCCATTCGATATGGGTTCCAGGTATGAAATGTCTCATGAGCGAGGAGAGATTGAACGCCATAGCCAAATGAGGATCCCCGCTGCAGGAACAGCGCGAAGGCGTTGGTGAACCCGCCGCCCCCCGAGCCGCCGTCATCGCGTCCGAATGTAGACACCGTTACTAGGTAGTAGGGAAAGTTATAATCCCGCCAGAAGGCTCGTTCGAAGGAAATCACCTTGAGAATGCGGACGGCTACTTCTTCATCCGTGAATTGCCAGTTGCTGCGAATCGCCACGATGACAGGGCGGCCGGAAATGTCTCTCTGGTAGATCCGGAAATCACCGCCGGCGAAAAGCGCGTTGTTTACTTCCCCCCAAGTGCCACGAAAGGATTGCAAGCGATCACCGGCCCCGAAACTCGTAGCCAGAGACCAGCCGGGCAGGAGCTTCCTCCAATCGAAACGAACCTCCACCCGCGTGGTGGTTGCGAACTTGGGATGAACAAGCCCATTCTGCGTGTTGAACTCAAAGTATTCCGGTTCGAGAATGGCATGGTGATCCGCCCGCGACGGCGGCACGACCCAGTCCTTCACCAAGTCGTAGGAAATGCGGACATGGCCAGCCTCATGAACATTCTTGAGATTGGCGATCCCCTTATCTAGATCTTTCGCATCGCCCCAAGTGGTAGGCACCACGAGGTCGGCGTTCTCAATCGGGCCGCCCTGGAATTGTAGGAGAATGCGCATAACCAGCTTGCCATTGTTCACTAATGGTTTGAAAGCATAATTCAGGACGATCGTGGGGTGCGGATGACTGGCATACACGCTGATCGGGCACACAACAATTACCGTCGTCAAGAGAACACAACGCATAGTGCCTGCAAAATCTGACGTAATGGTACTACGCTGCGTGCAGACGAACTATCTCGACGGAGCCGGCGAAGTCCTGCGGCGATGATTACCCACGAGTAGCCCAGCGTTTACGCAGGTCAACCCGGCATGTGCGCTGTTCGGGCCAGAAACGAGGATCGACGCCATCTGACGTGCGGAGAGAAGTGCCCGCCGATTGTGGACTACAACCGGACTTCGCAGGACCGCCCCTGGAATCCCAACGGCCGCAGGTGTTGCGGTCTTAGACCTTCGGCGTGATTTATTCGCTCCTTAAAGTCTGCGCAGGATCGATCCGCACGGCACGGATTGCCGGAGGCAGAGCCGCGAGCACAGCCGCACCCGCCAGAATCAGAATTGGCGCTGCAACGCTGCCTGGGTCCGCCGCTTTGACCTCGAACAGAAGACTCTCGATGAAGCGCCCGCTCGCCAAGCCTCCCGCCAAGCCGATGGCAGAGCCGAGGCAAACCATTCGGGCCATCTCGGAGGTGACCCGGCGCACTACGTGAGCGGAGCGTGCGCCGAGCGCCATGCGGATGCCGATCTCGCGCCGTCGCTGGGTTACCGAATAGTTCAGGACGCCGTACAGCCCGATCGCCGCGAGCACCAAGGCGACGATACCGAAGAACAAAGAGAGCGTGGCGAGCAGCCGTTCGCGCAGCATTTGCCACCGTAGAAAATTGCTTTGTGGTTGGATGTTGATCAACCGGAAATCGGGACGCACCTCTGAGACTGCCCGGCGCACTATGGGTGCTAGCGCCAGCGGATCACCGGGGGTCTGTACCAGAAGTGTATTGTGCTCCTTGTTTAACATGGGCACATATACCGTAGGATGCATGGGTTCGCGCACGTCGTAATAGGCGGCATCGCGCACGTAACCGACGATCTCCATGGGAGCGGCAAGATCCTTGTCTATGCGGACATTCACCGACCTGCCTACCGGATTCTGCCCGTTGAAGAAGGTGCGGGCGAATGCCTCGTTAACAATACCAGCTCCAGGTAACGGCTGCGTGGAACCCTTCAACCGCGGCGGAACATCGCGCCGCCGAAAGTCGCGCCCATCGATCAGGCCGATCCGCATGGTTTCGAAGAAACCGGGCGATACGTCGAGGAAATACGGTGAGCGAGCCTCGATTGCGTGACCGGGGACGCGCACGTCGACCGTCCAGCGATTGCGGCTCAATAGCGGCCATCCAGCCAGCGAGGCGAACTGCACTCCCGGCGCCTGGCGAAGCCGGTCCGCTACCTGCATCCAGATCTCCACCGGCTGTTCTTTGGAGGCTGAGGCGTCTATCACGAGGACGTGTTCCGAGAATCCCAGGGGCCGGTTCGAGAGGCGTTCGAAGGTGGCGACGAAAAGTCCCGCGACGAATAGTACCAGGACGCAGAAGGCCGTCTGAGCGGCCAGGAGCGCGTTCATCACGCGGCGGCGTGAGTGTGGATCTTCGCCGCCCTTGAGTGCGCTCATCGGTTTCACGGCCGAAGCGCGAAGCGCTGGCGCGAGTCCAAAAAGCAATGTAACCGAGAGCGCGAGCACGACGATGAACCCCAGCTCCCGCCAGCCGAAATCGAGAATCAGGCGCACTGGATCCTCAGGCACGTGAAGCATAGACACAACCAATGGC
>QHXW01000181.1 GCA_003223115.1 Acidobacteriota bacterium
GAAGCTTCAAGAGCAAAGAACAACTGTGCGAGGCTATTGAAGCCTTCTTCCGGAGGCACAACGAGCGCGCCAAACCATTCCGCTGGCGGAAGCGCGAAGTGAAGGGCAGCCAGCTTCAAAATACAATTGTTAATTTACTCAATTAAGCACTAGTAGCTAGCCGTCATGGCGACCGACAACGATCCAACCGTCGGAGAGGAAGCCCCTGGATGCGAAATGGGGCACCGGAATTCTAGAATGTATAGTCTGGCGGCTTGATGGCCTTCACCCGCAGGTAAATGACCGCCTGTCCACGGTGATGCGCGGTGTGCGTGAAATAACTCCAAAGCCATTCGAAACCGGTCAGATGGCTGGCGGGCGGGCCAACCACCGTATTCATGTGCTCCGGGCTCATGGAAGCGACCGCGTTATTACAGAAGTCAAAAGAGTCGTTCAGAAACTCGATGGCCGCTTCCTTTTCAATGTCCACATTCCCCTTGTCCTTGGCCAACTCGGCGATCTTTAATGGGAGCCTCGGCCGGGGCATGCCGCTAGCATTGGCACACGCATCGAGATTGACCGCCGCGATGTGCCTCATCAACTGGCCGAAGGTCATCTCCTCCGGATCCGGACGGAAATTGTAACTTTCGGCAGGCATGCTGCTGGCTACAGCAATCGTGAATTCGGCCAACGTCTTCCAACGTTCCACCAAAGCGTCTTTGACCGTGGTCTGCGCGAGAACTGGAAGCGCCACCGTCAGGATGATTAAGAGGTTACTCTTCATGGTTTCCCCTGGGACTTCAATCCATAGCGCAGGATAACGGTGAGCGCAACTGCGCAAACTTCGATTGAAGCGACCGGCCGAAGTTGGCTCTCAGCCGACCGGCACGCCTGCATTTGTTAGCGTTCAACAGTTAATGTTAGCGTTCAACGGTTAACCGAATCCAACCTTGTCTTTCTTGGCGGGGACCGATACTTTCATAAGAGTCCTATGACCAGCCGCTCACTATTGCGCATGTTTTCATCCGATCTCGCCATCGATCTGGGTACGGCGAACACTTTGGTATATGCCACGGGCAAGGGCATCGTGGTCGATGAGCCTTCCATCGTCGCTATCAACAAAAAGACCGGAAAAGTCGAGAGCGTTGGAAAGGACGCGAAAGAAATGCTGGGCCGCACACCGGGGTACATGGTCGCGATCCAGCCTATGCGGGATGGAGTGATTGCCGACTTCGATGCGGCGGAAGAGATGTTGCAAAATTTCATACAGAAGGCCCATCAAAGGAAACGCCTAGTGCACCCGCGCATTGTCATGGGCATACCCAGTGAGACCACGGACGTGGAAAGGCGCGCGGTGCTGGATGCGGCCTATCGTGCCAAAGCCAGTGAAGTGCACCTGGTGGACCAAGCCATGGTCGCGGCGATCGGCGCCGGACTTCCCGTGACTGAAGCGACTGGCAACATGGTGGTCGATATCGGTGGCGGCACTACAGATATTGCTGTGATCTCTCTTTCCGGTATCGTCTACTCTCGCTCCGTGCGTGTCGCCGGCAACCTGATGGATGAGAAAATCATCGAGCACCTCAGGCACGGGCACAACCTGGTGATCGGAGAGCGCACGGCCGAAGCAATCAAGACGGAGGTGGGCTCAGCCTACCCGTCGGACCGGCCCGCAAGCATGGACGTCAAAGGGCGGGATGTACTAAAAGGTATCCCGAGAACAGTTTCTGTTCGAGAGGAAGAGATCCGGCAAGCGCTATCCGGATGCGTCTCTTTGATTGTTCAGGCAATTCGCGTGGCGCTCGAACGCATACCGCCGGAGCTGAGCGCGGACATCAGTGATCGGGGAATCGTACTGACCGGCGGCGGTTCTCTGCTGAAAAATCTTGACAAGCGGATCCAAACAGAAACCAATCTTCCAGTTTCCTTGGCCGAAGATCCTCTGACTTCTGTGGTTATGGGGACTGCCAAAATGTTAGAGGATTTCAGCCTCCTCCGGAAACTCGCCATCCTGAACTAATCAGCGCACCGGCTTTTCGGCCGGCGTTTCCACCGAAGCCGGGGTTTTCAGTCGTTGTTCCAAAGCAATATACAACGCCTTGGTGGCTTCCGCGTTGTCGGGGTAGCGGCGGACCACTTCGCGAATCTCCGCGATTCCTTCATCCCACCGGCCTAGACGGCAGAGCACCAGACCGAGGTTCAATCGAAACCCGCCATGCTCCGGATCGAGCTCGAGCGCAGCCCTGTACCTTTCCAATGCGGCGTGAAGGTTGCCTGTCTTCTCCATCTCCACGCCTTCGTTGTTGAGCTTTGCCGCCTGTATCGCGGTCTTCGACGCCAGGCTTCTTTGGCGCAGCAGCTCCGCGATCCTGGCTTCCACGCGCTTGGCTTCCTCACCCTGCCCATTTGCGCGCAAAGCCATTTGCAGGTTGTAGAGTGTGGCCCTGTCGTCTGGATCCAGCCGCAAAGCTTGGCGCAGGTGTTCGACGGCGAGGTGCGGTTTGCGGCCGTGCAAATACTCCGAGCCCAGCCGAAACTGAGCTTTGCCGTTTTTCGGATCGATCCGGACGGACCGCTCGAGGGCGGTCAGCGCACCCGCATCATCCAGCAGATTGCGCTTCACGGCGCCCAGATCCGACCAGGCTTCCGCGAAATCAGGGCGCAATTGGACTGCGCGCTCCAGGTCAGCCAGGGCGGCTTCGAGCTCGTTCTGCTCGCCATGAATTCCGGCTCGAAGATAGTAAGCCCGGGCTGCCGCCGGCGTATCGCCCTGAATCTGGATGGCGCGGTCCAAGTGCTCGCGCGCCAGACTCCACTCCCCCGACTGCGCCAGAATCAGCGAGAGGTCAAGATGCGCACCGGCCAGCCTGGGATTGAGCTCGATCGCTTTTTCGAAGGCCTCCCGGGCAGCCTTGGTTTCGACAAATCGAGCCAGTGCCATCCCGAGCGCCCGGTACGCCTCTGCCGAGTCCGGTTTCAGCCGCACGGCTTCAGTCAATTGCTGAATGGAATCCGAACGGCTCCCCTCGAGGGCCAATGTTGTTCCCAACATGATGTGGGCGTCGGCGTTGCGCGGATCTGCAGCGACTATCCGGCGAAGCATCGCCACGGCGCTGTGCCTCGAGCCCTTGGACAGCAGCTCCCGCACCTGGTCGAGAGAAGGTTGCGCGGCAAGCGCATGAACTGCGCAAACGAGGCACAGTGTGACTTGAATCATAAAATGGCCGTCTTGAACCATAATGTGGCCAGTGCCGGCGCCGCCGCCGCGGCGCCGGCGGCTGTCCCTTGAATTATAAACTGGTGCAACTTATCCGTCCTCAACCCCACGATTGAGTTCTTGCCTGACTTTTGCCTGACCTGCCGAAGGGCTGCGCGACCCACCTCGAGATTGAGGTAGTCCGAACTTGTCAGAAGCAGGAGGAGGTGTTTTCAAGCGATCTTGACACCCCTTGCATGTAGTTGATAAGCGGCCTCTCTAACCTCCACTCGTGCTCGGTCTCTCCTGCGCGGACCGTCTGGTAATCCGCAAACTGAGCAATGACTTGGAAATGCCTGTTAATGTATAGGTGTATTAGGTCACACGTACAGGCGGGCTATAAACAGATTACAAAGACTTTGTGTCGGCTCCAGGATGCTCGGCGTCGCTCCTGTCCCCCATACTCCCGGCCACATTATGATTCAAAATCGAAACTTGCGGCCACTTTATGGTTTCAGTTGAGATGGCGTGTGACTGGTTAACGCTCCTAGGGCCTACGGAGGCTGCCTGCGATCCCTGTGCCTTGAAGCATAAAGTGGCAGTGCTGTGAAGCATAAAATGGCAGTGTCGCAACTGGAAGTCCTTTAGCCCACAGCCAATTCTGGATGGCCGAGTCGATTTGAAGCATAACTTGGCAGTAAGTACAAAAAGGAAGCCTAAGTTGGCAGTAAGTGCAGACCGCAGCAGGCTAGCCATCCGCGATGCTCAACCGGCAGTGCGGGGAGGGATTCTGTGCTCGGAGGGTGGAAGCGCAATTTGGGTTCCGGAAGCAAACCCTAACAAAATGTGGCACAAAGGTTTATATAGGTGCGATACAACACCTATACTAAACTAAGCCGACGGCGAAGAGTTTGGCGCGCCACACCAACATCGACAGACATGTTCATAATGTGGCACCCCTACCATCATCATCATTTGGGAAGCGAATGTTGGCAGTCACTGCCAATTTATGCTTCAAGGCACAATCCCCGGCGGCCACATTATGGTTACAATCGCGGCCATTTTATGATTCAAGTTACACACAGGATGATTGCCAGACGCCTCATCTGCGCTCTCTGGTGCGCAAAGGAATGGTTGCCGCTTCACTCATCCGGGCATACTTCTGCGCGGAGTCCTTGTCGCCGAGGCGCGCATAAATCTGGACCAGCAGATTGTAGACCTGGAGATCGAGAATGTAGCCGCCTGGATCCGCCAGGGCCAGCGCGTGCTCGGCATCGGCACGGGCGTCCTGCAGCTTATCCAGCCGCAGATTCAACCGCGCATGTTCGTAGGAAACGGCGCGTGTGCCGGGCGCGAGGCGTAAGGCGCGATCCAGATGCGTCTGGCTCTCCGTGAGCCGGTTGAGCTTGAGCAGCAGCCGCCCGTAGTTGTAGTCCAAGAACGGGTCGGCCATCGTCCCTTGATTGATCAATAGGGCTTTCTGGTAGGCTGCTTCGGCCTTGCGGATCTCGCCCAGTGGCTCGAGATTCAGCGCCAGATAATCGTAGGCGCGCGCATCATGAGGCCGCAATTCGGTGACCTTCACGAATTCCGCTACGGCTTCTCCATGCCGGCGGTTGCTGTCGTAGAGCGTGCCGAGTTGATAGTGCGTTTCGGCATTGTTCGGATCGAGCTTGCATGCCTTCTCGAGAAGTTCCTGAGCTCGCGGCCCCTGGTTTTGCAAGACCAGCATCTGGCCGCGCAAGAGCAGAACATCCGGATTCTCAGGAGCGTTGAGCATCGCCAGTTCTGAAAAGGTGTTGGCGCGCCGGTAATCTCCTTGCTCATAATGCAGCCGGCCCAGTGCCAGGACCACTTTCCAGCAGCCAAGATAACCGGATTCAAGCGGTGCCAGAATGCGAGCAGCTTCGTCCACGTGCCGCTCGGCGAGAGCCGGGCCAGCAACCTTCAACTGCGCCTCCGTGCCTGCACACGCATCGGCGCCAGCCTGTCCCAGAAGCAAAGCGGCGGCCAACAAAATCATTCTTCCGTTACCTTGAGGATGCGATCGGCTGCCAGGTCCTTGAGCACTTGCACCGTTCCGCTGGGCCAGCGAAGCTCGATCTCCCGAATCCGTGCGTCGGCGCCCAAGCCGAAGTGCACGCGGCGGTCGGAGGAACTCACATAACCCACCGAAGTCGTCACCTGGTTGTATTGTACGCGCCCGGATTGCCCAACCAACTTGATGCGGGTTCCGATACCGTCACGGTTGCTCCGGCGGCCATCGGTCTCAATCATGACCCAGTGGTTTGGGCCCGGCGAAGTATTGTAAAGGATCTCGGCCGGCTGGCCGATCGCCGAAACCACCACATCGATCTTCCCATCGTTGTTCAGGTCCCCGAAGGCCGAACCGCGATGCGCGCGCGCCATCTGCAAAGCCGGACCCACCTTCGCTGTGGCATCGGCAAAGGTGCCGTTCCCCATGTTGCGGAACACGGCGTTCGCCTGCTGGTATTGATGATGGCTATAGAGGTGCACGTTTTCGCTCACGTGCGAATTCGTGAAGAACAGATCTTTATGACCGTCGTTGTCGAAATCGAACGCCCCTACGCTCCAGCCGGAAAGTAAGTTGGACGCCAATCCCATTCCGGACTTGTACGTCGCATCTTCAAACAGCCTCCCCGCCATATTCACGCGCAGTGAAAAGGTCTCGCCCGCGAGAGCCGTCATAATCAGGTCCGGGTAGCCGTCATTGTTGAGGTCCCGGAAATCCGCTCCCATGCTCGACGCCGGGACGCCGTCTTCGGTATATGCGACGTTCGCAAGCACACCCATTTCCTCAAACGTTTTGCCGCTCATGTTGCGGAACAGAAAGTTGCGCTCATTATCGTTGGCCACGAAGATGTCGATGAAGCCGTCGCCATCGAAATCAGCCACCGCGACACCCATCCCCTTGCCTACATGCTGGGCAATGCCGGTGGCGCGAGAGACGTCGGTAAACGTGCCGTCGCCATTGTTGTGGTAGAGAAAATTGTGGGTGCCTTTGTAGAGCCCGGGGGAACACGAGAGGCGCTTCCCCGGTTCGCCGCAGATGTGCGCGTTTTCCGGGGACCAGTCCAGATAATTCGAAACGAACAGATCCAGCCGCCTATCGCTGTCGTAATCCAGCCACGCCGCGCCCACCGACCAGAGTTTCCTCCCGGATTCATCCAGGCCTTGAACGCCGGCTTTCTGTGTAACATCTCTGAAGGTGCCGTCCCGATTGTTGTGATAGAGGGTGTTGCGGTTGACGCCCGCGACAAATAAGTCCGGGTAGCCGTCGTTGTCGTAGTCGCTACAGGCCACGCCCATGCTGTAGCCGGCGCCGGCGACGCCGGTCTGTGCAGTTACATCCGTGAAGGTGCCGTCATGATTGTTGTGATAAAGGCGGTTGTAAAACGAGGCGTCGTCCTTTTCGAGACCAGGGATGCGGGCGCCGTTGGTGAAGAAGATGTCCAGGTAGCCGTCCCGATCGAAATCCAGAAGCGCCACGCCGCCCAGAACGCTATCGATGATGGGTTTATCCGGGGTCGGACTGTTATTCAGGACAAAGTCGATGCTCGACAGGCGCTGCCGGTCCTCGAACCGGATCGGCCCTCCGATCTGGGAGAACAGCACTGCCGGCAAGATCAGAGTGAACGCGCGCCGCCACGCTGAATGATTCAAGAAGTCCTTCCGAACATGGCCCGGCAGCAGTCAAGCGCTCTCGGGCGTCGGCGTTATCTTCAGTCCCCAAGCATGCTCGCCGCGGAGTTCGCCTGTTGCAATCACGAGTTTCCCGTCAGTATTGGACCATCGCAGGGCGCCCTCAGTACCGAGGAGCGAGATCGCAGTGTCGCTCTTGGCTACCAGCGCTGGGATCGCAACCTCCGCGCCGGTGGGACGGCCAAGCAAAAATGCATAAAGGCTCTCGCCCTTCCGGGTAAAGCGGATATCGATGCCATCGGGACTCTTCGCTGATGCGCGGACCCAGGGCTTCGTGCCGAAGATTCCCTCACCGTTAACATGCAGCCAGCGGCCGAGCGCCTGCAAGCGGTCAAGTTGGATCTCGGAGATGCTGCCATCCGGGCGCGGTCCGATATTCAGGAGCAAGTTGCCGTTCTTACTCACAATATCCACCAGCAGAGCCACCAGTTTGTCCGATGCGATCACCTCCTTCGGCCCTTCCACCCGGTTGTATCCAAAGCTGAATCCGAGGCCTCGGCAAGCTTCCCATTTCTTCGGAGTGATCTTATCGTAGTTGGAGTATTCCGGTGTGGTGAAATCGGCGAAATCCACGCCGAAGCGATTGTCAATGACGCCTTCCGGCACGCGATTGTAATACTCGGAGAAAATCTCAGTCACTTTGCCGAGCTTCGGATACGTGATATCGTTCCACATCACCGCGGGCTGATAGCGCTCCGTCAGCTCGCGCCAGTGGGCATCGGCATAGCTGGCGTATTCCTCGGTTTGGGGTGCGGTGCCGTGCACCTCTTCCCTCGAAGCGATCGGCCGTGGCTCGAACGTCCAGTCCAGACCGCCTGAATAATACAAACCCATTTTCAAGCCCTCGGCGCGAACCGCGGCGGTTAGTTCACCCACCAGGTCGCGCCTGGCGGTGATCGAGGCGCTGGGACGCTTGGGATTCGCCACTTGGCTGGGCCACATCCTGAACCCATCGTGGTGTTTGCTGGTAAGCACCACGTAGCGGGCGCCGGTTTCATGGAACAGCCGCGCCCATTCAGCAGGCTTCCATTTCCGCACTTCTTTGTCAAACATCGGCGCAAAGTCGTAGTAGTCAAAATTCGCGCCGTAAGTTTCCACATGGTGCTTGTACGTCGGCGAGCCTTTCAGCCGAAGCGAGTTCAGGTACCACTCGGCGTACGGGTTCTGGTAGAACCATTTATTCCAGTCCACCTTGCCCAACTCGCCGGTTGGCGGCGCCCAGGCGGGAACCGAATACAGGCCCCAGTGAATGAAGACGCCGAGCTTGGCATCGTTATACCAGTCGGGCACCGTGTGCGTCCGAATGGATTCCCAGGTCGCATCGTAATGTTTCGCGCCACGAAGCGCAGTTGTCGCGAAGGCGGCTGCAACAACCCGATGGAAGGATCTTCTGTTCATTTTGGTCATCCTCAACCCGTTTTGGCCTTAGACTCGAAGGACTCTGATACCCAGATTCTGAAACGGTGCGATCATTTCATCGGTAGCGCCGGTGTCGGTGACAATCATGTTGACGTCACGGATCGGGCATACCAGACATTTGGCGATCCGGCCAAACTTGGTGTGGTCAATAACCAGAATGCGTTGCCGCGCCTGGCGTGCCATGGCCTGATTTACCGCGGCCTCTTCGGTATGCTCATCCGTCACGCCGTGTTCGGCGTGGATGCCGTTGGCTCCGATGAAACACTTGTCGGTGAACAGCGCATGGGTAAACTCCAGGGCGCGCGGACCCACTAAGGCGAACCAATTACCGCTCAGGTAACCACCGGCAAGGTGCACCCTGATGTCCTTGTCCCGGCTCAACTCCATCGCCACGTTGACCGCATTCGTGACCACGGTGAGATGCTTCCTCCCGCGAAGCGACTGCGCGACTTGGCTTGGTGTAGTTCCCGGCGAGATAGCGATGGTTTCTCCATCTGTGATCAGCATCGCTGCGGCTGCCCCTATGCAGCGCTTCTCGCGCGCCATCCGGTGAACCTGCTCGCGAAAGCCGGGATCATCCAGGAATGGCAGGAATGTACGGGACTCGGCAAGCCGGACCGCGCCATGTTCCCTGCGCACGACACTCTTCCCCTCCAGAAACCGCAGATCCCGCCGAATGGTTGCCTGGGATGCTCCGGTTCGCCCGATGATTTCATCCACCGGTGTCCACCTGTCCACAGCCAGCGCTTCCAGCAGCGTCAGCCTCCGGCGTTCCACTTTGTGCGCGGTGCGCCTGGAAATCTGGGCAGTGCTGGTGTCACGATCGTTCGAAATTGGCTCGCACCTCCTCGGTTTTCAATTTTATCAATCGATCAAGAAGTTAACACTATCTGACCGTACGATCAATTTAATTCTTGACAACCGAATTAATCTGTCATATCGTCACCGAGATTGGAAACGTTTCCGGTTGCCGGCGAGGCGTGTTACTGTGCGCCGGCAGGAGGGTAGTCTCAATAGTTGCTTGTTGGCTTCCAGGTGAGCCCCGCCCCGTTACGGGAGAGCAGTTCAACTAGCTGTGCCATCGGAGGTTCAACCGGAGTGGCCAGGGAGCAACGGTTTCGCGGTATTGCCGCATCAAAGTGGCGCCGCCACCAAAGAAGGGGGTTGTTCGTGAATCGAATCACCAGGTGGGTGCTCGTTCTGTTTGCCTTTGCGTATTTCTCTCCATCAGCTTTAATCAGCCAGACCTCGTACGGGTCTATCAACGGGACGGTGCATGATGCTACTGGCGCCGTCATCCCAGGGGCCCAGGTTACGCTGACCAACCCCGATACGGGCGCAAAAACCACAAGAGAGACCAACGCCAGCGGGATCTTTGTGTTCGTCAACATCTCGCCAGGAAACTACACCCTGAGTGTCCAGGCGCAGGGTTTTGCTAAGGCGGAAGAGCCTCTATTTGCCGTCCGCGTCAACGACGCTCAAACCCACGATGTGACCTTGAAGGTGGGGAACCTGGCGGAGACGATTGAGGTAAAGGAGGAGGCGCCCATGCTGCAGCAGAGCACTTCCGAACTGGGGACGGTCATCAACGAGGAAGCGGTGAAGGATTTGCCCCTGAACGGCCGCAACATTTCCCAGTTGCTGACGCTGACACCGGGTGCAACACCCATTAGCACGGCGCAGGGGTCCAGTGGCGGCACCGGCTTCAATGCGCCAGTGGCACTGCCCGGCTCGGCCTTCACCGAACCCTCGATCAATGGACAGTGGAACCGGTCCAATATGTACATGCTGGACGGCATTATTAATCACTGGTTCTTCGGCGCCAGTTGGGCCATTCTGCCGATTGTGGATGCGGTGCAGGAGTTCAAAGTGCAATCCCACAACGACAAGGCCGAGTACGGTGGCGTTCTGGGTGGAGTGATGAATATTGTCTCCAAGTCAGGCACCAACGACTACCATGGCGGGGCTTGGTGGTTCTTGCGTAACAATGCCTTTGACGCGCGGAATCCATTTACAGACGCAAATTCCTCTGGACCTACGCCCTTCCACCAGAACCAGTTTGGAGCGACGTTCGGTGGGCCGGTATGGATTCCTAAGCTCTACCAAGGCAAGAAAAGGACCTTCTTCTTTTTCGGCTACGAAGGTTGGAGATACAAGAAATCGCAGCAGAACACGTATTTCGCTCCCACCGATGCAGAACTCTCCGGTGATTTCTCGCACTCGCTCCTATCGCACTTGATCTACGACCCGACGACCACCAAGCCGGATCCCCAGAATTCGCGGGGATTTATCCGGCAGCCTTTCGCGAATAATCAGATCCCGTCCACGCGGATCGATACCTTCACGCTCAACTTCCTGAAGAATTACCTGGACCGCCCGAACGCCTCGAGCCCCGGTTTCAACGTAATCAATAACCGGGCCCAGATCAGCAATGCCGACACTTACATCGCCAAGATCGACCACCAGTTCCGCGAACAGGACAGCGTCTGGTTCCGGTACAGCCACATGGACAATCCGCAGAATATACCGACCACGGTAAAAAACGGGCAGCTGTTTCAAAACACACCGGCGAACGTCGGTGGGGGTTGGGTCCATCTGCTAGGCACGGCCATGGTGTTCGACACGAAGGTCGGATGGGTCAGGGAAGCACTCAATCAGGATCTGCTCAGCACTGTTGGTCTCGGTCCGCTGAAACAGGACGGGTGGATTGGGATCGACCAGTTTGGTGCGCCGAACTTCGGTTTTCAATCTCCTTACGGAGGCGCGGGCATCAACTTCCCACGCCCGGAAACAGACTGGCAGTGGATGTTCAGCGAAGGTGTGAGCTGGCTCAAGGGAAATCACAACATCAAATTCGGCGGGTTGTACATATGGCAGAAGCGCGATGCCCGGACTACCCAGCACGGCGTGGACTTCAACAACGCCCAGACAGGCGATCCCGAAAATCCCGGTACCACGGGGAACTCGGTGGCCTCGGCTCTGCTGGGCCTCCCGGACCAATACACAATCCGCAACGAGACTTATATTGCCCGATGGCCAACCTGGGGTGCGTATGTTCAGGATGAATGGAAAGTAAAACCACGGATCACGGTGAACATCGGACTGCGCTACGACACCTACTATGTCGCCAAGCTCAATCCCGGCATGAACAACGGTTTCGACTGGGCAACCGGCAACTGGGAGATCGGTGGCGGTAAGCTTCCTCTCCCTTGCTCCTCGGCCGGAAAAGCTCCCTGCATCCCCGGCACAGGCAATCTCGCCGACATCCCGAATGGAAATCACATCGAGGTGAGCAAGTACCCATACCTGTACCATCCATCGCACGATGGCTTTCAACCTCGTCTCGGTCTGGCATGGCGTATTACGGACAAGACCGTGTTGCGCGCCGGCTACGGACTTACCTTTGATAGCTTAACCGGCGTGATGCAGACGTTCCAGCAATCGATCGGGACCTGGCCGGAGAAGCAATTTGCGCAGCCGGCCTACAACGGCATCGGCCAGCCCTTGACACAAACCAAAACAGCGAACCAAGCCGGCGGAAACCCGCTTCCCGACCCGACACCTTTTGGCAGTGCGGGCTGGTACGCCAATCCCACTTTGAAGAACGCGTATGCACACCAATGGAACGTAGAGGTGCAACGGCAGTTGACCGAAGACCTGGCGCTGTCGGCCGCCTACGTGGGCAGCCGCACCTACCGGCTGGATCACAACGGAGCAGCCAACACAGCGCTCACCCCTGGCGCCGGAACACCGGACCAGGTGAACGCCCGCAAACCTTTCCCGTGGCAGAGCAGCTTGTTCATGAGCATCTATGACGGCAGAGCATGGTACGATTCGCTGCAAGTCCGTTTGAGCAAGCGCTTCTCTCACGGGTTCCAGGGGCTGGTCTCGTACACGTGGTCGAAGACGCTTGACTACCAGAGCGGCTGGTTTGGTGCCGAGAATGGCGCTGGCTCCGATTCAACCATCCAGGACTACTATCATCCGCAAACAAGCAAGGGTCCTTCGGCGTACAACATTCCGCATTTCCTGTCCATAGCTGCGGTCTATGAGCTGCCGTTCGGTAAGGGCAAGCAGATGCTGAATAGTGGGCCGGCAGCGGTATTGCTGGGAGGATGGCAACTCAACACCATCGCCCAGTTCCGCTCGGGCCAGCCGTTCAACCTGGACGTGCCGGGCGATGTGGCTAACATCGGTAACAGCGTCGCCTGGTGGAATTATGCGCGACCGAATCTGGTGGGGGATCCACACCTGTCGAACCGCACCGAGGCCGAGTGGTTTAATACCGGCGCTTTTGGCGTACCTGTGCTTTCGTACGGGAATACAGGCAAGAACATCCTGTCCACGGAGCCAGTCCCGAATATCGATCTCTCGCTATTCAAGAGATTCGACTTCACAGAGCGATATAGGGCGGAACTGCGAATCGAGAGCTTCAACACTTTCAACATCATGAACCTGGGCATACCGGGGAGCACTCTAGGAAGTCCCACGTTCGGACGGATATCGAGCCTCGCCACCGGGAAACTACCGAGGCAACTGCAGTTTGGGCTGAAGCTGGCGTTCTGAAAGAGGGTCGGCGTATTCGTCGAGATGTGGCGGCTAAGGCGTGATCGCGTAAATGCGCGCGTGGCCAGACTTGTAGCATAGGCCCTCTAGGTTGGCCCCGGCGGGCGCACGCACGGGTCTATTAGTCTCAGCTTGCGCCTTTAACGCGCCGGCTTTTTGCATCGCGCTTTTGCGGTTTCGTGCGCGAGTTCGCAGATTCGGCGCGGGCCCAGAGCCTTGCGCGCAGCCGCCAGGCTTTTCTTCAGCGCGTCCATAATGTTGGCAACTGGCGCGGTCGCCGCGGGCACGCCTTCGCCCGCTAACTAACACGTCTCGGCCCGCAATCTTGGCCGCAATGAGTGCCTCCACCTGTTCGCGGTATTTGTCTCTGAACTTCTCCGGCTCGAACTTTCCGGCTAACTCACCGATCAGCTTGACTGCCAGGTCCAGCTCGCGCGGCGCGACCAGCGTAAGATCCACCGTAAATTCCTGATCCTTGCGCACTTCGTTTGTGTGTACATGGTGTGCATCAAGATTCCACGTTCTCCCGGACGGATGATAGCGACATGCTCCCGGCGATGCATGGCAATTTGCGCGAGCGCCACGTATCCGGTCTGCCGCAGCGCCCGATACAACAACGCATACGGCTTCTCTCCAGCTGACTCGGGCTCGGCATAGTAGGATGTCTCCAGATACACCGGATCGATTTCCCGCAGATGCACAAATTCTAGAATTTGAATGTCATTTGACGTCTTGGGCGTGATGCTCCGCAACTCTTCTTTGCTCACCAGAACGTATTGATCGGGCTGATACTCAGAGCCTTTGAGAATTTCTTCGCGGGGAATAGGCTCGGCAGATGCCGGCATGCTGCGAACTGGAGTGACAATGGGTTGACTCACCCGCTCTTCATCGTCGCCTCGACTTCGCACCGGGCCGGGCGTTGCTCCAGTTTCGATTCCCGTGCGGCTTTACCGCGCCGCTCGAGCCGAGAAGGTGAGCTTTCGGCAACTGCATCGCTGAGTCCGAAACTCAATTGTCCTTTCCAAACCGTGGCTGCCATAAAAAATACGTCGCTCCCGACCTTTATGTCATTTTGGGCAGCCCGCGTGCTTCGGTGGCGACCAAGTAGAGAGCGATCAGCCACAGTTTTTGGATGCCCGCGCCTCTCGATCCCGTTGACGCTGTAGCCTAAGAAGGTGATCGCGCGAACCATCGGCTCAAGATTACACCAGCTCCGGGCATACCTCTGCCTGCCGGCTTTCGCTGCCCTGCTCCTGGCGGTATTTATATGGCTCGCCGCAGCACCGGCGCTGGACTCGTTTCGCTTTGCAATATTTGGGGATCGTACGGGCAGCACGCAGGCGGGAGTTTATGAGCAGGCGTGGCAGGAGGCCGTGGGGGACAACGCCGCCTTCGTCGTTGGCGTGGGCGACACCATCGAGGGCCTGAACGACGCAAGCGCCGAAAAACAGTGGCAGACCTTCAAGCGAATCCTAGGACCCTACCGCCAGTATCCCCTCTATCTCGCCCCGGGAAACCATGACATCTGGTCGGAAACATCCGCTAAATTGTTCCGCCAATACTCCGGCCACCCGCCGCATTACAGTTTCGACTATGGACCGATGCATGTCACCGTACTCGACAACAGCCGCTCGGATCAATTTTCGGCCGACGAGTTAGACTTCCTGGATAAAGATCTGCAAGCGCACGCGGCACAGCCGGTGATGTTCGTCATCTCCCACCGGCCGTCGTGGCTGATTGATGCGGTGCTTCGTAATCCGAACTTCGCCGTGCATCAGCTCGCCAGGAAATATGGCGTGCAATACGTCATAGCGGGCCATGTTCATCAACTGCTTCACGTGGATCTCGACGGAGTAACGTACCTCTCGATGCCGAGTGCCGGCGGACATTTGCGCGCCACGAAGAGATATGAAGATGGCTCGTTCTTCGGATACGCCCTGGTAAAGGTGACGGGGAAACGGGTGAGCCTGGAGATCAAAGAGCTGAAGAAACCTCACGGCGAGGGCCGCATCACAACACCCGTGGACTGGGGCATTTCGGGGTTGATGAGTCCAATCAAGCGGCCTCCTGCGTCCGCAGGGGCAGCAACAGAATGACGCGCCAGGGCCCTCGTGAAATCGGATTAATCCCAAGTTTGTTGGCTGCGTCATCGGGTGCATGCCCTCTGCGATTTTCAGCACTCATCGTGACTGTCCCGCTTTGCCGGCGCGCAATTCCTTGGCAGTCATCGTGCACCTTCCATGTAGGGAGGCATGCAAGTGCGCAACCGCACGATGTTGATATTGGCGCTCTTGGCCACGCTGTTTCTAATATGTGCGCCTGCGCTCGTGCGACCCGAGACTTGCGCACAAGAAGCATGGCAAGGATAGACAGGAGAAGATCCGCTTGCATGAGTACCGTAAGTTCAACCCTAAGTCGGTGCCCAAGAATTAGTTCACATTCTGAGTGGGGCGCACGGTGTAGTTCCAACGACCGAGCATCTCGTGGGGAATGGGGTTGAGTTGACGCATTTCGGCATCTGAGATCTTGATTCCGATGTCGTAGTTCTCGGGCATGAGGTAGGCGCCGACGGTGAGGCCAGATTCCGTTTTGGTTGTACGAATGAAGTTGAGGATCTTGTCGATGTCTGTGAGGGGTTCGTCCGCCCAGTTTTTGCTGATTTGGCTGAATAGGCGGTGCTCGATGGGATTCCACTTGGAAGCGCCGGGGGGATAGTGACTGACGGTAACGACGAGACCGAGGGGAGTGCAGATTGTGTCCTGAAGCGCTTTCCTCCAGACGCGGCAGCGCGGGCCGTTACTTCCTCCGCCGTCCGCCAGGATGAATAGTTCGCGTGCCGTTGGGTATCGTTGGCATCCCTCCTTCAACCACCACCGAGCGATGGCGTCGACAGCAAAGGCCGGCGTGTTGTGGCTGGTGCCCACGAACACAGCGCCCCGGTTGGCCTGCGGGTCGTAAATGCCGTAGGGGATGGCCAGGCCGTCGGCCTCCGAGCGAAAATCATGATCCTTTACCAGAACGGTTTCGCGATCCCACTTGGCACCGGCGTTCTTGAAGTTGCCCACTTGCTCCGTCTTCTTGGCATCGACACTGATGACGGGCAGGCCTTGGTTGGCAAACCGTTCGCGTTGCTGCCCGATGTAAAGGAACTGTTGATTGCGATCCGGGTTTTTGGTGGAGGCGATCTGTTTGCGGTTCACGCGGAGTTTGAAGTCCATCTCTTTGAGCAGGCGACCCACGGTGTTCTTGCTCACGGCGATTCCCAAAGTGGTGAGTTCTTCGGCAACCTTGCGCGTCGTTCGCCGGCTCCACTTCACTCCCGTGATGGGGTCTCCGGCGGTGTCGTGGCGCATCAGTTCTTCGATTCGGGAGATGACTTCGGGCGTTTTTTTTTCAGCGGCTTGCGTCCACCACCGGCTTTGCGGATACGGTCGATTGCCAAATCTTGTTCCAGCAGTTCACGCCGACCCTTGGCCACCGTATGCGGGTCCATGCCGATGAACTCGGCAATCCTTTGGTCACCTCCATAGCCGAGTTTGAGTGACTCCAACCCTGCATACAGGCGACGTTGCTTTTCATCCAGCACGCTGGAGAACAGAAGTAACAGAACAATCGCTGCTTTTAATTCGTCGGACACAACCTCTGCCTTGACCAAACTGCCGGCCAGAGTCGGCTCGGCTTGAAGCACGTGGCGGGCCAGCAGTTGGCGCTTGCGGAGAACCGGATTCATCGAACAGTACAAATACAATCCGTCCACTGGCTCGCGAGTCACGCGCTCGTGTTGCACCAGCCTCAGCAGCGGTTCCTTGGTCCCGACGTGCAGCAGGTGATCCAACTCCTCGGCAAAATGTCCGGCCGAGGAATTCTCGACAAAAGCCTGGGCCGTATCCAGCAGAGTGCCGTAGCGGGAGAACCAGACGGACTGGTAAGACCACAGGCCGTTCTGGTCGAAGTGAGCAGTTTCATCCAACGTGTAGTAACTGCCACGATGGGAGTAGCTGGTCCGATAGGCGAGTTGCTTCAGTTTGCGGAAGACTGTGACGTCCACCTCCGTTCCCAACGCCTTCTTCAACTCAGGCATGGTAGCGATCTTGCTCCGCCGGAGCGCCTTGGCCAGGTCATCGGCGTGGAAGGATTCCGTTCTCATAATGTTAGAAGTCTACCTGTAAAATGATTCCCCAGGTAGAAGTCTAACAAAATAAGCGCCTGTCCACCGCGCCAATACGGCCCGGACTACCATCGATATTGCCTCTTAGCGATTACGACCCGTCTCCGCTGACGATCTCAAAGAAAAGAAAGACCAACCTGCAAGATCTGCGCTTGACTATGTGATTTTGTTATTGGGCCGCTCCTAAGTCCGGGTGCGGTGACACGCACAGCGGCCGGCGCGGGCTTCGGCCAGTTGCGGCATCATCCGCGTGCGTGGGGCCAAGGCGGCCGGGGTTATGCAAAGAGGTTTGCCTCCGGGTTCGGCCAGCGCGCGGTCAAAGGCACTATACAATTTGGCGTCGGCACCCTTCGTCATGAAGATCCGCGATCGACGAAACCGCTCAAGCCGCCTGGCTTCCGGGCCAAGATGAAAGATGCTTTGCGCAAGACGTTCACCGTGCGCAGCTCGGGCACAACAAACGGGGCGTGGCCGCGGGACGCATTTCGGGAGCTGTGAGTTCGGGGCTGGCCTCGCAAGCCTGGCAACCTGCGGCCGCAGCCGGAATCGGCACAGGGCTGGCCAGCGGCGGTATAGCGCTGGGAGCCGATCTGGGTATCAACACCGCGCGCGAATTCATCCCGGATACAAAGAAACACCACCGGGAGCAACACGGCCGGCGCAATCGCCATCGATCTTAGGAAACGCCGGCGCTAAGGGTTGCCGGTTCGGTGAGGAAATACAGTGAAGCCTGCATGCAGCAAGCAATCCTATTGACGGCAGTTGATTTGGAACATTAGAAATTAAAATGCCAGCCGACATCAGCCGTACGCGCTTCCACCACATTCCACTCGCCCACGGGAAGATCCACTTCGATATCGCCTTTGAAGCGGCCCGCCCGGTAGCCGCCGGGCAGTGGCTCTGATGCGACTACACCTTTAGGAAATCCGAGTGCATGCCCGGACACGCCGAGTGATTCGAGCGCAATGTCCCCACTCACGCGAATGCGCGTTGTCAGTATGCGCCAGCCCGAGCTCACGGCCAGCAGGCCGCCAATGGTAATCAAGACGCTCTGGGTGACGAGTAGGCCTAGCGGCATCTGCAGGATCCCTTGGTTCGCCGTTCCAGCAGCCAACAAGGTGCCCGGTATGAGCATGGTCAGGGCGAGCGCCGGTGTCCAGGGTAGCATGCGCGTGGCCCGATATCTTTTGATCACGAAGTGTCCCCAGGCCTGGCGCGCCAACTTACGACGGTAAACATCGCGACGTTGCCGCCGGCCATTTACCACGCGCGTCGTGCTTTCCACTGGCAAGTCAATATCGCGTTCCTTGTAATCTGTGCGCTGGAGAAAGATGTGCCACAGTTCGACAACTTGCTGTTTCTTAATGATGGCGACCACTCTAGTTGGTTGAGTTAGGCCGGCGCCGTTCGATCTGGACTCAAAGTTGAACATCTGCCGACAGAAATGCGTTACCCGCGCCGGATGCGCTGGAAATGTAACTTTATGCCTAACATGCTGTCCCAACAAATGCATGCCGTCAATATTCTCTTTGGTCAACGATGAGCAGATCGCTTCGAGCTGATATATGGGGCTGCCACTTGCAGCACCGTCTCAGCACTTACTTGAACAACAGCTTGATGCGGTCCTTATCACCCCAAACAGACTCGGCATGGGGCCCAGGATCTCGGAGGGAGTGAACCAAAAGCGCTTCAGCTTCCGGGCGCTGTGGAGTTTCGCCTGATCGTTATCGTGCGCCGATGACGACTGCTCCGACTCACCATACGGGAGCAGGCTCCAGATCCGCTTGGCCTCGCTTTCTATTACCAACTTGAGGTGCGCCCACCCGTCATTGCAGAAAATCCTGCCATCTTCCTGCTCTGGACCCTCATCCGGATGCAGAACTCCGAACGTATTCGTGCTGTCCACGGGAAAAACGCCGCTGCGAACGACAACGTTGATTTCGCCCCAGGGCACTTGCGATTTCCCCAAGCGCTTCTCAAGCCGCGCGATGGCTTCTTCGAGCGCACGCCAGGCCATGTCTTGTTCGCCAACCGATTGTATATCGATGCGCGCCCGTTCGTAGGAAATGAAACGCGAAAACTTCGACGCAGAGAAAAGGTCCTTGTAGGCCTTGGCCCAATAATAAAGATACGTGTATGCGACGGAGGCCTTGCTGGAGTGGCGGTCCCAGGCACGAAGACACGCCATCTGCGCGAGGCTCGCGTCGTTCAGCGGTTCACGTTTGGCGGCTGCATTCACCAGTAATGGAACGATGACGTCGGCGGGCAGGACGTAAGTATCAAACCCAAGTTCGATCATTTCCTCGAGCGTAAATTTCCTGTCCTCGCCCGACATCCGGAACAGCCGCTCTCCCCGCGTATTCAACACCTCTTCACCCGCATCGGCTTTGGGAGTCACCTGCAAATAGTACGGGGCGGGCTCGAGCGGTTTCAACCCAGAGTTCCAGGTCGCGACCCAAGGTGGATTGTTGCAGTTCTGCAGAAATCCGGAAGGCGGATTCAGAAGTTGCGGGTAACGTTCGAACGGAATATACGGGCCCCACTCGGTCTCCTTGGTCCATCCCGGCACCGGCTTCGACCAATCAACATCTTCAGCCCGCGGGGCCACATTGCCGTTATGAACCCAGATGTTCACGGCATCGGAGTAAAGGAGGTTCCACCGCGGCATCAACTGACGCGCCAGAGCGCCCTTAAACTGATCAAGGTTCCGCGCCTTCATGAGTAAGTAGAGGCCCGTCGAATAATTGACGCCATCGTAATTTGGAACCTTTACCGAGTAAGCTCTGTGCCGCTCCTTGTCCACTCGAATGATAGGACCATGGTGCGTGTAATATAGCGGCAGCGTGATGGTCTCCATGCCTCGCGGCCCACTGACCCGGAATGTCTCGTTCTCGACCTGAATGTCGCGCCACTTTCCTCCGTAGAGATATTGCGAGCCGTTTTCCGGGTTGAGCTTCTCTTCGTAAATGTCGCCGATGTTCGGCTGGTTCCCACGTTACAGACCACGTGATTTTGTCGTTGAAGCCTGCAAGAAACAACGGGCTGCCGAACCAACTGACGCCGCCCGCGTCCAGCTTGCCGGGAGTAAGCAGGTGGGCTTCGTACTTTGAAGCGATTGGCCCACGGCATATGCAGGTGTTCGACGTGTATAATTCTGCCGTTAGCCGACTTCGATGGTGCTATGGCCCACTGGTTGGAACCGAAATCCGGAAACGACTCAGCGCCTCCGGTGAGTTTCAACAGCGCATCGCCGACGCTATTAAAAGCGCATGTACTGGCTGCGCTCCAGGGCTTCTACGTCCTCTGCTGTGATTCCGTCGATCCAGGCCGGGATCTCCGCGCGATGCTCCGCAATGTATTGATTGACACCTCGCGCAAAGGCATCCAGAATGCGATAGGTGCTGCTCTCGATCTTGCCCTTGTTTTCGACAACGCACTTTTTCGTATGAGAAAGCCGCGCGAGATAATCCCCATCCCAACGGTACTCGTACGGGATGAAGTGCAGGTATCCGTCGCCCAGGGCGCTGAAGCCCTGTACCTCAGCCCGGCGGCCCTGCGCTTCGCGATATTCCAGCATCATGCGCTCCAAGTGATCCTGCGCTTGAGTGTAACTGTAGCCGAAGAACGTCGCCTCTTCGGTTTCGCCTACGATGTGAGGCACGCCGAAGTCATCGCGATAGATGCTTACCTTTGCGGCTAATGGATCGGGTAGGGCGCTGGCACCGAATGCCAAAGCGCCCAAGACCACGGCAGCGTAAGACAGCAACAGACGAAATGCGATGATGCGACCTACGGATTGGAACAAAGTATAGCAACCAGCCCGTCTGTTCGGAGCCTGGACGAGAGCGACTTAATGTTTGGAGCGCATATACGCGATCACCTTCCCGATCTGGTCATCGGTCAGGTAATCGCGAAACGCGGGCATGATGAATCCGCCATTCTTGATCTTGGCCGCCACCAGTTCGTCAGTCGGCTTGGTCCGGGAAAGCGGCATCTTCTCGCTTTGAAACAGCCCGAACAGATTGGGTCCGAACTTATTGCGCTTCGGTTTGTTGATCTCATGACAGATGGAGCAGTTTTCGAGATACAGATAACGGCCCACGCGGAGCGGCTTCTCCCAAGGAGGCGGAGTTCTCTCGCCGGCTCGCGCATGCACCGACATTACGGCCAGCGAAATCAGCAGCCATCCGGCCTTGCGGATCATTCGGTCTCCGTTTCTTCGACGATGTCCTGAGCTCCCGCCACCTCGAAACAACGCACAACGCGAGGCACGGATTCTTGGGGGCACTCGATCCGCAGAAAAGCCGAGTCGTCCTTCAATGCCGGTGGTGGTGCTCCGTCGCGTCTCAACAGCCGGCCTTCCCGTAGGAACGCGAGCACCACGCCTGCCACCGCTCCAGCCATAATCAATTCGAACGAAACCACGCCTGTGGCCCAGCCGGAAACCAGCGGCATGCCTCCAGTGACCAGCGGATAATTGTGTTGCGTGAAAAAAATGAATGCCGTCGTCAAAGTGCCGCTGACAAGCGCTCCCAAGACAGCCGCAAGCGAGATATGGCTTCGCCGCTCCAGCATGCCCTCAGGAAGTTCGAGCGGCCGGTAGGAGAACAGCTCGATGTCATTCGCAGAGAAGCCCTCCGCTCGGAGCGCCGAGACAGCCTGCACCGTCGAGTCTGCCGTCAGAAATTCAGCCGTGAGCAACATCCTCGTACTCCCAAACAGCGATTACCGGAAAGAGCCGCGCGAAAAGCAGATAGAGCAGCGTCATGGTCACAAACGAAGCTGCCGTGATGGTGATCTCGACCCAGGTCGGAGAATAGGCGCCCCACGCCGAGGCCAGGCGAGGCCGGGAGAGCGCGTTCACGACGATCAGAAAACGCTCGATCCACATGCCGATCAGCACCGTCACGGCGCAGATAGTGACCGTTCGAATGGACCGCAGCCGCCGGATGCTCAGCAGCATGAACGGAACCACAAAATTGAGGATCACCATGGACCAGAAGTAAGGCGCAAAATCTCCGTAGATGCGGCTTTCGAAGACGGAGTACTCGGCGGGCTGCTTGCCGTACCAGATGGTGAGATGCTCAGCCACGGTGAAGTAAATCCAAAGCAGACTCATCAACAGCAGCAGCTTGCCGAGATTATCGAAGTGCAAGGGCCGCAGGTAACTCTCCAGATGCAAAAAGCGGCGCAGTGACGCCATCACGATCACCAGTGCGGCGATCCCGCTGAAAATCGCGCCCACCACAAAGTAGGGTCCGAAGATGGTGCTGTGCCACATCGGCACAATGGCCATGGCGAAATCCCACGCCACCACTGTATGCACCGATACCGCGATGGCCAGAACGATGGCGGCCATCAGTTTCATTGCTCGCTCCAGCGCGTGCCACTGGCGATCACTTCCCACCCATTTCAAAGCGAGCAGCCGGTATAGGTTGCGTTGCCAACCTCGCGAACGAGTCGCCAGTTGAGCCAGGTCCGGAATAAGAGGCAAGTAAAGATAGAGTGAGCTGGCAATCAAGTAAGTGAAGATCGCGGTCAGATCCCAAAGCAGCGGCGACCTGAAGTTGGGCCAGAGCAGGCGCGTATTCGGATAGGGGATCAGCCAGTAAAAAAGCCACACGCGGCCCAGGTGAATCAGGGGCAGGATGGCGCCGATCATCAAGGCGAACACGGTGATGGCCTCGGCTGCCCGCGTCACCGGTTTTCGCCAGCCGGCATGCGTCAATCGCAGAATCGCCGAGATTAGCGTACCGGCGTGAGAGATGCCGATCCAGAAAACGAAATCGGCTTCATAGAAAGCCCAGAATACAGGCCGGCGATAACCCGCGATCCCGAGGCCCTTCGCGATCTGGTATCCCCAGGCGGCCAGGCCCGCAGCCACAATGACGGCGCACAGCGTGACAGCAATCCAGTAGCGCGAACCGGCTCGGGAAAGAGGTCGCCAGAGTTCGGTTCGAACGCGCGGATCCGGAATTTCAGCTACGGTCGCCATCGGTATCACTCGCCGCGTTTCAGATAGAACACCTTCGGCTGTGTACCCAGGTCTTCCATGAACCTTGTCGCACGGCCGCTCTGAGCCAAGCGCGAGACTCTGCTGGCCGGGTCATTCAAGTCACCGAACACCATCGCTTCGGCGGGACAGGATTGTACGCACGCCGGCTGCACTTCGCCATCACGAAGCGACCTGGACTCCTGTTTTGCTTCGAGCTCCGCCCGTTTGATCCGCTGGGAGCAGAACGTGCACTTCTCCATCACACCCACGGGCCTGACGAAAACGTCGGGATTGAGCTGCAGAGTCAGAGGCTCCGGCCAGACGGGTTCAAACCAATTGAAGAACCGGACGCTGTACGGGCAGTTGTTGGCGCAATAACGGGTCCCGACGCAGCGGTTGTACACCTGCACGTTAAGTCCTTCGGCATTGTGATAAGTCGCATACACCGGACAAACCGGCTCACACGGCGCTTCGTCACACTGCTGGCACAGCACCGGCATGAATTTCACTTTGATGTCCGGGAATGCGCCCTCGTAATAACGATCGATGCGGATCCAGTGGAACGCTCTCCCTTTCGCAGCCGAATCCGGCGTCGATAGAGGCAGATTATTCTCGGCGTGACACGCTGCCACGCACGCTTCACAACCGGTGCAACGATCCAAGTCGATGGCCATTCCCCATCGGTGCGGCTTAGTGTCTTGTTGGTCCATGGCGTCTATCTCCGATGCAGCTCCGGTTCGCGGTCAACCGCCGAGAACTGGACGAGCCTGTCTTGCTGGCTGAGTTTTTCGATGCGCACTCGAGTGGCGCCAAAAGCGAAGGCGCCGGTTTGCGGGTCTGTGAGTGGCGCCGCAATCGTCAATGGGTTCGCGCCTTGCTCTGATGCGTAGCGGCCGTAGTGCGTGTGACCCTGGCCGATCGCCATACTCACCACGCCGGGAATAGCGGCTGGGTGGACGTAAGCCGGCGCTTCTATTTGCCCGCTGGGAGAAATCATACGCACCATCTGGCCATTCTTCAATCCGATACGCGATGCCGTTTTCGGATCTATCTCCACGGGCAAGCCCCACATGGCGCTCGACGCCGGATCGGGAAGTTCTTGCAGCCACGGCAGGTGCGCTCCGCTGCCATCGCCGAATTGTAAAGCTGGATACGGCACGAAGTTTAATGGAAATTCCGCAGCGCCTCCCTGAAACTCTGCTTCACGTAATTGCGGTAGTTCAAATCTCGGCGATGCGTGCGCTGATCGACTTGATTCTGTCCACCACCCGCCTTGGCGATTGCAATACTTCGCGAACTCACCCGCATCCGACCAATCCGATTTGTTTCCCGCAAAGAGCTTGCGAAAGGCATCCTCGGGAGTGTCGATCTTTAATGCCCGGCCGAGGATCTTTGACAGTTCTGCCAGCACCTGTTCGGTCGCGCGCGTGTCATAGAGCGGATGCACGAAGGGTTGTGCGCCAGTCAACGCACGATCCGGCGTCACGTCGGGAACAACCACGGCTGCTGACTCTAACGACGCATGATCGGGCAGAATCAGGTCAGCGTACGCGGAACTGTCGTCGATGAACGCCGAAAAACTCACGATAGCGGGAGCACGGGCCAGAAGTTTCGCTGACGCTGGTTGTGCATAAACCGGATTCGCGCTATCCAGCATCACCAGCTCCGCGGATTCGAGCCGCCTCAGCAAGTTGACCGTATGCGCGCGGGAGTCGGCGAATTCTGCGATCGAAGCCTCGACCGGTGGTATCACACCGCCCTTCGATCCAATGCGGCCCAGCAATAAATTCAGGGCACTGGCAGCAATCACAGCATCGAGCGAGTTGCTCTGCACCACAGAAGCGCCGGCCATCACGACTGGCGATTCCGAGCGGCCCAAATCTCGTGCCACCTGCCGAAGCTGTTCTGCAGGTAGACCGGATATCTTCACGGCCCGTTCGAAATCGACAGAAGCAAATCCGTTGCGCAATCCGGCAGCGACGTTCGCAAGTGCTAGGTTCCCGGTGACCAGCACATACCCAACGGCCAACGCCAGCGCGAGTTCTCCGCCGGGTCGAACCGGTAACCATCGATCCGCACTAGAACCGGTGATCGAGAAACGTGACTCGGCGTGTGTCAACTGTCCGCGGCGGCCTGGTCTTCCCCGCCGCATGTGCCCGAACCGGCGAGCATAGAACACCGGCGAAACCCAACCGCCCAGAAAGTCCGCGCCCAAACTCAGAACGTAGTCCGCATCCTGAATCTCGTATACCGGCAGTCCCCGCCATCCGAAAACAACTTCAGCGGCCTGGCGCTCAATTTCGAAATCACATAAGCCGGTGGTGGAGGCCGGTGGAGCACCCAGCGCACGTAAGAATGAGGCCACGGCGGCTGAGCGGTTACTCGCCTCAGGGCGCGTCAGGAAAACAATGCGCGCTGGATCCTTGTCGACAGCTTTCTTGACCGCAGACGCCGCGATTTCCAAAGCGGAATCCCACGTGACCGGCTCAAACCGGCCCTCTCCTCTCGCCCCCACGCGTTTCAGCGGACCTCGAATGCGGTCAGGATGATACAAAGCCTGAACCGCCGCCTGGCCTCGGGCGCATAATCTGCCACCGCTCACCGGATCGAGCGGGTTGCCTTCGATCTTCTTGATCGCCGCGATTCGCTCGCGCACGTTTTCGTTTCCTTGTCTGGTCTTCCGCTCCGCTTCCATCACCCGGACGATGGTGCCGCAACCCGCGCCACACTCGCGGCAAACGCTTGGATGCCATTCTTCGGCGCCCGTGATGATTTCCCGCTCAGGCACCAGCAGCGGAATAATCTGTCGAGCTTTATTGCCGCAAGCGCCCGTCAGCATGCCGCCCGATGCGGTTCCGATGATCTTGAAAAAGGATCGGCGTTCCATCGTTCAGCCTCAGAAGTGACAAGCGGCGCAGTCTTCGGTGGCGTGCCGTTCACGGTGGCACGTGAGGCATCTCCCCATCGTGTGCCGCACCGCGAGCTGCGCTACGGTCATCTTTTCCACTTCACCATGGCAGGTCTTGCACTCGACCTTGGCCCAGATATGGGCGGCATGCTGGAACTTCACCTGGGCTTCCGGCTCGAACATGTACACGCGCTCCCAGGGCACTTCGCGCCGCTGTTTGGAATAGACAAGGAGTTTCTGCACGCCGGGGCCGGTCTTTGCGAATTTCGAGTGACACAGCATGCACTTGCGAACCGACGGCAATCCCGCTGCGGCCTCCGTATCCACGGTAATGTGACAATCGATGCAATCCAGGCCCTTCGCCACGTGCTTATTGTGTGGAAACTCGATGGGCTGCACGGCGGCAATGGCCCCAGCTACGCTCAGCGCCGACAAGAGAATTCCGAGCCGCCAAAGCGGGACCTCGAAATCATCCGTCCGTTGCGTCATTCGGCGAGCGTTATAGAAGCTGCGCAAGGAATCGAGATTATCAGAATTGCCAGTTGGTCGGTAAGCCGACCAGTTGAATTGAAGGGTGGCGGGCAAATGACGCCGCTTACATCAGGAGGCGTCCGGTGATAATTTAATTACGGCCATGCGAACTGGAAACTGGTTAGTCACGCTGCTTGCGATTGGAAGCACGTTAAAAGCGGTGGAACTGCCGCAACGATATTTCGAGCTTCTGGAGGCCGGCTCGCGCCAAGTAAACGCGCGCCTCGAAGCTGACCCAACCGTGGATCTCGACAGTCTCGAAAAGACGCCGGGTTGGAAGCATTTCGGATATTCGATACTCGCCCCCGCCGTGCTTTATAGCAAGCGCGATGCTGCAAACCCGCGTTATCACGATTCCAAGATGCTGGCGCTCACCCTTCGCATCGGCGACCTGCTGGCTTCAGAGAACGAGAAGGGTAAATTCACGCCGAGGCTGGATAGCGATTGGGACATCTACACTTGGCTCGAAGCCTACCGGCTGCTCGAGAGCGAGTTGGGTGCGGAGCGACGCGAGCGCTGGAAGCGAGCGATTCTCGAGAACATTGCGCCTCTTGCTCCGGATGCGGCGGAAAGAATCGACTTCCCCTGGTACAACTCCCCTTATATCGGCACGTCGCCGAATCACTACGCGCAGTGGGCGCAGCTCTTATTTCTCGGCGGACGCGTTTTCGACAAGCCGGAGTGGGTGAAGCTGGGTTCGCAGATATTGCACCGGTTCGCCTCGACGGAGCAAACGCCCGACGGATATTGGGGTGAGCATAGCCGCGCAGGGCCGACCACGGGCTACGATCACTTGACGCTTTCCGCGGTGGCGCTTTACGGTGAGTACAGCGATGACCCAGCCGTCATTGAAGCTTTACGCCGCTCCACCGGTTTCCACATGTACTTCACCTATCCCGACGGAACACCGGTCGAAACAATTAATGATAGGAACCGCTACTGGAGCGTCAGTGCGTGGGCGCAGTTCGCCTTCACTCGTTCTGCCGAGGGCCGCCGATATGCCGCCTTTCTGGCGGGATTTTTCGACCCGGAGAAATTGCCCATGGATGCGCTGGGGCGCCTCGCGCAGGATGCGCTCTATTACCACGCAGGATCTTCCGCGCCGATTCCTCAGGATCAAGAGCGATACGTCCACCGTATGAGCGTGCCGGCTGGAATCCGCAAGACCGGTCCCTGGGTGGTGTGCCTTTCGGGAATCGTAGACACACAGGCGTCCACAAACCAGTTTTATCTGGACCGCCAGGCAAACATGAGCGTGTTCCACAGCAAGCTGGGTTTGATTATCAGCGGCGCAAACTCGAAGCGGCAACCGGAGCTGGCCACCTTTCACGAGAAGATCGCGGGCGTCACTTACCACTTGCCACTCAGCAGCCGTCTGGAAATGACTGATGTTCGCGACCGGCTGTCACTCGCCTATAACAGCTTCTTCAACGACCTGTATGTCGAGCCGCCTTCCGAGCGCGAGATGAAGTTTCGCTTCGTGATTAGCGGTAGGGGAAGGCCGCCGGAAGATTCGGCTGCTACTCTGCAGCTTGTGCTAAAGCCGGGCGAGGTGCTTGAGACTGCAGCGGGGAAGAATATTACATTGGGTAGCGAGCCGGTGGAGCTTACGTCCGAGGCGATCGGCGGCTGGATTCGCCACCACGGATGGACGCTGAACGTGGATCCGGCTGCCCGGCTGGTCTGGCCCGTTTATCCTTTTAATCCTTATGCGAATGCGCCGGAGACAACGCTCGAGCACGCCGTGGCCGCGCTTTCAGTCCCCTTGCGTTTGAAATCAAAGCCAGCACACTACGTGAGGCCTGACGAGCAGCAGATCGTTTTCAGCCTGGTGATAAAATGAGCCGCAAACTGAGCCCGATGATGTAACCTGCTTCTATGCGTCTGCACGTCGTTCTCTGTGTTCTTGCCGGCCTGATGTCGGAGCCATCGGTCTCCGCCCAGGCTAATCAGCACACAAAAGAGACATTGCTGATTATTCCGCATACTCATTGGGAAGGCGCCGTTTTCAAGACTCGGGAAGAGTACCTGGATATCGGCTTAAAAAATATCCTGAAGGCGCTGAAACTGCTCCAGGCGTATCCCAACTACCGGTTTACGCTCGATCAGGTGGCGTACGTCAGACCTTTTTTGGAAAGGTATCCCGAAGCAGCATCCGCGTTTCGAGCGATGGTCAAAGAAGGCCGGCTCGGCATCGTGGGCGGAACGGACGTGATGCACGACAACAACATGCCGGGACCCGAATCGGTAGTCCACCAGATGCTTTACGGTAAGCGCTACTACCGTGATGCATTGGGAGTGGACGTCACCACTGGCTGGGCGCTGGACACATTCGGCCACAACGGACAAATGCCCCAGATCCTCAAGCTGGCCGGGTACAAGTCATATTGGTTCGCGCGCGGCGTGTCGAACCTGGACACTCCTTCGGAATTTGATTGGGAAGGCATCGATGGCAGCCGGATCCCGGCGTTCTGGCTACCGTATGGCTACGGCTTCCTCTTTGAGCCACCGGCCACTTTCCACCTTTTCGAGAGCTGGGTCAGAGAAAGGTTCGCAATGCTCGCGCCCTTCAGGCCTGGGTCCATTCGCGCTGGCCTAGCAGGTGCAGACGTTTCGGAACCCGAAGATCACTATCCATCTTTAGTGGAAGAGTTCAACGGGCGAAGCGGAGAGCCCTTTTCGATTCGCTTCGCCACTCCAGCCGACTATGAAGCCGCGACGGCCAAGCGTGCCGATCAACCCGTGATTAAAGGAGAGCTGAATCCTATTTTCCAGGGCATTTACAGCAGCCGCATCGAAGTCAAACAGTGGACCAGAGACTTGGAGCGCATCTTGACCAGCGCGGAAAAGTTTAGCGTGCTGGCGCGGTCACTGGGAGTCACTGGCGGCGAGGAAAATCTGGAACGCGCCTGGGAACCTATGCTCTTCAACCAGACTCATGATCTGGCTTCCGGGGTGATGGTAGATAAGGTATATGAGGATTCGATGGCCAGCTATCGTTTTTCGAAACGCCTGGCGGATGAGATTGTCGAGCACGGCCTGGACGGCATCGCCTCGAAAATTGATACAAGCGGCAACGGCATCCCCATTGCGGTGTTCAATACGCTGGGCTGGACGCGGACCGACGTGGCAGAGGTGCAGGTTGGTTTCTCCGAAACCGGAATTCGGGCGTTGATATTGAAAGATCCGTCCGGCCGTAACGTGCCATTTCAGATGACGGAGCCGGAAGAATATGCGGACGGCGGTATCCGGCAAGCTAAAATACTTTTCCTGGCGCATGAAGTTCCGGCGCTGGGGTTTTCCGTTTACCAACTGATGGCGAGTCATGACCCGTCTCCTACGAGTGAAAGCTCGGCCACCGCGTGCCTAGCGGCGAACGCGGCCAAGGAAGACACTGCATGCATCGAAAACGAACATTCCCGGGTCACGTTTAACCTTTGGACGGGAGCCATCACCAGCTTGCTGCTGAAATCGCAAAACTGGGAAGCCCTGAAAAATCCGGCGAACGTGGTGGCGGTGGAACAGGACGGCGGTGACTTCTGGGAACTATACGGCACACTGAACGGCGGAAGAAACATAGCCATGAAGCGCAAGGTGCCGCTGCCTCCGCCCGGACGATCGCATTTCAGCACCGAGTATGTAGGCGGAAGCGGCTCGACACGGCCGGGACCGGTATTTTCCGAATACACTGGCGCTCATCCCTTCGGCAACAACAGTTTTGCGACCACGACGCGTGTGTACGCCGGTTTGCGGCGTATCGAGATCCGCACCGAGATTCAGAATAATGATCGCTTCGTGCGATACCGGGCCTTGTTTCCCACGTCAATCACGGGCGGCCGAAACACGCAGGAGATCGCTTTCGGAGCGATCGAACGCCCGCAAGAAGAAGAATTCCCAGCGCAGAATTGGCTGGATTATAACGATGGGTACAAAGGTGTTGCCTTACTGAACCGCGGGCTGCCCGGCAACAACGTGGCTGATGGAACGCTCATGCTTTCGCTCATGCGCTCGACGAGGCTGGTCTCTTATCCCTTCTATGGTGGCTATGAACCAGGCATTTCATCGGACACCGGCCTCGAGTTGGGACAGCAAATGAGGTTTCATTATGCGCTGGTGCCGCACACCGGTGACTGGCGCCAGGCGGAGATCTATCGCGAGGGAATGGAGTTCAACCATCCTCTGGTTGTGCGCAAAGTGACGCGCCATTCCGGGACCCTGCCGAAGCGCTGGGGTTTCATGGAAGTGTCCCACCCCAACGTGGTTACTTCCACGCTGAAGCCGGGGCGCGATGGTGCGGCGTATCTCCGGATTTACGAGGCTGCGGGTAAATCAACCACCGATGTAAGAATCAAACTGAACGCACAGATCGCCGCGACCTCTGAGGCCAACCTGATGGAAGATGCGAGACGGCGGCTGGAGACGCCGAACGACACACTACATTTCGACCTGCATCCGTACGAGATCAAGACCTTCAAGCTGGAGTTCCGCGATCGGCAGTAGTTTCGGATTCTGAAATGCTCCGGCGAAGGCCTCCGCTAGCCCGCAGCCAATGACCTACCGGTTGCAAAATTGTCTTCCGTGTTCTAGCGTCTAGGCCGTCACTTCAAGCCTCGTATTGCTGTTTGTCACGTTAGGGCCCTTGCCGCCGATGTCGGCGGTTCCAATCGACGTCACAAGAAGGATAGATTTCATGAAACTCGTTCAACATCTGTCATTAAGTTACGTCGACTCTGCTTCTGTTTGTTGCCTTCCAGCAGTTTGGCACAATCGCAAGCCAACACTGGTTCCGTTGAAGGAATCATTACGGATCAGACTGGATGCCGCTGCCAGAGTACACCACGGAAACGTCCCTCGCTGTCCGTCGTCAGGCGCCGTGTAAAATTTGTCCCCGTATTCTGGAGAGTGACTTCTGCGTTAGGAACCACGGCGCCACGAAGGGCGTTCATCTGCAGCGATTTATCAACAGGAATGACCAAGTCTTCGGCTCGCCCTGGGCGACCGGTCTTGGCACGCTCGAAAGCCCGGCGAAATCGCTATTCCGCGGCTGAGCGTAGGCATGGTCAAGCAATATACGCGCCGGTTCCAGTTCCAGTGGAACTACCAGTTTTCGTACGATTACTCGGATGACGACAACGAACGTGATCCGTTCTCGTACCGATACGTCACGCCGGCAAACTTGAAGTCCGAGTACAACTGTGCCGACCGCGACCAGCGCCATCGCCTAAATGCTTTCGCAGTTTGGGAGGCGCCGTGCGGGCTGCGGTGGCGCCACGCTTCAGCGCGCACTCCGCACAGCCAATCTCGGTAGCGAACCGCGTGTTGCCGGATGGTACCATCGTCAAGCGCAACACACTGCGAAGGATAATGCATTCACGTCGCTCGATTTTCGCGTGGCGCGAAATTTCAAGTTCTCAGAATGCTTCACGCTTCAGGGAGCGATAGACACATTCAACCTACTCAACAACAAGAACCTCAAGAAACCCGAAGCGACCGGCCTACTGTTCAATTTCGATGGCACGCTGCAGAGCGGCCTGGGCGATCCACGACAGGCGCAATTGGGAGTGAAGCTGATCTTCTACTAAGTTGTATGACATGCTTTTTCCGCCCGCCTGTGGCGCTGCGGGACTTTTCGCGGTAGAAAGGGTCGAGGGCTCTCGCATGTTTCGAAACTTTCTGCTGCTGGTCGCAGGGCTTTCGGTTTCAGTGTCCGCCGCACCGCCCGGTGCCATGGTGCGCACTAAATTAAACGTGCCCGCTGCCTTGAAAAACGGCGTGTTTTCCTCTGACCGGGTTTTGAACATCCCACCGGGGTTTCAGATTTCCCTGTTCGCCAGCGTGCCCGGCGCGCGCTTCATGGCGGTTGCTCCGAATGGCGATATTCTTGTATCGCAGCCAGGCGCGGGACAAGTGACACTGTTACGTCCGGTTGCCGGAGGAGGTGTTCCGCGAAGCCTCACCTTTGTCAGTGGTCTGCGCACACCGCATGACATCGTGTTTCACGCGATTGGTGGAATCACTTATATCTACATAGCCGAGAAGAATCAGATCGACCGCTTCCGATATGTTCCGGGAGACACGGTAGCGCACGATCGCGAAGTTGTGGTCACGGGTCTTCCGGATAGCAGCTTGCCAGAACTTCGCGGCGCTTATGCGCATGAAGTGAAAAACATCGCCGTCGGAAGCGATGATCATCTTTACGTTTCCATCGGCTCCAGTTGCAACGTGTGCACTGAGGATACCACCAGCAATCCCGTTCGCGCGGCCATCTACCAGTACAACGCGGATGGCACCGGCGGCCGGCTGTTTGCAAGTGGCTTGAGAACCGCCGAGGGCGTGCGATTTCTGCCTGGAACGAACACTCTCTGGGCAGCGGTAAACAACCGGGACCAGCTTCCCTATCCCGTGCAGGATTCCAGTGGAAACTACGGGCAACTGTTTTGGGGGTACGTCGACAATCATCCTCCCGACCTGTTCACGGCCGTGCGTGACGGCGGCAATTACGGATGGCCGTTCTGCAATTCGAATCCTGATCAAGGTTTCGATCACATGCCGTTTGATCCGGATTACGACACCAATCGGGATAGTCACGTGGACTGCGGCAAGATGGACGCGCCGACGCAAGGCATTCAGGCGCACTCGGCGCCCTTGGGCCTGGGGTTCCTACAGGGTACGCAGTTTGCCCAGCCGTATCGGGATGGCGCGGTTGTCGGACTACATGGATCCTGGGATCGGTCGCAGAAAACCGGATATAAGGTCGCTTACTTTCCCTGGAACACAGCGACGCAGTTGCCAGGCGCGCAGATCGATCTGATCACCGGGTGGCTGGATGACGCATCCCAGACCGCTTGGGGACGGCCTGTAAATGCCGTGGTGGATACGACAGGCAGTCTGCTGATTTCTGACGATCAGGCTGGCGCCATTTACCGGATGACCTATGCTCCGGCCGCGGTGTCTGCCGCGAGCGGCGTGGCAATCCTGACGCCCGAATCCATCGGGTCGATTTATGGCGCGAATCTCAGCTTG
>QHXW01000182.1 GCA_003223115.1 Acidobacteriota bacterium
TGATGAATTAGACCGCTCCCCAGACCCGCGATGGGACTGTTATCCAGCTCGTCCAGCATTGGATGCACAGCAAGTAGATCGAGTGCGATGTTGTTGCACCAGGTTCAGCGGAAAAGACATATCCCCACAACGGCATCACGCTTGCGCCAAAGAGCACGAGCGGCGGCCAAAACGCGGATTTCCTGACTTGGTTCGTCGCGGATCATATCCTGCATACGCTTCAATACGCTTCGAACTCGTCGCAGTGCGCTTTTGGAGGTAAGCTTCCCGCCAGCGGCGGACAGCAATGTCGCAAACTCCACAGCGTCTCGTTGCGATGGGCTCGGGTTCTGGCCAACGGATCGCCTCCAGCGCTTGAATACCTTGTCTAACTCAGCCGCCTCGCAGCGGTCCCGGACATACTTGACGTCGACCAAACCGGCTTCGAACCGGAATACGAGGCGGGGCGGGTGTCTTGGATGGCATTCTTCAGGACTCCGTGTCCTTCGATCTGGATTGCGGCACCTCGGCTTTCGGTAATTCGTGCGCTTGCTGGATATTCAATAATGCCAACTGAAAGCTGATCGCCACCAGGAGAGGCGTAAACGCCATCTCGACCCGGCTGTTGGCGAACAGGACAGCAAACGCGACGATCACGCCGGCGTTGAGGGAGCCCAAACCCGCGCCGGCTTCGAGGGCGTCAGACGCCTGGTTTATGTGGCGAAGCCGGAGGACGCCCCAGAGGCTGACAGCGACATATGTGACGGGCAAGAGAAACGCACTCCAATGCCAGACAGGGCCGCCTTTGAAATTCAGGACCGCTGCCATACCAATTACAGCCAGACCCAGAATACGCATCTTTCGCCACGGATTTCGCTGCGGATCGGACAGTAAGAACTTGTGCCCGAGCACGATCCATGTCAGGCCGAGAAGCCCGAATCGAACGAGCGCTGGATAGAGCATCATCGGAGCGGGATACCCTGGATTGACTGTTGCTTCCCACAAGCCGTAGTTCTGAGCGAATCCGGCGAGAGCGGCGATGAACATTAATGCCCGAATCGAGGCGCAGTTCGCGAGGCAACTAAACAGAAGTGACGACAAAATCAGTTTATCGGCGCGCAGTTGCGACGCGAATTCGCCGCGCCAGTCTTCACCCCAACCGTATATTGAACGAATCTCGGCGGCATTGCGCACGAAGGCGGCGGCAATACGCGGGTGAGTGAAGTCGCTCGGCAGCGCGAAATCGTTCGACGGCTCGAACCAGAGTGAGGCAACGCTCAACAGAAGCGTGAGAGCGGTCAGCCAGAACAGCAGTTTCCAGTTCACTTCAGGCGCACCTCAAATCGTGTGGCGCACTTGTCGTGGAGCGCCAGATCATTTCCCGCCAGGAAGTCGCAGACCAGGCGCTTGGATCGGGTCATTTGAAGAACTTCGAATGCATTACAGAGACCTTGTTTGTCGGCTGCAGTGAGATGCCAGCTCAGCGGCGAGGAGTTGTAAGGCCAGGCGAAAGGAGCACGCCGGACGCGGTTTCCAGTGACTGCCGAGAGCAGTATTCGAGGTTGCCGTGCGCGATCTGGCCAGCATCACGGAATCGAAAGATGGTAAAGAACGGCGCGAGCATCTGGCTGAGAAAGCCAGCTTGGCCCTCGGCGGGGCGGGGTGGACCGTTTTCGGGCGAATCGCGGATCTGGAGCAGCAGGATTTCAGGTTGGACGGATTGGGCGTGGGATACATCCTCGAGCCACTCGACCAGAGTCGCCACGCCGTAATTATCGTAGTAGCCGCCGTCGACGAAGTGATAGCGCTTGGGCCAGACACCCGCCACGCGGGCCGATGGACTGACGACCGGGAAAGTTGCTGACAGCCGAGCTGCGGTGACGAGCGAGGTATCAACCGGTGTGCCGTATAGTTTGCGTAAGAGTCTGCGGCCGGATCTTGGTTTATCGAAGCCTACTGTCGCAAGGACGGCCCGTTCGCCCGTATCGACCCCGGTCGAGTTGAAGAGTGCTGCTGGTGCGGTCCCGGAGCCGGCGAGTGCGGCCCACTCGCCTAGTGGTTTGCCGAGCCATTCGCGACTGTCGACATCGTCCTTTACAGCCGCGCGCCAGGCTTCCTCGGGGGCACGCCCGCGGTCGGTCGAAATTTGCAGACCGGCATAAGTATGCGCCACCAGTCTTCGAAAACGAGCTTTTGAACCATTGTGTCGAGGGTCGATTCTACAGAGGGCTGGAACAGGTACCGATTGACTTGTTCATTGGTGAAACGCCCTACACGGAAGTCATCGATGCGGTGGGCGTTGAGTACATATAGCGAGCCGCCGCTACCGCCGGACACCGCACTGATTACGCCAATGCTCTTCGCGAAAGGCGCTCGGAGTTCGACGGGTAGTTCCTGATAGAGACCCTCGATTACCCTGGTGGTCCAGCCGGCAGCGTGAATGCCGCCGCCGCTCGCGGCAACCGCGATGAATCGCCCAGGTCTGGTGGAGACTATCTGAGCGGGTGAGGATAGTTGGATCGAGGGGCTGAATGTGTCGAAGGTGTGGTCCGCTTCCGGCCAAGCGCCGGTGTAGGCGAACACCGCGGCGGCCAAGGCGAGGACTGGGATGCGAAAACGGTCAACAAGAAAATTGAGCCCACTGAGAATCCAGCAAAGAAACGTAATCAGAAGGATGACGCAAGCGAGAGCTGGAATGGAACTAAGGTCCCGGACAGAAACAGGGAAAAATAGAAGATGAACGAGACAGGCATGTCCTTGCTGGCTATGTTCTCTGCGGTCAAAGAGTAGCCATGTGGGGTCCATTGCGCAAGCCGGCAGATGATATCGCAGATTGATTTTGGAGGTTGAAACAGTATTCCCTTTTTGGTTCCCCAGCCTCTGAGCAGGACCCACATGAGCAAGTAACCAATCAGGTAACTGCCTTCGGCCATCACGCCCGCGGCGCTCGACGATTTGAGAAACAAGCCCTGCAACAGCCAAAACGAGAGCGTCAAGTAAACGCCGATGAGCATGGTGCCTGGCTGCTGAGGTCGTCTACTAAGTAGGTCCAGCACTTCTTGAGCCGCTCATGACGCTTTAACCAGAGCCAGGTATCGGAGGCTTTAGCCGTCATCCAGGTTGGTGTTTTCGGGAGGTCGAAACGATCGTGCGCATAGTGGAGCGTCAGGTCGGCGCTGACTACACAAGCCGCGGTGAACCAAGCCATGCAGAGACCGATGAGGATGGCACCAAGCGGACTCACATCGAAAACGCCAGCCAGTAACTCGGTTCCAGACCCAGTGTCTTTCAATGCGGTGTAACGCATGAAGGCGACGACAAGGCCACAGATGAGCGGCACGCGAATCACATAGAGATAGGCTAACAGCAAGTTAGCCTCCCCGGATATCGGCTGATTATACGACTCGCGCGGGCCCCGGGGACGGTCGCACTAGCGAATGGAAGCGGCCGGAGGATCGAGCCGAAAAGGCGCTGGTACTTGACGCCGGTACGATTACCGCACGCGGTCTCCGACTTCGGTCAACCAGTCCGGCCGTTTTAATACTTCGCGCGGCTTGCTGCCGTCGGGTGGTCCGATGATGCCATCGCGGTACATCATGTCCAGAATTCGCGCAGCCCTGCCGTAACCGAGACGCAGCCGGCGTTGAAGGGTTGAAGTGGAAGCTTTGCCCATTTCGAGGACTACGCGCAAGGCATCATCGTAGAGCAGGTCTTGCTCGCCCGAGCCGACGGTGCCCTCGATCTCTGCGTCGTCATCCGCCGGCGGCGCGAGCAGCAGTTCCTCGTTGTACTCGGGTGCGGCCTGTTGCTTCCAGAAATCCACCACGCGGTTGATCTCATTTTCCGTGACGTACGCGCCGTGAACGCGGGTGAGCCGGGATGAGCCGGGCGGCAGAAACAGCATGTCGCCTTTGCCCAGCAGATGCTCGGCGCCCATCACGTCGAGAATGGTGCGAGAGTCAACGCGTGTAGCCACGCGGAAACTGATGCGGGCGGGGAAGTTGGCTTTGATGAGACCGGTGATGACATCCACGCTGGGGCGTTGCGTCGCCAATACCAAGTGCATGCCCACGGCGCGTGCCATTTGCGCCAGGCGTGTGACGGATTCCTCGACATTGCGGCCTTCGATCATCATGAGGTCGGCCAATTCATCGATCAGAATCAGGATGTGCGGCAGCGACTTCAATTCCTCCGCGGGCGCGTCGTCGTCAAATAGGTTGCGGGGCTGCTGCTCGAGTTTGCGGAGTTTTTTGTTGAACTGCTCGATATTCCGTACGCCCTGTTCGGCCAGCACGCGAAGCCGGCGCTCCATCTCGAGCACCGCGTTCCGGAGCGCGTTGGTCGCCTTTCTCGGATCGGTGATCACGGGCGTAAGCAGATGCGGGACGCCCTCGTAAAGACCCAGCTCGAGACGTTTGGGATCCACCAGGATCATGCGGACATCGTCGGGAGTCGACTTATAGAGGACGGACATGATCAACGAGTTAATCATGACGCTCTTACCCGATCCGGTCGAGCCCGCGATTAAGAGATGCGGCATGGTATCGAGCGCGGCGACTTTGATGCGGCCGTTGATTTCCTTACCCAATGAAATGGTCAAGTGCGACGGAGAGGCGCTGAATTCCTCCGATTCCAGAATCTCGCGCAGGCTGATGAGTTCGCGCCGCGAATTGGGGACCTCGATGCCAACCGTCGGTTTTCCGGGAATGCGCTCGATCAGGATGGATTCGGCCTGTAATCCCAAACAGAGATCTTCGCTCAGCGTGGTGATGCGGCTGTACTTGATGCCGGCTTCGGGCTTGAACTCGAAAGTGGTGACAACCGGTCCGGGATTGATTTGAACCACCGAGCCGAGGACGTTGAACTCCTCGAACTTGGATTTCACGCGTGCGGCGATTTCCTTCAACTCGTGTTCGTCATAGGAAGTGCGGCCTGGCGGTTCATTGAGCAGTTCCGTCGAAGGTAGGTGGAAGGTAGTGTGTCGCGGCTCTGAGTTCTGACGGCGTGCAGTGGGCCGTGTCGCGTCGAATGCCGCGGACAGCGTTTGCGGTTGCTCGGAACCGTCCAGAGGACAAATCGGGATTTCATTGATTTCGGGTGGCAAAGCCGGCGCCCGCACGGGGGAACGCTCGCGCGCCGAGAAAATCGGTGGTTTGTCCTTGAACGGCTGAGCGGCCGCTTTCTTCGAAGTACGTGCTTCCGCTTTGCTCCTGGCTTTGACCGCGACCTTTTCTTTATGTCTGTGCCAGCGCTCTTCCCACCAATCTGCGATTCGCGCAGCAATGCCGCGAAGCCATTCGAGCGGCTCCGAAAACCAATCGTTCAACTTCGATAGAGTGAATGTCGAAACCAGGTAGAGGGACACCACCAGGCAGGTGATGGTGAGTAGAACCGCACCCGCTTGATTCAATGCCGAGACCAGCGAGCGGGCCAGCAGCATTCCCAGGAGCCCGCCGGCGGGTAGTCCGAAGAAACGCAAGACGGGCCCTTCAGTGAGCGCCGCGCACAAGCTGAATCCGAGCAGCAGAAATCCGGCCAGCTTCACGCTGGGTGAATCGACAGCCTCGGAACGGATCCATTTCCATCCCAGTACGAACGACGAGACAGGCAGAAGAAAGGCGGACAGACCGAAAGCCTGCAACAGGAAGTCGGCGAGATACGAGCCGACATAACCAGCCAGGTTCTGGGGCCGCAGACTTCCGGTTGCGGTGTTCCAGGAGGGATCGTAAATGCGATACGAGGCGAGGCTGAACAGCAGGAGCAACCCAAAGGCCAGAAACAGAAATCCTGTCACCTCATTGAGGCGCTTGGATTGAGTGGGCGATAAGAGCTTCATCCCGCTGGCGGGCGGGAAGCAGCCAGAGCAATCACTATTATGCCAAAAACGATCCGATAGTAAATGAAGAAGTACAGGCCGTGGCGCTGCAAAAATCGGAGGATGAACGCAATGACCGCTAGGCCCGTGACGCCGCTGAGGACAATGCCCAGCACGAATGCCGCATGCATATCGGCGGGCAGGCCACCGTGCTTGATCAGGTCATGGACCGCTTTGGCCGCCGCGCCGGCGATGGCTGGGGTAGCCAGAAGAAATGAAAAACGGGCGGCTGTCACGCGATCTAAATTGCGGAACAAGCCGGCGGTAATGGTAATGCCGCTGCGCGAAGTGCCGGGCACAATAGCCAGCGCCTGTGCCGCGCCGATCACCAGTGAATCAGCCAGCGTGACCTGGTTCATATTCTTGGCGCGCGTTCCCACACGCTCGCTCACCCACATCAGGACTCCGACCACAATCAGCATCGTGCCGATAACAAAAGGGCTGCGCCAGGTAGTTTCAGCCTGCTTGCCGAAAAGGTATCCGCACACGCCGACTGGAATTGTGCCGATGGCCAGCAGCCACAATAGTGCCCGATTTCGCTGGAGCAGAGGATCGTTGCCGTAATCGATCCCGAATCCATGCGCGACGAGTTGCACCCAAGTTCGAAAGAAATAACCCACGACCGCGATCAGGGTGCCCAGATGCAAGGCGATATCGAACGTGAGTCCGGGGTCAGACCAGCCGAGAAGCCAGGGCGCAAGGGCCAGGTGCGCGGTGCTGCTGATGGGAAGAAACTCGGTGATGCCCTGAATGATGGCCAACACGACCACTTGATAGAGCGGCATGATGTCAGAATGGACATAGTAACCTGTCCAGCGGCGGATGTGAATTCAAGCGGTCATCACAATGCCGAATACAAAAATTGTCGCGACTCTGGGGCCCGCGAGCAGCTCAGCCGAGGTCTTGAGTCAAATGTTTAAGACCGGCGTATGCGTGTTCAGACTGAACGCATCCCACGGCACGCAGCAACAGCATGCCGAATCCATTCGTCTGGTCCGGAGCATGGCGGCCGAGATGGGAAAGTCTGCCGCGCTGCTGCTGGATCTTCAGGGGCCGAAAATCAGGTTGGGGCGGCTAGAAATTGAAGGTTGCATGCTCGAAACGGGCGGGGAGTTTGTCATCACCACCGAGCCCACAATCGGCAACTGCCAGCGTGCTTCGACGACTTATCGGGATTTCGCTTGCGACGTGAAAGCCGGAGATCAGGTTCTGCTGGCGGATGGCACCGTGGAACTTCGAGCACTCGAGAGCGATGGAGTGTCCGTGCGGCTCAAGGTGATCTCGGGGGGGCGCATCGGCAGCAACAAGGGAATCAATTTGCCTGGAGTGCGCGTCAGCACGCCATCACTCACCGAAAAAGACATAGCTGATTTGGAATTCGGATTGGCGGCGGATATCGACCTGGTGGCGCTCTCCTTCGTGCGGACGTCGGCGGATGTAGCGCAATTGCGGGAGCGAGTCGGCAACCGGCCCGCGCGCATCATCGCCAAAATCGAGAAACCCGAGGCATGGGATCACATTGAAGAGATCCTGGATGAAGCCGACGGGGTGATGGTGGCGCGGGGCGATTTGGGAGTTGAAATGGAGCTCGAGCGTGTGCCGCCAATTCAGAAGTCCATCATCCGGCGAGCCAGGAGGCGGGGTAAATGCGTGATCACTGCGACGCAGATGCTCGAGTCCATGATTGAGCATTCGACGCCCACCCGTGCCGAAGTGAGCGATGTCGCAAACGCGATTTACGACGGAACCGATGCCGTAATGTTGTCGGCCGAGACTTCGACCGGACGATTCCCGGCTCAAGCCGCCAGATACATGGCGCGCATTGCGACCGAAGCGGAGCGGTCCATCAACAAGCACGGCTTTCAGGAACTTCCGCCCAGCAACGATCCGACGCATGCTGAAATCGTCGCAGACGCCACTTATCACGCTGCTCGCGCAGCGCGTGTGAGCGCCATTGTGGTATTCACGTCGAGCGGTTCGAGCGCAAGGCTGATATCGCGTTACCGTCCACCGGTGTGCATTTACGCCATGACTCCCAATGAGGTGGTCGCACGGCAGTTACTCGTGTGTTATGGCGTTTTTCCGGTGTTTGCGCCGCAAGTCGGCTCTACCGACGAAATGATGCAGCAGATGGACCGCTTATTGATCGACCGGGGCTACCTGCGGCCGGGCGATGCGGTCGTGTTTGTCGCAGGCCAGCCCATCGGCCGTGCCGGCACAACGAACTTGATGAAACTACATAAAATCGGGGAGTTGCGTTAGTTAACGCTGCTGTCGCGGTGTGGTCTACCAGACGGTTCTGCGGTAGTGGCGGCGGATGGTTTCGTCCTTGGTAATCAAGGGCGCATCACTGGCCCTGGCGTGAGCGACGCTAGCGACGTGCCTATTCTGGAAGATCTTTTCAACTCGCTCCACTCCTTCAGCCACTCCATGCCCAGCATTCATCGGGATCGCCTTTATAGGCTTTTCGCTTTTTTAGACGCGCGAGCTTCGGAGCAGGCGTTTCCGGAACCATTTTCAGCACTTTGCCTTTGCGCGAGACCTCGACCGCTGTTCCGGTCTCGATCACCTGATCAAGAATGCCTTAAATGTTCCTCACGGAGCTTGGACGCGGTGCAGCATCGTTCGTACGATTATGGCAGATCGTTCGTCCGGATCACCGATCTAGAATTTGAGCCTCTCCATGGAGCGAAAGCTCTGCCGCAAGCTCTCCACGGGATCTTCGGCCACCTGGTCCTGCTCCACGAAAAAGTGTTGAACGCCGGCGTCGCGCGCCGCCGGCATGATCCTGGCAAAATCCAGTATGCCCAGACCAACCTCGCGGAAGGCATTGGGCGAGAGGTTCTCTTTGTAGTGCGTCTTCAAGCCAGGAGCTTTGTCCTTGAGATGGATCAACGCGACGCGGCCTTTCCATTTCCCGAGCAGCGTTACCGGATCCTCGCCCGCCACGCTCACCCAGAAAATGTCCATTTCGAATTTCACCAGGTTTGGATCGAAACGCTCGACGAAGATATCGATGGGCCGTGATCCTTCTTTGGGACCGAACTCGAAGGAGTGGTTGTGGTAACAGAGCTGCATCCCGGCTTTTCGGACCGGTTCGCCGGCTTTGGTTTGAACTGGTCGGCATAACGGCGAAACTGGTCGAGCGGACCGCGCTCGCCCGGCATCAGATACGGAATGACCATGAATCGGAAACCGGCTCGAGCAGCGTCATCGACTGCTTTTTGCCACGACATCCCCTCCGGGAGGCCCTGCGGGAAAACAGCTTTCCACGGCTCAAAATTGCCTGTGACCAGCGGCGTCAGGAAGTGCCCGCTCACCGGATTGATGCCAAACTCCTTGCACAACGGCAAGGTGACATCGTTCGAATCCGGCAGCAGCTCGGCTTCACGATAACCAATCTGCGAGAGGCTTTGCAGCGTTTCGCGGGCATGGGCGGGAATCAGATTTCGAACGGTATAAAGCTGAAAACCAAGCGGCCGTTCAATGGCGCCCGGCAAGGTGGCGGCAGCGGCGGCGCCTGTGACGAGTGATTTTCCGAGATCGCGGCGAGTGAGGTTGAACACCCGTCGATTATACGCGGATCGGATCCCGACAGGTCGCCTTGGCCTTGACGCCGGCGTCTTCAAAAGCGGAGCGGCTCACTCGATGGACTTGCTCTTGACCGGTATGTTATCGTGACAAAAGTCCCAACTTTTGACTCAGTGGGAGGCCTCCGGCTGTAGGCAGGCCGTTCGCACCAATCAGGCCGTTCGCACCAATAATGAGGATATATGGCACGTAAACCAGGCAAACATTATCAAGCTGCGGCAAAACAGGTGGAGCAGCATCCGTATCCCATCGAGCAGGCCGTTCCGCTTCTGCAGAAGATCAAGTACGCAAAGTTTGACGAAACCGTGGAGGTTCATCTGAGGCTGGGCGTCGATCCCAAGCACGCCGATCAGATGGTGCGCGGCACGGTGGTCATGCCCAACGGGCTTGGCAAATCAAAGAAGGTGCTGGTGATCGCCGGCGGCGATAAGCAGAAGGAAGCCGAAGAAGCCGGAGCGGATTTTGTGGGTGGCGACGACATGGTCAACAAAATTCAGTCGGAAGGCTGGACCGGTTTCGACGCCGTCATAGCCACACCCGATATGATGCGGTCGGTCGGCAAGCTCGGCAAGGTTCTCGGCCCCCGCGGGCTGATGCCCAACCCCAAGACCGGCACAGTCACCATGGACGTGGCGCGCGCGGTCAAAGAGGTGAAGGCCGGCAAGGTCGAATTTCGTGTGGACAAGACCGGAATCATACACGCGCCGGTAGGCAAGACCAGTTTCGCGTCAGAGAAACTCGTCGAAAACGCGTCGGTGCTGATCTCGGCGGTCTTGAAGGCCAAGCCGGCGGCGGCCAAAGGCAAGTACGTCAAGAGCGCGACACTGTGCTCCACTATGAGCCCGGGAATCTCGCTCGATCTCACCGAGTTAAGCGCCAAGGCGGCGGGCTGATCCTGAGGAAACCAACATGAAGAAAAAGGAAGACAAAAAGAAAGATGTCGACGCGCTGCGCAAAGATCTTGAGGCGGCCAAGAATCTTTTCGTGACCGGGTTTGAGAAGCTGCGTGTCGACCAGGATTTCGAACTCCGCAAGACCGTTCGCGGCTCGGGCGGGAAGTACCGAGTGATCAAGAATAATCTGGCGGAGAAAGCCGCAGAAGGCACGGCGGCGCAGGAAGTGTTGAAGGGTTTGAAGGGCATGACTTCGCTGGCCTACACTACCGGAGACCCGGTGGCGCTGGCGAAAGCGCTCACGGCCTACGCCAAGGCCAACCCGACGTTTACTTTCAAGGCCGGCCTGGTGGAAGGCCGCGTCATCGATGTCAAGTCGATCGGCGATCTGGCGTCGATGCCGTCGAAGGACGAAATCTTTGCGAAGCTGCTGTTCCTGATCAACGCTCCGGCGCAACGGCTGGTTACCGCGGTTAATGCCGTGGGACGGAATCTCGCGGTGGTAATCGATCAGGCTGTAAAGGAAAACAAGTTTACTTAGGAAGAGTCAGGAGCCGGGGATCAGAATGCCGCGTACTGCGCTGATTTCTGATTCTCGTCTCGCGAGAAATCAAGGAGTCTTTTTGAAATGGCGGATATCAACGCAATTGCAGATCAAATTCAGGGCCTGACGCTACTCGAGGCCTCCCAGTTGGTCAAGATGCTTGAGGAGAAGCTGGGAGTCTCGGCGGCCGCGGCCGCGCCGATGATGATGGCGGGTGGCGGAGCAGGCGCTGGGGCGGCTGCGGCGCCTGAGGAGAAAACCGAGTTTTCAGTGGTCCTCCAGGCGGCCGGTGCCAATAAGATTAACGTGATCAAGGTCGTTCGCGAAGTCACCAGTCTGGGTCTCAAAGAGGCCAAAGATCTGGTGGATAGCGCTCCCAAGCCGGTCAAAGAGGGCGTCGGCAAGGACGAAGCAGAGGCGATTAAGAAGAAGTTCGTGGATGCTGGGGCGACCGTCGAAGTGAAGTAGAAACGTGGATCCAGGAACTGGGTTCTGGGTTATTTAGTTTCACGCCGCACCGGCGGCATTCGAGTATGCCGGCTCTCAAAATCCCGCTTCCTGGCGCTTCCTGGACTCCCATTTGACGGCAAGTATAAGGTTTTGATATACTTTCCTTTCGGGCTCAAGTTTCAACCGGACTCAACCCCGGATTGGTGACGGCGAATCGGAATATCTGGCATTTTGATTGCAGTGGGCAATGTACTGCTAAGAGGGTCGCTGTGCCTCCGCACGACCTCCTTGCGAACCTGGCGCTCGAGTCCGCTTCCCGTCATTCCTTTTCTCCCGTTCCAGCTTCCGGCCCGGCTGATGTCGATCAGCCAGCCGGTTTTTTTTCGGATAGAGTTTCATCCCTACGCGTGCTTCACGTAATCTCGTTGGCCGGCGGAGCGCTCCGTCCGGCTCTTTAATTTTTGGGTTCTTAACTCGAGTGCCTGTGTATAGCTATCCGGTCCTCAGGAGCAGAAAATGAATATTCAGCCTAATGGCGCGGCCCCCGACCGAGTGGATTTTTCTAAGATCAAGACGTCGATTCCGATTCCGAACCTGATCGAGGTTCAGAAGAAATCCTACGAACGCTTCTTGCAGATGGACCTGTTGCCGAATGAGCGAGAGGACACGGGTCTGCAAGCTGTATTCAATTCCGTTTTTCCGATTTCTGACTTTCGTGGCGTCAGCCAACTAGAGTTTGTCGATTATTCCATCGGCAACTGGGAGTGCAAGTGCGGAAACCTGAAAGGGCTGCACCATCTGCGTTCCACATGCCGCAATCCCAGTTGCGGCGCGACCATCCGCACCGACCCGTTTCATGCGGGCGATGTGCTCTGCCAGCACTGCGGCACGTTCAACAAGAACGTGGTCACGTTCTGCAATAAGTGCGGCGACCCCGTCGGTCTGCAGTTGAAATACGACATGGTGGAGTGCCAGGAGCGCGGTATGACCTACGCCGCCCCGCTCAAAGTCACCATCCGGCTCACGGTTTACGCGAAGGATCCCGAGACCGGGCAGAAAAGCGTTCGCGATATCAAAGAGCAGGAGGTATTCTTCGGCGAAATTCCGTTGATGACGGAGAACGGCACGTTCATCATCAACGGCACCGAACGCGTGATCGTTTCGCAGTTACACCGCTCGCCCGGCGTCTTTTTCGAGCGCGTTCCGGCGCAAGGCTACTTTCTCGGCAAAATCATCCCGTACCGCGGAAGCTGGGTCGAGTTTGAATACGATAACAAGAGCCTGCTGTACGTTCGCATCGACCGTAAGCGGAAATTCTACGGATCAGTGTTCCTGCGCGCGCTCGGTCTGAAGACCGACGAGCAGATTTTGCGCACGTTCTACCGCGTGAACAAGATCAACCTCAAGGACAAGAAGCTGTTCTGGGTGGTTGACGACGGCCTCATCGGGCTCAAACTTTCGCACGCGATCGCCAAAGGCGGCGAAACCATCGTGGGCCAGGGCAAGAAAATCACTGCTTCGCTGATGAAGGAAATCCAGAAGGCGCGCATCCAGCAGGTCGAAGTGGCGCCGAACGATCTCGAAAACGCTTACGTGGCCGCCGACGTAGTGGACATGTCCACCGGCGAAGTGATCATTGACGCCAACCAGGAACTGACCACAACCGCCATGAGCCGGATGATCGACGCCGGCATCGAGAGCTTCGAATTTTTCTTCCCCGAACGCGACGAAGTGGGCAATGTGATCTCGGCCACGCTGCGTAAGGATCCCGTGAAGACGCAGAATGAGGCGTTGATCGAGATCTACCGCAAGCTGCGTCCCGGCGATCCGCCCACGCTCGACACAGCCACGCAACTGTTTCAAGGAATGTTTTTTGACCCGCGCAAGTATGATTTTTCGCGCGTGGGCCGCATGAAGTTCAACATCAAGCTGTTCGATCGTGCTGACGCGACGCCGCTCGACAAGCGCACGCTGGATCCCGACGACTTTTACGCCACCATCCGTTACCTGCTGAAACTGCGCAGGGGCCTCGGAGCGGTGGATGATATCGATCACCTGGGGAATCGGCGCGTGCGCGCGGTGGGCGAACTGCTCGAAAACCAGTTCCGCATTGGTCTGGTGCGCATGGAGCGCGCGATTAAAGAAAAGATGTCGGTTTACCAGGAGATGTCGACGGCGATGCCGCACGACTTGGTGAACGCCAAGCCGGTAATGGCCGCTATCCGCGAGTTCTTCGGCTCGAGCCAGCTCTCGCAGTTCATGGATCAGACCAACCCGCTTTCGGAAATCACCCATAAGCGGCGTCTGTCGGCGCTGGGTCCGGGAGGTCTATCCCGAGAGCGCGCGGGGTTCGAAGTGCGTGACGTGCACCCCACGCATTACGGCCGCATCTGTCCCATTGAAACGCCGGAAGGCCCGAACATCGGCCTGATTTCGTCACTTTCCTGTTTTGCGCGCATCAACGAGTTCGGCTTCATCGAGAGCCCTTACCGCAAGGTGATGAAGGGCGTGGTGATCGACGAGGTCAGAATCCTGAATCCCGGCGACACTCCGTACAAAGTGGGCGACATCGTCAGGCGGTCTGAAGTCGAAAAAGCCAACCGCGACCTGGCTTCGAAAAAGCAGACGGCCGAATACGAGGCGCACTGCGAGTATCTGTCGGCCTGGGAAGAAGACAAGTACATCATCGCGCAGGCCAACGTGGAGCTGGACGAGAAGGGCCGCATCGTGCCCGAATTGTGCAATGCGCGTCAGGCCGGCAACTTCGTGCTGAAGCCGCGTGAAGAGATCCAGTACATTGACGTCAGCCCGAAACAGCTTGTGTCGGTGGCGGCGAGTCTGATTCCGTTCCTCGAGAACGACGACGCCAACCGTGCGCTGATGGGATCGAATATGCAACGCCAGGCCGTTCCCCTGTTGCGAGCCGAAGCTCCGTATGTAGGGACCGGTATGGAGCATGTGACGGCGCGTGACTCGGGTGCGGTGGTGCTGTGCAGACGGCCGGGAGTTGTGGATTCGGTCGACTCCGAGCGCATTATCGTGCGCGTGGAAGGCAGCTCGCATGAGGGCCAGCTCTCGCGCGAAGTGGGCGCGGACATCTACCAGCTCACGAAGTTCAAGCGCTCAAACCAGAACACCTGCATCAATCAGAAGCCGATTGTCCACATAGGCCAGCGCGTGGGGAAATCCCAGGTTCTGGCGGACGGTCCCTGCACCGACAAAGGTGAACTGGCTCTTGGCCGCAACGTGCTTGTGGCCTTTATGCCCTGGCGCGGCTACAACTTCGAGGATGCCATCCTGGTCAGCGAGAAGCTGGTCAAAGAGGACTACTACACCTCGATTCACATCGAAGAGTTCGAAATTGAAGCTCGCGACACCAAGCTCGGACCCGAAGAAATTACGCGCGACATCCCGAACATCGCTGATTCATTTCTCCGCAACCTGGATGAGAGCGGCGTCATACGCATCGGCGCCACCGTGAAACCCGGCGACATCCTGGTGGGCAAAGTGACGCCCAAGGGCGAGACGCAGCTCACGCCCGAAGAGAAGCTGTTGCGAGCGATCTTTGGCGAGAAGGCCGGCGACGTGAAAGATGCTTCGCTCTACTGCCCGCCCGGCATTGAAGGCACGGTGGTGGATTGCAAGATCTTCTCGCGCAAGGGCCAGGAGAAAGACGAACGGGCCAAAGCCATTGAGGATTCACAAATCCAGCGGCTGCAGCGCAACCTGCAGGATGAAATCCGCATTCTGACTGACGAGCGCGCCAAGCGTCTGGGTGTGATCCTCGAGGGTAAGGAACTGCTGGCCGACCTGCATGACGAAAAAACCAACAAGCGCCTGGTGGCCAAGGGCACTCCGATCACCCGCGACCTGGTGGAAAAACTCCGGGCACGAGACCTGAAGCGTATGCGCTTAAAGGAAAAAGACGCGCATCTGAACGAACAGATCGACGAAATCGAGGAAATGACCTCCCGCCAGATCGCGGTGCTGGAAAAGATCACCGACGAGAAAATCGGGAAGCTGCGCAAAGGTGATGAACTGCCGCCTGGAGTCATCAAGCTGGTGAAGGTTTACATCGCCATGAAGCGCAAACTCTCGGTAGGCGACAAGATGGCCGGCCGCCACGGAAACAAGGGCGTGATCGCGCGCATTCTTCCGGATGAGGACATGCCGTATCTGCCGGACGGAACGCCGGTGGAAATCGTGCTCAATCCGCTGGGCGTGCCATCGCGCATGAACGTGGGGCAGATTCTCGAGACGCACCTGGGTTGGGCGGCACGTGCGCTGGGCCTCTATTTCGCAACGCCGGTGTTCGACGGCGCGACCGAACGCGAGATCAAGCGGCAATTGACCGATGCCAAACTGCCGAACTCGGGCAAAACGCAATTGTGCGACGGCATGACCGGCATACCTTTCGAGCAGCCGGTCACGGTGGGCTACATCTACATGCTGAAGCTCTCGCACCTGGTGGACGACAAGATTCATGCGCGCTCCATAGGACCGTACTCCTTAATTACGCAGCAGCCGCTCGGCGGCAAGGCCCAGTTCGGCGGACAGCGATTCGGCGAGATGGAAGTGTGGGCCCTCGAAGCTTATGGCGCCGCGTACATCCTGCAGGAACTGCTGACAGCGAAGTCCGACGACGTTTATGGCCGCGCCAAGATTTACGAGGCCATCGTCAAGGGCGAGGCGGCCATCGAGCCCGGTGTGCCTGAATCGTTCAACGTGCTGATTCGCGAGTTGCAATCGTTGTGTCTGGATGTGGAGTTGATGAAGAAGCCGCGCGAGGTGGAGATCGACACCGCGCTGGCGGCGGACTAGTGGCTTCAACGCGAGGCGCCGGAATTCTGACGTCGGCGGCCCGGCGTTGAAAAAGTTTTGAAAATGTATTCAGACTTTGGAGGCTATTTTGAGATCCTCTCCGTACGATAGAGCCAATTTGATTGCGGACTTCGACTCCATTCGCATCAGTCTTGCATCACCGGAAAAGATCCGCAGTTGGTCACATGGAGAAGTAACCAAGCCGGAAACCATCAATTACCGTACGTTCAAGCCGGAGCGGGACGGCCTGTTTTGCGCCCGGATCTTCGGCCCGGTAACGGATTGGGAGTGCTTGTGCGGAAAGTACAAGCGCATGAAGCACCGCGGCGTCATCTGCGATAAGTGCGGCGTTGAAGTCACACTTTCACGGGTGCGGCGCGAACGGCTGGGCCACATAGAGCTGGCCAGCCCGTGCTCGCATGTCTGGTTTTTTAAAGGTTTGCCGAGCCGTATCGGACACCTTTTGGACATTACACTGCGCGAGCTCGAGCGGGTTCTATATTTTGAAGCCTTCGTCATAGTGGAGCCGGGCGAGGTGCCTGGTCTCTCCCAAGGCGAGGTGATCAGCGACGAGCGCAAGCGTCAGCTCGACCAGGAATTCCCTGGCAAGTTCATCGCCATGATGGGCGCCGAGGGAATCAAGGAGCTGCTCAAGAAAGTCGACGTCGAGCAGTTGAGCGAAGAAATTCGCGAGCGCATGAAGACCGAGGCTTCGCAGCAGAAGAAGCTGAAGTACGCCAAGCGCCTGCGGGTTGTCGAGTCGTTCCGCAAATCCGGGAACAAGCCGGAGTGGATGATTCTCGACGTCATTCCTGTGATTCCGCCGGAACTGCGTCCTCTGGTGCCGCTCGATGGCGGCCGCTTCGCCACCTCGGACCTGAACGATCTCTATCGCCGGGTCATCAATCGCAATAACCGGCTGAAGAAGCTGATCGAGCTGCACGCGCCCGATGTAATCGTCCGCAATGAAAAGCGCATGCTGCAGGAAGCCGTGGATGCGCTGTTCGACAACGGACGCCGCGGCCGTGTCCTGCGTGGCGCCAACAATCGCCCGCTGAAATCGCTTTCCGACACACTCAAAGGCAAACAGGGCCGCTTCCGCCAGAACCTGCTGGGCAAGCGCGTCGACTACTCCGGCCGCTCCGTCATCGTGGTGGGTCCTGAACTGAAGCTGAACCAATGCGGTTTGCCGAAGAAGATGGCGCTCGAGTTATTTAAGCCGTTCATTTACCATCGTCTCGAGCAGCGCGGACACTGTACCACCATCAAGCAAGCCAAGGAACTGGTGGAACAGCAGGATCCGGTGGTATGGGACATTCTGGAAGAAGTCATTAAAGATCATCCCATTCTGCTGAATCGCGCTCCTACACTGCATCGGCTTGGCATCCAGGCATTCGAACCGGTGCTGGTCGAAGGCAAGGCCATCAAGATCCATCCGCTAGTCTGCACGGCATTCAACGCCGACTTCGACGGCGACCAGATGGCCGTCCACATCCCGTTGTCCCCGGAAGCCCAGATCGAAGCGTCGACGTTGATGCTGGCGTCGAATAATATTTTGTCGCCTGCTCACGGTTCGCCCATTGCGGTGCCGACGCAGGATATGGTGCTCGGTGTGTACTACCTCACCAAGGCGAGGCCCAAGACCAAGGGTGAAGGCCGCACCTTCGCGTCGACCGAAGACGTGCTGATCGCACTCGAGATGGGCGAGGTGGAAACACTCACGCCCGTCAAGCTGCGCTATACCGGCAAGGTCATCGACCTGGTGCACGCATTCGACAACCAGAACGTGCTGCACACCGCACCCATCGAGTTCAGTAAACAGTACATGGAGACCACGGTGGGCCGCGTGATCATGAACGATCATCTACCCGAAGACATGCCGTTCATCAACGGTCTGCTGAAGAAAAAGGGACTGGGGCAATTGGTGCAGTATTGCTACCTCAGGTTCGGATTGCAGATTACCGTGCAGATGCTGGATGAAATCAAGGACCTGGGCTTCCTGTACGCAACGCGGGCCGGCATTTCGATCGGCGTCGACGACATGATTGTGCCATCGTCCAAAGCCGCGCTGGTCAGAGACGCGGAAAAGGAAGTGGTGGCCGTCGAGAATCAATACCAGGATGGCGCCATCACCCACGGTGAGCGGTACAACAAGATCATTGAGATCTGGTCGAAGGTCACTGAGCGCGTCTCGGATGAAATGTTCCAGGCCATGGAAGAAGACGACCGCAGCGGCCGTTACTTGAACCCGATTTACATCATGGCCGACTCGGGCGCGCGCGGATCGAAACAGCAGATTCGCCAGCTTTCCGGTATGCGCGGCTTGATGGCCAAGCCCTCAGGCGAGATCATCGAGACCCCGATTACCGCGAACTTCCGCGAAGGTTTGAACGTACTGCAGTACTTCATCTCGACGCACGGCGCGCGCAAGGGATTGGCTGACACCGCCTTGAAAACGGCGGACTCCGGTTATCTCACCCGCCGTCTGGTGGACGTCTCACAAGACGTCATCGTGGCCGAGAATGATTGCGGCACGACTGAAGGCATTTTTGTCGAGTCCATTATCGAATCGGGCGAAATCATCGAGCCTCTTCGAGACCGTATTGTAGGCCGCGTGGCGCTCGAAGACCAGCGCGATTTCGAAGGCAGCCTGATTGTCGCGGTTAACCAGGAAATCACCGAAGAACTGGCCGGGCTGATTCAGGCAGCCGGTATCGAGCGAGTGAAGATTCGCTCCGTGCTGACCTGCGAATCGAAGCGCGGCGTTTGCGTTGCATGCTACGGCCGCAACCTAGCGACCGGAAGACTGGTGGAGCGCGGTGAAGCTGTAGGCGTGATCGCGGCGCAATCCATCGGCGAGCCGGGCACTCAGCTCACCATGCGCACGTTCCACATCGGCGGCACGGCCACGCGAATTTCCGAGCAGTCGACTCAGGACGCCAAATCCGATGGTTTCTCGCGCTTCATCAACATCCAGACTGTCAGGAACAAGGCCGGTGAACTGATCGCGATGAATCGCAACGGCATGTTGGCGATCGTGGACGACAAGGGCCGCGAAAAAGAGCGGTACCAGGTGGTCTATGGCGCCAAGATCACGGTGGAAGACGGCGCTGCGGTCAAGGCCAACCAGATCCTGCTCGAGTGGGATCCGTATACTTTTTCGATCCTTACCGAGATCAGCGGCCCGGTTCACTTCCGCGACCTGCAGGAAGGAATCACGCTGCAGGAGCAGGTGGACGAAGTCACCGGCCTTTCGCAGTGGGTGGTAGTGGATTCTCCGGATGAGAAGCGCCAGCCCATGCTGATTGTCCGTCCGGAAACCACGGGACGCGGCGAAGCCAAGAAGTACCTGATGCCCACGCACGCGCACCTGATGGTCCGGGACGGCGAAGATGTGCATTCCGGCGACGTGCTGGCCAAGATCCCACGCGAAACCACAAAGACCAAGGACATTACAGGCGGCTTACCGCGCGTGGTCGAATTGTTCGAGGCCCGCAAGCCGCGTGAAACCGCCGTAATCGCGGAAATCAACGGCGCCGTCAAGTACGGTGAAGTGACTAAGGGGCAGCGCAAAATCTACGTGGTTGGCGACGACGGCCAGCAGCGTGAATACTCGATTCCGCGTGGTGTCCACATTAACGTGCAGGAAGGCGAGCGCGTGAAAGCCGGAGAGCCGTTGATGGATGGCCCGCGCAATCCGCACGACATTCTGGACGTGCTGGGCGAGAAAGAGCTGCAGAAGTACCTGGTGAACGAAATCCAGGAGGTCTACCGTCTGCAGGGTGTCAACATCAATGACAAGCACCTGGAGGTCATCGTGCGGCAGATGATGCGCTGGGTGAAGATTGAAGACATCGGCGATACGGAGTTCCTGCCCGAAGAAGTGGTTGATAAGTTCAAGTTCAGGGGAGAGAATCAGCGCGTGATGGAAGCGGGTCAGCGGCCGGCGCAAGGTAAAGCCGTGTTGCTGGGCATCACCAAGGCATCGCTCTCGACCGATTCGTTCATTTCGGCGGCGTCGTTCCAGGAGACTACGCGCGTGCTGACCGAAGCCGCGATCAACGGCAAGGTGGATCATCTGCGCGGCCTCAAGGAAAACGTCATCATGGGACGCCTGGTTCCGGCCGGCACCGGCATGGAGTTTTACCGTCAGGTCAAGATCGCCGGCGAGGATGTGGTGGAGGAACCGGTGGTCGAGCCCTCGCCTCTCGAAGCCATTCCCGGTTACGACGAGGAGACCCGGCTGCAATACTCGGGTGGCCTGACCGAGGAACCCGGAGAAGAAACATTGGCCGAGTAACCTTTCTGGAGTTTTCGACAGCGCCGGAGTGCGCGTCATTCCGGCGCTCTCTTATTTCTGGGCCAGATTCCCAAACATCGATTTCGATGCCCGCAGCGCACGAACCGAGTGCCAGCCGCGGTAAAATGGGGTCTCTGTGTCTTCTTCCGTGGCTTTCCGCACCCCTGGCCGGCGCGCTTATCTGCTGGTCGCGCTGTTCGCGCTGGTTCTGGTCCTGCTTCCGTTTTTGTTCTGGTACGGCACCTGGTTTGGCCGGAACCTGACGGATTCGGAAACGGATGAGTACCTGAACCAGGCCGCCGTCAAACCACGCAAGGCACAGCATGCGCTGGTGCAAGTCGGCGAGCGCATCACTCGCGGAGACGTGACGACGCGCCGGTGGTACCCGAAAATCGTGGAACTGGCCTCGAGCCCAAATACCGAACTCCGCCAGACCGTAGCCTGGATCATGGGCCAGGATCATACCTACGTGCCTTTTCACCATGTGCTGCTCAAGCTGACCGGGGATTCTTCACCTATGGTGAAGCGGAATGCGGCACTGTCTCTGACTAACTTCAACGACGCGTCGGGTCGGCCGGTGCTACTGGCCATGCTGAAACCCTACTCTCTCGCAGCGCCCGCGGCCGGTGCTCTGCGCTATCGCCTCAGAGCCGGCGAGTATGTGAATCCCGGCACGCTCGTGGGACGGGTGGGTGATACCGAAGTGCGCTCGCCTTTGCCGGGCGAGGTCCTGTCGTTGACGCAGCAAGACGGCAAGGCCGTGCGAGCCGGTGACGCTCTGGTCGAAATTTCTCCGGACAAAGAGCACGCCTGGGAGGCATTGCGCGCGCTACTGCGCGTGGGGCAAAGAGAAGATCTGGATACCGTCCGCCGTTATGCGCGGGGAGCTTCCGGCATGCCGGACCGTGTCCGGCGGCAAGCAGTCCTCACCATGACCGAAATCGAGAGCCGCGCGCGCTGATCGCATCCGTAAGCCGCAGCACTGTAGGGAACCATCCCTTGGAATCGGAATTGCCCCGTATCCTGCTAGGACAGGAGTGCGCGCAGATGCCTCTCATCACAATCGTTCTCGTACTGGTCGTCGTTGGCGTTTTGCTTTGGCTGATCAACACTTACATCCCCATCGGCAGGGAGGTTGCCTTCCGAGGCGGCAGTAGTTCTGCGCATGGACACATTATTCCAAACGTTTTCTGGCGCCAGGACGTGGGTAACCGTTACTCGAGCGGCTTCATCTGACCGAGCAACGTTGGAATCAACTCCGTCACGGTCGGGTGAATATGCATGGCGCGCTGGATCACGGTGTAGGGCGCTTTGGCGTACATGATATCCAGAATGGAGTGGATCACTTCATCACATTCGACACCTAAGAGCGATGCCCCCAGGATCAGTTTGCTTTCTGCATCCGCCAATATCTTCATGAAGCCCTGGGTTTCGCCTTTTTCTTCGGCACGGCCCACTCTGGTCATCGGCATGGTTCCCATCAGCGCTTTCCGGCCGGACCTGCGCACGCCGCTTTCGGTCATCCCACAGCGGCCGAGCGGCGGATCGATGTACAAGTTATAGGCCAGAATGCGATCGCTCACGCGCCGGGGATCGTGGTCGAGAAGATTTGCCGCTACGATCTCATAATCGTTGTACGACGTGTGCGTGAAGGCGCCCTTTCCATTGCAATCTCCCATCGCCCAGACGTCCGGCACGTTGGTGCGTAACTGATCGTCCACATGGATGTAGCCCTTATCGTCTTTTTCGATTCCGGCTTTGTCCAGACCTAAATCGTCAGTATTCGGTCGGCGGCCGAGCGCTACCAGCACGTGCGATGCCGCTACTTCTTCCGGCGCGCCTTTCACCTTCAACTTCACCGCGACCTGTCTATTTCGCTCTTCGACTTCGAGGACTTCCGCCTGCGTCACCACACGCACGCCCTCGTTTTCGAGTATCGAGCGAATGGCTTCGGAGATATCCGGATCCTCGCGCGAAGTCAAACGCTCAGCCCGCTCGATGATGGTGACCTGTGCTCCAAAACGCCTGTACATCTGCCCGAACTCGAGGCCAATGTAGCTGCCGCCCAAAATCAGCAAGTGCTGAGGAAGCGAGTCAATCTCCATCATTCCGGAATTGGTCAGATAGGGAACGCGATCGAGACCCGGAAGCAGTGGAATGGAGGCCCGGGCACCGGTGTTGATGAAGATCTTCCCGGCTTCGAGCAGTTCCCCTCCGACGCGAACCTGATGTGGGTTCTCAAAGCGCGCGTGGCCCTTGTAAACCGTGCAATTCGGCATGCTTCTCAGCCAGGTCTCTTCTCCCTGGCTATGGCCGGTCACAATGCGGCCCTTGCGCTCCTTCACCTTTTTCATATCGACGGTGACCGCGCCGCAGGTGGAAAAACCATACTCGGCGCCCTTCCGTGACATGTGGATCACTTTGGCGCTCGCGACCAGCGCCTTCGTGGGAATTCAACCGGTGTTTACACAGGTGCCGCCGATTCGACTGCGCTCGATAATCGCGGTCTTCATTCCGACTGAGTTCAAGCGTTCAGCCAGGAACGGGCCGGATTGACCGGTTCCAATGACGATCGCATCAAAGTGAGTTGCCATACATTGAGCTCCTTGGCCCGAAGTATCATTCAGAATAGTACGGACGATGAATACTCAGCCGGCAGCCGAGCCGTTCGCGGACGAAACACCGGGCCAGGCACTCGTACGCGGCTTTTTGCACCGGCCTCATGGCGATCCGGCGACGCGGATGCCGGACCCAAGCAGAGCTGGCGCGCTGGTATTGACACACGGAGCCGGTTCCAATTGCCGGGCCCCCTTGCTTGTGGCGGTGGCCGAAGCATTTTCCACGGCCGGTTTTCTGGTGCTGCGCTGCGATCTTCCGTTTCGCCAGGCACGGCCTCATGGACCTCCATTCGGCGGGAGCGCCGCCCAGGACCGTGACGGTCTGCGCCGGGCCCTTCAAGTGATTAATCCGCTTGCGCCCGGGCGCTTGTTTCTGGGTGGCCATTCCTATGGCGGCCGGCAGGCCAGTATGCTTCTTGCCGAAGACGCGGCTCTGGCGGCTGGACTCTTGCTGCTTTCGTATCCGCTGCATCCTCCCAAGAATCCCTCCCAGCTTCGCACTGCGCATTTTCCGAAATTGCGAGTCCAGTCGCTATTTGTCCACGGAACGCGCGATCCATTCGGATCCATCGATGAAATGCGCTCTGCCTTGGAGTTGCTGGCGGCGCCCAGGAATTTGCTGGTGATTGAGGGCGCAGGTCACGATCTTTCGGCCGGCGGCCACAAAGAGGTCGGCCGGAAAACAATGGAAGCGTTCGGGGGATTCATGGGAATCAAGTCTCAGGCGCTATAGACCTGCCAGAACGTTTCCCGAAAGCGGGCCATCTCCTGGTCCGTTCCGATGGTCACACGCAACATCTGGTCCAGGGGAGGGAAGGGCCGGCCAACGGCCACGCCTTTACGGAACATGGCTGGGCCGAAAGACCGCACATCACGCCGTATATCGATCATGAGAAAGTTCGCGTGCGGCTCAATGTAGCTCACGCCTTTTTCTCGCAGCCAGGAGCAGAGTTCGCCGCGAATCCGGGTCATCTCGGCGCGTCGCTTGGGAACTATGATGGCAGCTTCGCCCAGCGCGGCGGTTGCGGCCCGCAATCCAAGAATCGGGATGACGTTGTCCTTGAACGTAAGGATGCTGCGCACCAGGTCCGGCCGGCCGCATCCAAAGCCCACGCGCGCTCCCGCCATTCCGTAGATTTTCGAAAACGTCCGCGTCACCACAACGTTTTGATTCCGGCGTACATAATCGAGAGCGCTGGTTACCCGGGAGGGATCGGTGAACTGGATGTACGCTTCGTCCACCAGCAGCACGGTGTTCGCAGGCAAATTGGAGGCAAGCCATGCGAGGTCCGCGTTCGGTGTGAGCGAGGATGTGGGATTGTTTGGATTCGAGAGATAAATCAGGCCGCCGCCGGCTCTGTCCGCCTCCTGTGCAAGCCGTTTCACGGGGAAAGCCCACGAGCCGGTGAGCGGAATTTCGATGGTCTTGTGTCCCAGGCTGCGCGCAAACTCCATGGGGATCTCGAAGGTGGGCACAGCGGTGATCATGGGGAGCGCGGCCGAGGTGAAAGCGCAGATGGCGGCGCTCAGAATTTCGCTTGATCCCACGCCGAACAGCACTTGATCCGGCTTGAGATCTTCACTTCGCGCCAGCCGCTCGGCGAAGGCCCCGAATTCCTCGAAATGGTACCGGGCTGTATCGGCGGCGCCCTGCTTGATGGCCTCCAGGGCTGCCGGAAAGGGTCCGGCGGGATTCTCGTTCGAATCGAGCGAGATCATTCCGCTGCGCGGCACGACACGGGCCATCGCGCGGTGCGCCAGAAACGCTTCACCGGCCCATGGCATAGCCGATACAACTCCCCCGACGTGACGGGCAAACGCGCGGCGAGTTATCATACATCTCCTCCGTTGCCTCAAATTATAATGCGCGAGCGCGTTCTTCGCTATCGAACATCCCGCCGCCGGAGCGCTCGATGGGTATTGTGAGAGGTCTTCTGCTGCGCGGCTCCCAGAGCCCCTGGTTACGCGAGCACGCACCCGGGTTTTGGTTTGTGCGGCGTACTGCGACTCGATTCATGCCGGGCGAAACCGTGGATGAAGCCTTGGCCGCCGCCCGGCAACTGCAGGCGCACGGGATTGGAACACTGTTGACTTATCTCGGCGAGAACATCAGCGAAGCCGCGGAAGCCGAGCGCGTCACCGAGCACTATCTAACAGTTCTCGACCGAATCCGAACCGGCGGCCTTCACGCGGAGCTTTCCGTGAAGCTTACTCAACTCGGCGTGGATGTCAGCTCCTCAACGTGTTATGCCAATCTCACGCGCATCATCGAGCGCGCTGGAAAGGCGAGTGTGGTCTGGATCGACATGGAATCCAGCCGGCACACCGATATCACACTTGAACTCTATCGACGACTGCGCCGCGTCTATTCTAATGTAGCGGTATGCGCGCAGGCGTATCTGTTTCGCACCGCGCAGGACATCGCTGCGTTACGGCCATATGACCCCAGCATCCGTTTGGTGAAGGGGGCGTACAAAGAGGCGCCGAAAATTGCGTTACCGCGGAAAAAGGATGTTGATGAAAATTACTTTTCGCTGGCGCGCACGCTTCTCCGCGAATCGCTCCGGCAGACCGGCGCGCGAGTTGCTATCGCCACCCACGATCCCCGCCTCATTCGCCGCGTGACCGATCTGGCGGCCGCGCTGGGCGTTAAGAAGGACCAGTATGAGTTCCAGATGCTCTACGGCATTCAGCGGCTCGAACTGGTCCGCCTGGTGCGTGAAGGTTATCAGGCGCGAGTGCTGATCGCCTATGGCGCCCAGTGGTTTCCTTGGTTCATGCGGCGTTTGGCAGAGCGGCCGGCTAACGCCTGGTTGCTGCTTCGCAACTTGATCTGAACGATGACTCTCCTGTTGAACGAATCCGATGTCCGCGCCCTGCTCAAGATGCCCGAGCTGATCGAGACCATGGAGCGCACGCTTGCGCAATTTTCGACGGGCCGAGCCAGGCAACCCGTGCGAACAGCAATTGAAGTGAACGAGCGCGATTTCTTCGGCATCATGCCTGCACAGCTCGAGTCGCCAGCGGCATTGGGTGCAAAATTGGTCACCGTCTTTCATGGAAACGAGCAACGTGGGCTGCCGAGTCATCTAGCAGTGATTGTCCTGCTCGATCCGGCAACCGGTCGACTTGAAGCGGTGATGGACGGCCGCTACATCACCGCCATGCGGACGGCAGCAGCATCGGCTGTAGCGGTTCGCTGGTTGGCGCACGCGAATGCCGCGATTCTCGCCATCCTGGGTTCAGGCGTGCAGGCGCGCAGCCATCTCGAGTTGCTGCCGCTTGTCCGTAACTTTGGCGAGGCCCGGGTTTGGAGCCCGAACGCCGGGCATCTGGCTCAATTCCTGGATTCGGCCGGTTCCACAGCGGGCATCTCGATTCCCGTGCGCGCGGCGGTCTCCGCTGAAGCAGCCGTGCGTGGCGTCGACGTGATTGTCCTGGCAACTTCTTCGGGAACGCCGGTGATTCACAGCGATTGGCTGAAGCCAGGCGCGCTGGTGATTTCGGTGGGCGCTTGCCGGCCGAACATGCGTGAAATGGATCCGGCGCTCGTGGCTACGGGGCGTTTGATCGTCGATTCGAAAGCAGCGGCGCTGATCGAGTCTGGCGATGTGGTGCACGGTATCCGCGAGGGACTCTTCCGGGAGGATCATATTGTGGCCGAACTGGGCCAGGTCCTCGCGAAACAGATCGCAGGCCGTACCTCAACGGGCCAACGCGTAATTTTCAAGTCGCTGGGCATCGCGGTGGAAGACGTCGCGGCCGCCGAGTTCGTTTATGCGTGCGCGCTGCGTGAAGGCAAGGGCAAAGAGTTTTCATTTTCCTGAGGTTTGGAGAATTCCTCAACCATCAGTTGCAAACGCCAGGCGAACTCGGCAAAGATGTGAACCATGACCCCCAACATGATTGGCGCCTATGGTGAATGGGCGGCGCAGGCGATGCAGGACCCGCCGCGATTGTCCTTCCGGCAGGCGATGTTCGGCAACGTGGATGCGTGGCGGCCGGTGGCGCGGGCGCGATTGCACGAGTTACTGTTGGGGCCGGGTGGCGCATCGACGCCGGTCCCGGTGGTGCAGCATCACCTGGAGTTCGACGGATTGTCGATCGAGCACCTCCAGTGGCAACTGCCTTATGGACCTCCAACCGAGGCGCTGGTACTGAAACCGGCCGCAGCCACGGGCAAATTGCCGGGCATTGTGGGGCTGCACGACCACGGCGGAAATAAGTACTTCGGACTGCGAAAGATTACGCGCATGTCGAAAGACCCGCACCCGGCGATGCTGCGGCACCAGGGGCAATACTACGGGGGCGTGGCGTGGGCGAACGAGCTGGCCCGGCGTGGGTACGTGGTGCTGGTGCATGACACGTTCGCGTTTGGGAGCCGGCGCATGCGGCTCGCGGACCTGCCCGGAAACATTCGCAGCAACCTGGTGGAGTCGAACCCCGAAGCCGAAGACCAAATCAAGCTCTACAACCAGTTCGCGGGCAATCATGAGCATCTGATTGCCAAGAGTCTTTTCAGCGCCGGAATGACATGGCCGGGCGTGTTTGTATTTGACGATCAGCGAGCTCTCGACTACCTGGCCTCGCGGCCGGACGTGGACGCAACAAGAATCGGTTGTGGCGGTCTATCGGGAGGCGGGCTGCGCACGGTCATGCTGACGGGCGCCGATGAGCGGATTCGCTGTTCGTGCTGCGTGGGGATGATGACGACGTGGCGCGACTACCTTCTGAACAAGTGCTACACGCATACCTGGATGTGCTACGTGCCAGGATTGCCGCGAGATTTGGACTATCCCGAGGTGCTGGGGCTGGCACTGCCGAATCCGGTGCTGGTATTAAACAACAGGCAGGACGAACTGTTCACGATGCCGGAGATGGAGCGGGCGGACCGGATACTTAGCGAAGTCTACAAGAAGGCCGGCGCACCCGAGCGTTACCGGGCGAGCTTCTACGACGGACCGCATAAATTCGACCGGGAGATGCAGAAGGAAGCATTCGCCTGGTTTGACCGGTGGCTGAAAAGCTGAGAGGTTGGACCCGAGCCGTAGCGCATGTGCCACCGGGTAAGCCCTACTGTTTGGTCAGCGTCGCCACGGAGTTCCAAATGTGCTCCAATCCCTGGCACTCGCTCAGAGCGTCGTCAATCTAACAGCTAATATTTCGATTAACCGGACGCACCACGATCATAGAGCTTTTCGGAAGTGTGCCAGCGCGACTCGGACGAGCTGGCCGCGAGTTCGAACTCCTGTTTTGGCGAACAGGTGCTGAATGGTGTTCTTGATGGTGCTCTCCGAAATCGACATTCGGGCTGCTATTTCCTTGTTGGCTAGGCCCTGTACCAACAACCGCAGGACCTCCGTCTCTCGATCATTCAAAGCGGCTCGTTCCCGAGGCTCTGATAAATGTAAATGCTGATTGGAATTACCCAGCACGGCCCCCGGCACGCCCACCACATCCTCTTCGTTAACAATCGCAATGATCGCAGCCAGCTTGGGGGTCGGCCCCTCTTTGTATGTGGAGAACCAAACGTCAGCGGTGAAATCTTCACCGTTGCCCCGGTGACCCCGGCATTGCATTGACGTCCGGAACTGCGGTGCTTCTTCACACCGGAGCGCATGGTGAAGTTCCGGCAGGAACGCGGCGATGGGATTCCCGATCAAATGTCCCTCCTTCGGGACCATGAGTTCAACAGCCGCGCCATTGGCTAACTCGATGAAACCACGCTCATCGACGGTCACAATTGCCGCTGGACTTGTCTCCACAAACGCCCTCAACCTCTCTTGGGATTCCACGCTCAGGCGCCGGTTTCGGACCATTTCTCCGACGAACAACCCACATCCGGCAAGCGCTAGAGCCTCGAAGCTAAAACGAACGACTGATGAAAGCAGCGGGTTGAACACCTCGGCCAGCACTGCGCAGACGACGCCAAGCAATGCGACAAACCACCGTGGCAGGAACGCCGATGCAAACATGATGGGAAACAGGTAGAGAACGTCAAGCGCCAAATCAGGCTTCGTCCACCAATCCACCGCGGCGAGCCCCAAAATGATCGCGCCGCTAATCATCAGGACCGGTTTTCGGTGCCGATCCTGCCACAACCTATCTAAAGACAGCATGAGTGCTTGAGATCATTGTCTCTCCCTTCGCCGTCTCTGGGAATAGGTCAATCAAAGGATTGCCCCAAAAGATTAACCTGCAATCGAGTCGGCCGCCTGTACGTGTCGGCTTTGGCTGAAAGGGCAAGAATTCACATCAATAGGTTATCCGAACGATTAGACTAGGACCCCAAAAGATTAGCCGAACGATTAGGTTTTGGGCAACAAGTCTTTGCTTGTGAGCAAAGTGGGCAACAAATATCGGCTCCATAACAGCAGGTGTGAAGGAAATTGCCGAAAAAACGCGGCACCGGCAAAGCGCCGGCGGCGAAGGAGAAAGACGCATGACAAGCAGAAAGTTGGGCACCCCTTGGTTCCTGGTGGTGCTGGTCTGTGTTGCAGCACTGCCTGCAACCGCACAGTCATTCAGGGTGCAATGTCCAACCAGCACCCTCACTCACCCGACGGCGTCCCACAATAATTCGGAACCTGCATATACAGGTCCGGGTGTGAACGGCGCTATCAAGTGCCAGCAGATCTCGGGCGGTGACGGTTATGCCACCATGGGCGACGGCACGCAGACGTACCTGTTCTCCTTCGGACCGTTGTCCGGGCTCACGGA
>QHXW01000183.1 GCA_003223115.1 Acidobacteriota bacterium
CGTCGAGTTTCTCCGCCACCGCCGGCCCATCCCAGTGGGACATGCCGGGCGGCGGTTTCTCCTCCAGCAGGGCCAGCACCCGGTTGCGAAACGCGGTGTCATATTTGACCGGCTTGCCCGGCCGCAACCGGTCACGCAGTCCTCTCAACCCCCACAGGGAGAAGCGCTGGCGCCATTAGAAACGGAGGGGATGGAGACCCTCAGTTCCCGAGCCACCTGCTGAATTTCCTTGCCCTCCAGGCAAGCCAGGATGATCCGCGCGCGCTCCACGATGCGTGCCTCCGCCGTGCGGTTCTTCGTAAGGCCTACTAAACTCGCCCTGTCCGCCGGCGAACATTCCAGTTCAGGCGCATGTCTGGGCATCTCCCAAACATTCTAATACAAAAATGTATTAATGCAATTAAGCACTAGAATATGCTCAGCAGCGGCCAGCAGCAGTTGCAACCGGAGAAGGAGGCGATCGTGGAAGCGGGGCTGAGCAGCAGCCCGTGGCAACACATAGATGACACGGGCACGCCCGTGAACGGCCGCAACTGGCATTGTCAGGTGCTCTGCAATCCGCTGTATACGGCCTATACCACCACCATCCGGAAGAACCGGCTGACCGTCATCGACGTGCTGCGCAATCAGCGAGGGCGGATATTCCGCCTCAACAAGGAGGCCTTCGGGCTGATGCGCCAGTTCAAGGTATCCCAGCGGGTGCTCGACCAACTCCGGCAAATGCCGTCCGGCCAGGAGTGGAGAGACGGAGTTCAGCCAACAACTGGCGGATCATATTCCGGATCTGGCGGTGGCTGCGCGCGGCGAGATTCTGGAAGCGGCGGCGATCGCTGCCGATCGCTGCCTATCACGCTGAGACCGGGCACCCGGTGGTACGCCTGTTGGTGTGTGATGATGCCAAACAGAATTCCGGGAAAAATATTGGGATTACTACAGAGAACTGCGCGCTTACCCGCAGGCCACCACGCCCGAGCAGACGGCTCGATTGCGCGCTCAATTCGACGACCTATTCTCGACCGTGACCGGTTACCATGCTCTGGATCAGCGCATCGCCAAAACCAAGACCGACAAGGAGCACCTCTTGATGGTGCTGAAGCATCCCGAGATTCCGTTGCACAATAATCCGGCGGAATTAGGCGCTCGGCGGCGCGTGCGAAAGCGCGTGGTGAGCTACGGGCCGCGCTCGGAGCAAGGCGCCAAAGCCTGGGATACGCTGCAAACATTGTTCGGCACGGCCAAGAAGCTGGGCGTGAATGCCTTCCAGTACATCTGCGATCGTATCAGCGGCGCCCGGCAGATGCCCGCCTTGGCGGACCTGATTCAACAACGCGCAAAAACGCTCAACCTCAGTTCCTCCTGGGCGGGACCATAACATTTCCAGTTCCCCGATTTATTGAGAAAATTCGGTTGTCGGGTGGGGGAACTTCGGAATAACCGCTGGAACTGCCTCTGGGACCTGGCGGTAGAGACTGCAAAGATCGGTTACTTGCGGCGCGAGCCTGGATTTGAAAGATATGTGGCAAATCCTGGACTGCGAAGCATGGGCGCCGGTGACGACGTCGAACCGGATGTCCTCGTTCAGCCCGCGTCACGCGAGCCGTTGCTTACCGGCCTTCTTCGCGGCGGCCCTTCTTCATAGCCAACGCCAGCCGCTTCCGGCCCGCGGCGCTCAGCTTGCCGCGACGAGAGAGGGAGGAAGCCCCGACCTGCCTTGGTGCTCCTGCCTGACCCTTTCTTTGCGCCGCCCAGCGTCTCCTGATCCCTTCAATGATCCTCCTGCGACCCTCTGAGCTTAGGTGCCTTTTTTACCTCTTGCTCTGAGGTATTCCGCTTCCGTCCGGTCTTGTGGTCGCAGAACCTGTTACCTCCCCTAGTCTAGCGCAGATAGAGCGCGATCGATGGCAGACCGCTGCTTGTCAAGTTGAGAAATACCATTCTCTACGTTGTTCACTCAGTTTCCTTTCTTGTTAAGACAATTGAAAACCAGAACCTCTAGGGGCTCGGACTCAGTTCAAACTTGCTGCCTTTACATCATACGACATGATCAAAGCTCGCGCGCCAGTCCTTCCCGTAGCGTCCAAGAATTCGATCGGGGTCGGACTCCCAGCCCATAGGGATGCATAGCAGTTCAAAGTTCGTCGTGTATCACCGGATCATCGCCGAGATCGATTATCAGGGAATGGAAGCAGTACTCAAACCAGCGGATGAAGGTGTCGAAGTCCCGATCGACCGATCAGCCGCCCAGGCCTGCGGTCCCGGGGTCTAGTACGGTCGAATTCTTGGACATTACGTGGATGAGCTGGCTGCGAGTTCGAACTCCTGTTTTGAAGAACAAGTGGTGAATCGTGTTCTTGAGGGTGCTTTCCGAAATCGCCATTTGGGCTGCTATTTGCTTGTTGGCCAGGCCCTGTACCAGCAACCGCAGGACCTCTGTCTCTCTAGTACTCAAAGCGCCTCGTTCCCGATGCTCCGATACATGCGGATTCGAAGTACCCAGCACGGCCCCCGGCACTCCCACCTCTTCCTCTTCGCTAACAATCACAATGATCGCAGCCAGCTTGGGGGTCGATCCCTCTTTGTGTGTGGAGAACCAAACGTCAGCGATGAAATCTTCACCGTTGCCTCGGTGACCCCGGCATTGCATTGACGTCCGGAACTGCGGTGCTTCTTCCCACCGGAGTGCATGGTGAAGTTCCGGCAGAAACGCGGCAATGGGACTGCCGATCAAATGTCCCTCTCGCGGGACCATCAGTTCAACAGCCGCGCGATTGGCCAGCTCGATGAAACCACGCTCATCGATGGTCACAATTGCCGCTGGACTTGTCTCCACAAACGCCTTCAGCCTCGCTTGGGATTCCAGGCTCAGGCGTCGGTTTCGCACCAATTCGCCGACGAACAACCCACATCCGGCAAGCGCTAGAGTCTCGAAGGTCAGACGAACGAATGACGGAGGGAGTGAGCTAAACACCTCGGCCAGCACTGCGCAGAAGACGCCGAGCAATACGACAAACCACCGTGCCAGGAACGCCGACGCAAACATGATGGGAAACAGGTAGAGAACGTCAAGCGCCAAATCAGGCTTCGTCCACCAGTCCGCCGCGGCTATCACCAGAATGATCGCCCCGCTAATCGTCAGGACCAGATTTCTGTTCCGATCCTGCCACAGCCGTTCTAAAGGCAGCATGTTGGAGATCTGTCCCTAATTTCGCCGCCCCTTGAGCGGATATAAAGGGCGGTGCGAGAATAGACCACGAAATGCCGTGTGAACAGCAACTCGTGGCGGTCCAAACGTAGACCACCACACTTCAGTTCCAGGAAACATTACTGGCTTGTTGTGCTTTAAGCAAGATCCTGCTCCGCGAAGCGGCTGAGTGCATCAGCACTCGGGCGCGAACAATATTTTGTAAGAGAACCCACGATGGCATGATCAGCGCGACGGAGATGGTGTGTCTTTGCGCACGCACAAATACGACAGGTGTGCCCAGACGGATGCCACCATACCATACGGCTTGGCAGGCGCTACGGGACGCGGCAGGCCGAAGCCCACTGGCCTATAGGGACGAGACCGGCTGGAAAGCAACGGACGGTCCCTGGCGGGAACGTCTCTGGCGGCAGAAACCTCTATTCGACCGGTTCTTTGTTTCCAACGACTTGCACCGAGGTTCCTGGAGAGAGTGGAGGCGCAACTGCGCGGGTTGTGGGCCGTAGTAACGGAACAGATCACCTACTGCCAGATTCTGCCGAGGCAGCGTCGATTCTGGGAGCGGAATATGCGGGCTGGTTGATCCATGCTGGTTTGCAGATCTATTACAAATTCCTGAAGGCGGCCCATCAGAGTTGCGCGGCGCATCTGATTCGTCGTTGCCGGGATTTGGCAGAGGTGGCTACGCCCACGGTGGCACGCTTTCCCCTAGCTAAGCTAGCGTTAAAAACCTTCTGGAGCAAGGGCTTGGCTTACGGGATCGCTATCTGGAGCAGAAGATCACTGCCGGATTGTGGGCGGCCACCGGCCGGCTGGAAGCCAAACTGGACCGCTTGCTCGCCCGCCACTATTGGGACCCGGCCAATCGGCGACTGGCCCAGCATCTGCGCCACGAACGCCCCTACTTGTTCACGCATTCTTTACTGCCCGGGTCTGGTGGACGCGACCAACAACTTGGCGGAGCGCGTGATGCGCATTTTGGTGATGATCCGCAAGAACTGGGGCGGCAACCGCACGGAAAACGGGGCACGGACGCAGGCGATCCTCACCAGCGTACTGTGTACGGCCCGGCAGCAAGACCAAGACATATTCCACTTGCTGGTTGACCTGCTGCGGTCCCAGCAACCGAAACCGCTGGACATGTTGCCACCCGAGATCGACGATACCAACGACATCGAAGGGCAGCGAGTCCAACCGCACAAATGCGGGCAGCCGATGGCCGCCGACTGGTCATGCCGCGCTACACCGAACCGAGTCCCGAGCAGGCACTCTTGCTCCATCATCTGAACCTCGTCCTGCCGCAACAACCGCCTCCGCGCATCACGCTGCCGGCCTCGTCAGCCGCCTGTCCCCAACTCAAAATGTAGTGGAGACCTTGGCAGTGCCTTTGTTGAAAACAATGCACATTCCCGGATCAGATCTGACCAACTGCGAAGGTTCGGCTAAGGGCCGTAGTACCCGTAATGATACTGAAACCAACTCTTATCCTTATATGAAAGACGAATTGAGCGTATAATTCCTTTTAGACGTCACATGGCCAGGAAACCGGAGGGCCTGCCATGACAACGGAAGAGACGCGCCATATCCTCGTCGTCGACGATGAATCAGCGGTACTGAACTTGCTTACAGCCCTGCTGAAAACTCGCGGCTACAAGACGCTGGCCGCCACCAATGGCAGAGAGGCATTGGCGTTGTTCAAAGAACACGAGGACGACGTAAATCTACTTATAACTGACGTAGTCATGCCGGAAATGGACGGAATTGAATTAGCTGTTCAGATTCGCAGCCTGCGACCCAAACTGCCCGTGCTCTTCGTATCTGGTTTTTGCGAAAATATTCCAGGCTCGTTGCAGGAGTGGGAAGCTGTAGACAAGCCCTTTAAGCCCCAGGAGCTGCTCAAAAAGATCGTTGATATCCTCACTTCTACTAAGTGTCGAGCGGAGAACGCATAGCGATAGCCGGGCGCAACAGAATGTGGTCCAAATGCCAATTCCAACGTGAACGCCGTAAGCGCCCGATGGCAAGGGCTGAGGTCATGCACTGGGTTCGTTAGTATTCGAAAGCAGTCCGATTGCGCGGAATGCTTGTTTCATTGCGGGTAGCTTGTCCAGCGGGCAGGAATTTTCGCTGACCTCGTCTGAGGCCGAACTGACACCAAAAAGCCGTTTGCAGTACTCAATCCACGCGCTCTCCGGCACAAAACCATGCTGTCGAAGGACCCATCTCTTGATTTCCTGGTCGGTGGCGCGATGTACCGGGCGGTTGATGCTTCGATTCGGAGGTTCGTAGCAGTGGTGCTGGTGACGCATGATGTGACTATGTTAGGTGCACACGCGACCAAAGACAAGCCTAGCTTACTTCCTGGCAAGAACTTCGCATAGCCCCGGCCAAGTCTACTTCCTGGCGCAAAAATGAGCGCCTAAGCCATTCGATTTCAATCCGCGGGGCGGCGCACTTCTACATGGTCGTACAAAGCATCGCCCCCAAAACATTTTTGACGGTTCATGTCATTTTTCTCTTGACACCAAAATCAGCTCAAGACTACCGCGTTCTCACTAGTCTGACGACCATTCCCAGTAGCTTCGTTCTGTCGGACCGCATTCACGCCTGCGGCGTTGATGATGCTGCCCCTTCCCTCCATCTCAACCACCTGCGCGGCTACGGCGCGGATGATGACGGGCGCCCGCGTTCTCGATCTTGTTTCGCAATATGGGTCACTCTAGCCGCTGCTGGGATCACTTCTGATGAGCGCCGAAGGGATTTCCGATCGCGTTGCATTAAGAAGTGCCTGTTCAGCCGCAGCTAAAGCCGATTCGGTTTCGATTTCTATTCTCCAAATCACGCAGTACTTATAATATTAATAGTAATTAATCGACTGGATATCTGGATTTGGAGAGATTCCAAAGGATGCTCCCAATCCAGACGGCATGTATGAACTTGCATCGCAAATGTCAAAACGTTATTGCCCAAGGCTCCTCCTGCAAGATGACCTGTGATCTGTCCCTCTTTCCCGATCTGTACAGCGAGTTGAATTAAAAAAACTATCTCGCAAGGCGGACATTTCGGGAAACCGAGGAGACGCCCTCACCGATTTTTCCCAATTCGGAAATTCATCGCTATCGTCGCTTGTGTTGACACAGGTTTTCCTTCACGGTAGCCAGGGCGGAACTTCCATTGCTGCAAAGCCTCAATAGCTTTTTCATCCAGCCCACGACCCAAGCGCTTCACGACGCTTATATCACGTGCATGGTCATGGCTATCTACAATCAGACGCAACACAACCGTGCCTGCGAGTTTTTTCTTCCGTGCCTTTTCAGAATAATCGGGATCAACTTTGTACAACACAACTGGTGCGGAAGTATTGCCAATGTGATCGCCATGTTGTGCTTGCTCTTGAGGTGGCGTCGGCATCCACTCCTTCGCCAGACGCTGGGCTTCGGCAATCTGAACAGGTGTCATTTTGTCCGCCAACTTGTCACGCTCTTTCGATGCGTCAATCTCACCCGCTGCGCTAGCCAGGTTCAACCACATATGCGCTTGGACATAATCTTGCAACACGCCCTGCCCCTTTGCATAAAGCATCCCAAGCGCATTTTGAGCGTGCGCATAAGCTTGCTCTGCGGCTTTTCGATACCAATTTACAGCCTGCTTTGGCTGTGACGGAATACCTTCGCCTCGTTCATACATTACCCCAACCTTAAATTCCGCCTCAGCATTGCCGCCATCTGCCAATGCTTGCCATTCCTCAAACGCTGTAGCGAAGTCTCGCTGCTGATATGCACGCAGAGCGGTATCCCTACTATCGGCTATGGCGGAACCACTTCGTCTGGAATGGAGAACCGATCCCGAAAGTACCAAGCAGACCGGCCTGAAGAATGTTGTCGGTTGCGGACTGAAAATGTTCGTAATGGCAGGATTGAGATTCAATATGACAAGACGCCGCGGGAACGCGACCAAGACAACAGGGGATAATGCACGACGCCGCATCCCCATGACGCCAAGGGTCGCAGCCGTTCTCGAAATGCGGCTTGCCAAATCTGCGGACAGCGAGTGGGTTTTTCCCGCCGCCACGAAGGGCGGTCACATTGAGCCATACAGCCTCAAAAAACAGCACGGCAACGCAATTGCCGAGGCCACTCGCATTCTTCAAAAAGAGGCCCACAGGAAAGACGCCAGTTTGAGGGATTCGAGTTCTACACCTCACGCCACACGTGCCTCACTTCTGGGCATACCGGCCAATCCAGCTTCAAGGTTGTCAAGCACGCTTTAGGGGAAGTCGTTGAATTGGAGGAGGTTCTGGCGCGCCCGGAGAGACTCGAACTCCCGACCTACTGGTTCGAAGCCAGCCGCTCTATCCAACTGAGCTACGGGCGCGCTAGGGTCATTATAACGGCCGGAATTATTCCTTCGCCTGAAACAAGACCTTTCTAGCTTAGCTAAGCTAGGTATAGCCAAGGGGTCCGCCCCTTGAAATCCCTGGCGAGGAGCCACGGTAACAATGTTACATCCAACCGCACGCCACTCAAAATCTGCGAGACGAATTCTCAGACTTGCGCCGCTAGCAACTGTCAAGTTACTGAATTAATGCAGAGCATGCTGCCCCCATGCCGGCATGGAGGCGGGCAAGTAACAAGTACCAGGTTTGTATTATGGCGGCTGCCAGTGTCCGGATTAATACAATAATTGCCATATCCGCAGCATCTCCCTTGATTTCTGCGCAAAAGCGGACCATAATTTCAAGCACGCTTGGGGTACCTGTTTTACAGGAGAGTAGTGCGCCATGTTCAACAATTCGAAAGATGAGAAACTCATTCTTGTTTGCGTTCCGGACGAAGACGTTCTGACGCTACTCCGCGATTTCCTGGAGCCGCTCGGCTATCAAGTAGAGTTTGCTCCAAAACTGATGAGGAAAAAACGCGAGTCCGTGATCGCGGTGATAAAAGGTGCGGCCTGGGCACTGTCCTTTATGGTGCTCGACAAAATTGAGGCCGGAGCCGAAATCTGTTTTCAACTTCGGCCCACCTGAGAGCCAAAGCTGATCGATATTTGAATTCGCTCACTCGCCCAAGCCATCACTGGTACGCTTCGAGCACGTTGCGGCCCCGGTAGACCACGGTGCAGGGCGCGAGCTGTTTGCGCTCTCCGCGGCGGATATCCCGGGCTTTCCGGGATAAGACTCGATTTTCATCTCCACCGGACCTTCAATTTTCCACGGCGTGAATTCGCTAATTCGCTGGACCGCGCGGGCAGAGCAGATCTCGAGTGCAAACCAGAAAGCAGCCACACAGAAAATCAACGCGCGATTCATCTCGAAGCCTCCATCGCTTCGTGCCGCGAGCGCGTTTAGTGAGAGAACCCGGCCCGCCGCATGGGCACGTCGAGGCGCAGCTCTTTGTTGAAGCGTTCGCGCATGTTGCCAAGCCAATCGTCGTCATAGCGGCGGTTCAAATCGATCTTGGCAATGGCGACCGTCCCATTTTCCGTGGCGATGGCCTGCGTCTCTCCATCGGGATCGAGAATCAATGACGGATCGCCGTAGCTGGAAGTCACCAGAAACAGTTTGTTCTCGATGGCGCGCGCCTTCACCAGCGTGGGAGTTCCCGACCAGATTGGCATCAGAATCATTTCCGCGCCCCGAAGAGCCAGCGCCCGCGCCGGGTCAGCATACTGCGAATCCCAGCAAATCATCATGCCGAGCTTTCCAAAATCCGTCTGGAATACGGGGAAATCGCTGCCGGGAGTAAGTCCGGCTTCGACCTCCTCGCGGGGCAGGTACACTTTACGATATTTGCCGGTCAACCGGCCCGAGCGATCGATCAACACCGAAGTATTGTAAGCCGCTGGTCCTTCGCGTTCGTAAATGCCGGCCACCACATAAGCGTTCTTGCGCCGGGCCAAGTCGGAAAGCCGCGCTGTAGTCGGTCCAGGCACGGGCTCGGCAACATCGACGTCTGACTTTCCGGTGCCCACAACGGTCGTGCCCTCTGGCAGCAGGATCACGTCGGTTTTCTCCGGGACTACGCGATCCACCAGATCGATGAACTGCCGGATGCTTTCGGCGGCCGAGCCAGTGTTCCGCGGCTGCAACTTCACAGTGGCTACGGTGACGTAGCGAGGTCCTGGAGCTGGAATTTCATCGAGCGAAATGTCATCCCACCACAGCGTCGCCTGGGGCGCATTCGACAAGAACAACTGGATCTTCACAGCCGATGCATTCTCGGGAGCGGGAACATCCAGTGACAAACGCCTCCACTTACCGTCGGTAGTGACGGAGTAAGGGTAATCGGGCCGTCCCGCGTGTTTGTTGTTGGAACTCACCCATTCAAGCCGCGCTACCACTTGCAGAGGCTCGTGAGTCAGACCCTCCGCGCGATAGTAGGCCACAAACCGGTACCATTTTCCAGATTCGACGCCGCTAGCCAGATATTGCCAGCCACCGTACGCCGCGGGATTGCTGTTGCCGGAGATGGCCAGCGAGCCAGGCTGCTTGCGGTAATGAACAACATCGACAAAGGTTTTCGGCGCGATCTCCGGGCGCGCGGACCACACCGTCCAGCCCTCGGGACGCCCGTCCACCATGGGCTTGAAGCCCGCCTGCTGGACATGTATCGAGGCCGCGCTACATAAATAGGATAAAGAGAGCGCCATCAGCAGCGCCCGGCTTGAAATTCCGCGAGCCATGTTGAACTCCTTGATCTTTCAATTCTAGCAGTGAGCACAGTGATGGAATTGTCCACAGCGGCGTGCGGAAGTCAGGAGTCAGCCATGCCTCCGGCGGTGCCGGATTGAACAGCCTGTGACTTCGACCGCAGCCAACTGCCGGCTTCCCGCGCCGCAGTTTTCGGGGAGACAGCCGATGTTGGAAATAAAACGGCTTGACTGGAAGTCACAGATCAAGGAGACAGGAGACGGAAGAGTCCGTCGCCGACAAGCAGGAATGCCTATTCTCCTGGCGGGCGAGACTGCGTGTTGCAGCGCGATGATACGCTGGAGACATGGCATTCCATCTGGTGGTGAACTATCGCCCAAGGGGCGACCAGGAAAACGCCATTGAAGAACTGATCCGCGGCGTCCGCCAGGGTGAACAACACCAGGTACTGCTTGGGGTCACGGGCTCCGGCAAGACCTTCACCATGGCCAAGGTGATCGAAGAAATCGGTCGCCCGGCTTTGGTGCTGGCGCACAACAAGACGCTGGCCGCACAGCTTTACCACGAGTTCAAGTCATATTTCCCATCGAATGCCGTCGAGTACTTCGTCAGTTATTACGACTACTACCAGCCTGAGGCGTACATCCCTTCGAGCGATGTCTACATCGAAAAAGAAGCCACTATCAATGACGAGTTGGACAAGCTGCGGCTCTCGGCGACCAGGTCGCTGTTTGAGCGGCGCGACTGCGTAATCGTCGCGAGCGTGAGCTGCATTTACGGCTTGGGATCGCCTGAGGCTTATTACGGCATGCTGCTCATGCTCGAAAAAGGCCAGAAGATTTCACGCCACCAGATCCTCTCGCGTTTGGTGGACATTCTCTACGAGCGAAACGATCACGATTTCCGCCGGGGCACGTTCCGGGTGCGCGGCGATGTGATCGAACTCTATCCCACTTACGACGATTACGCCTATCGCATCGAGTTATTTGGCGATGAAATCGAAAGCCTGTCGCAGATCGATCCGTTGCTGGGCCAGGTCCGCCAGACTTATTTACGCCTGCCCATCTACCCGAAAACGCACTATGTGATGTCGGATGAGACCAAAGAAAGCGCCATGCGAAGCATCCGCGAGGAGCTGGAGTTGTGGCGCAAGGAACTGGAGAAACAAGGAAAGATGATCGAGGCGCAGCGCCTCTACCAGCGCACCATGTTCGACTTGGAAATGATGCGCGAGATCGGCTACTGCCACGGCATCGAGAATTATTCACGCCATTTTTCGGGACGACTGCCGGGCGAGGCGCCGCCCACGCTCCTGGATTATCTGCCGCATGACGCAGTGATGTTCCTCGATGAGAGCCATCAAACGGTTCCCCAGCTTCACGGCATGTATCACGGTGATCGCTCGCGCAAAGAAGTGCTGGTTGCGCACGGTTTTCGCCTGCCCAGCGCGCTCGACAACCGGCCACTGACCTTCGAAGAGTTCGAGCATCGCGTCAACCAGCTGGTTTATGTTTCCGCCACGCCGGGTCCCTATGAGCTGACGAAATCCGCGGGTGTCGTGGTGGAGCAGATCATACGGCCCACGGGCCTGGTGGATCCCGAAGTCGAAATCCGCCCGGTGAAAGGCCAGGTCGACGATTTGCTTGGGGAAATCCGCAGGCGAGTGGAGAATAATCAGCGGGTGCTGGTCACCACTTTGACCAAACGCATGTCCGAGGATCTGGCTGAATACTACTCCGAGGTGGGCGTGCGCTGCAGGTATCTGCATTCCGAAATCGAGACACTCGATCGCATCAAGATCCTGCGCGATTTACGCCGCGGTGAATTCGATGTGCTCATCGGGATCAACCTTCTGCGCGAGGGCCTGGACCTGCCGGAGGTTTCACTGGTGGCGATTCTGGATGCGGACAAAGAGGGCTTTCTGCGGTCTAGTGGTTCGCTCATTCAGACCATCGGCCGTGCGGCCCGTCACGTGGAGGGCCGGGCCATTCTCTATGCCGACGTGATGACCGACAGCATGCGGCGCGCGCTCGATGAGACCGATCGCCGGCGGCGCATACAGGTGGAATATAACGAACGCAACGACATCACGCCGCAATCGATCATCAAGCCGATAGATATGAGTCTGGTCGCGATCGCGGAAGCCGATTACGTCACAGTGCCGCTCGAAACCGAAGACGATGGCACAGAGATGACGCCCGATCAGCGCCTACGTTTGATCGGCGAACTCGAGGAGCGCATGCGCGAAGCTGCGCGCAAGTTCGAGTTTGAGAAGGCGGCACAGTTACGCGACCAGCTCAAAGAGCTCAAGATGCGCGACCTGCGCGAATCCGGTGTGGCCGCCGCGACTCCGGAATAGCCCGTTGTTCATGAGCTCTGGCATGGAGCGGGTGCGCACTCGCATCCGTTGGCGTATCCTCATATCTTCCTGACATCCAGTCGTAGTGACAGTGGAGACCAAATGAAACTGCGGGATGAAGATGCTCTCGAGTACCATTCGGCGCCGCCTCCAGGCAAGATTGCCGTCCGCGCCACCAAGCCGTGTCTCACGCAGCGCGATCTGAGCCTGGCGTACACCCCCGGTGTGGCAGTGCCGTGCCTGGAAATCGAACGGGACCCGGCGCTGGTTTACAAGTACACGGCCAAGGGGAATCTTGTCGCGGTCGTCAGGAACGGAACCGCGGTGCTGGGACTCGGCAATATCGGACCCGCAGCCGGCAAACCGGTGATGGAAGGCAAGGCAGTGCTATTCAAGCGTTTCGCGGATATCGATGTCTTCGATATCGAACTGGCCACGGCGGATCCCTGGGAGATTATCCGAACCTGCCGGTTGCTCGAGCCGACGTTCGGCGGCATCAATCTGGAAGACATCAAAGCGCCGGAATGTTTCCTGATCGAAGAGGAGTTGAGGCGCACCATGAAGATCCCGGTCTTCCATGATGACCAGCACGGAACTGCGATCATATCGGGCGCGGCTCTTCTGAATGCGTTGGAGGTGGCCGGCAAGGCCATTCATCAGGTGAAAGTAGTGTTCAACGGGGCCGGGGCTAGCGCCATCGCGTGTGCCGGTCACTACATGCGGCTGGGCGTGCGCCACGAGAACATCTTGATGTGCGACACCAAAGGCGTGGTTTATAAGGGACGCGCGGAGGGAATGAATCCGTTCAAGCAGCGCTTCGCGGCGGAGACCCCGGCACGCACTCTGGCGGATGCGTTGCGCGGCGCTGACGTGTTTTTCGGATTGTCTTCAGCCCATACGGTGACTCCTGACATGGTCCGCTCCATGGCGGAAAATCCCATCGTATTCGCGCTAGCCAATCCCGATCCTGAGATCTCTTACGAGGACGCCAAAGCCGCGCGCCCGGACGCTATTGTGGCCACGGGCCGGTCGGATTATCCGAACCAGGTGAACAACGTACTCGGATTTCCCTTTATTTTTCGCGGTGCGCTGGATGTGCGGGCCACAACCATCAATGACGAAATGAAGCTCGCGGCGACGCGCGCGCTGGCGGCGCTGGCTAAGGAGGACGTGCCCGATTCGGTGCGGCGCGTCTATGGCCTGGAGCGGCTGGAATTCGGCCGTGAGTATCTGATCCCGAAACCTTTCGACCCGCGCGTGCTGGTGTGGGAGGCGGCGGCCGTGGCTGGGGCGGCAATGGAAACCGGCGTGGCGCAGCAGACTGTTAATCTGGACGATTATCGCGAACAGCTCGAGCGGCGTCTGGGGAAAGCGCGCGAGGTCATGCGCGTCATGATCAACAAGGCGCAACGGCGGCCGCAGCGCGTGGTGTTTCCCGAAGGCGAAGAAGAAAAAATCCTGCGCGCCAGCCAGATCCTGGTCGACGAAAAGATTGCCTCACCCATCCTGCTGGGCGACGAGCCAGTGATCCGCGGACGCATGGCGGATTTGCGGGTGCATGCGGATTCGATCATCATCATCGACCCCACGATTTCCCCCCAACGCACCGTTTACGCGCAGGAACTTTACGAGTTGCGCCAACGGAGGGGCGTTACACAACGGGAGGCCGAGGAGCTAGTCCTCAACCGCAATATGTTCGGCTCGCTGATGGTGCGCAGGGGCGAAGCGGATGCGTTGATCGGCGGCCTCACACAGCACTATCCCGAAACCATACGGCCGGCGCTCCAAGTAATTTCAGTGCGGCCGGGCCTGCGCAGGGTTTCCGGACTCTACGTGCTGATCACTCCCCATGGCGATATCTATTTTCTAGCCGACGCCACGGTGAATATCGAGCCGACGTCGGAAGACCTGGCCGAAATCGCTGTTTGCGCGGCAGAAACCGCACGCCGCTTTGGTCAGGAGCCGCGCGTAGCATTGCTCTCGTTTTCGAATTTCGGAAGCACACACCATCCGCTGGCTGAAAAAGTGGCGCGGGCCGTGGATTTGGTTCGCGAGCGCGCACCAGAGCTGATGGTGGACGGCGAGATGCAGGCGGATACTGCAGTGCTGCCCGAAATCATCGAGCATGATTACCCTTTCAGCGCGCTAAAGGGCGGAGCCAATGTTCTGATCTTTCCAAACCTGGAAGCCGGTAACGTGGCGTACAAGCTGCTGGCACGCATCGGAGGCGCCGAAGCGATCGGGCCCATCCTGATGGGTCTGAGCAAGCCGGTCCACGTATTGCAGCGCGGCGCGGAGGTGAACGACATCGTCACCATGGCGGCGATCGCCGTGGTGGACGCACAGGAGTGGGAGCGGCAGGCAGCGCCTCTGTTTGCAAAGAGCTAAGGCCGCTGGGCTTCATCTACTTTGATTTGGTTCAGGTTGCGCAACGCCCCGTCGCTCGCGATAGCCGGCAATGCTAACGTAGAGGGAAACCTATGTTCAAGCTGACCGGTGCTCTATGCCTGATCTTCGGGTTTGCCTTGCTCGCTTCCGAGCCGGCGATGGTCGAACCAAAATTCACAGCCGGGAACGAGCTCGTTCGTCCAACGGGTTATCACGAATGGATCTTTCTCGGATCCAGTCTAGGGATGGGCTACCAACGATCGGGCGGGAGCAACGACGAGCCGACGTTCCACAATGTCTACACGCAACCCGAGGCGTACCGCGCCTACCTCAAGACCGGCAAGTTTCCAGACAAAACGATCATGATTCTCGAGCTGATGACCGCCGGCGCGAATGCGTCCATCAACAAGCAAGGTCATTTTGAAGACCGGCTGATTGGTATCGAGGCTTCGGTCAAAGATGTAAACCGCTTCCCTGAAAAATGGGCGTATTTCAATTTTATCGGGAACGACAGAAAACCTCTGGTCCAGTCGAAGGCATTTGCGAAGCAAACCTGCTGGTCCTGCCACGATGAGCACGCCGCTGTCGACAATGTCTTCGAGCAATTCTATCCGGTACTCCGCGAAGCGAAACAAAAGCAGTAATCAAGACCATCCCGATCGCATCGAGCGCCGCTCCTAGGCGGTCTCAACTGTCGAGAAAGAAGGCTGTCGTCCCGCGCACTATTTCCCCGTGCGCCCCCAGCAACCACTCACGCTTCCGAGATGAGATGAGAAGGCCGGTCTCCGGGCGGGATGCGGTAAGCTCCCACAGGAAACGCACTCGAAGTGCAAAAGGAGACGGGCATGAAAAACAATAGCAGTTCTAATAAGCAGACGATGGCGGCGCGGGCTGAACTCAGGGAAAAGACGCCCCTGGAGAAAAGCAACAGTTCTGCCAGAGAACGAAAGGCGGTGAAAGGGGTAAAGGAGTTCGGCGAGCAGAAATTGTATGGGATGGCGGCGGCAGGGGAATGCGGGAGGTTAACGATTGGACTGGATCTGGGAGACCGGAGCATCTGCTGGTGCGCGTTAAGCGCCGATGGGGAAGTGATAGCGCGGGGAGAGATGCTCAGCGAGAAGCAGACGCTGGAACATTTCTTCAGCCGGATACCGAAGAGTCTGACAGCGCTGGAAGTGGGCAGTCATTCGCCCTAGATCAGCCGTCTGATCGAGAAACAGGGCCATGAAGTAATCGTGGCGAACGCACGGCGGGTGAATCTGATCAGCGAGAGTAGCCGGAAGAACGATGATGGTGGACGCGGAGCTTTTGGCGCGTTTGGTCCGCGCCGACCGTCTGCTGTTATCGCCGGTGAAACACCGGGGAGAAGAAGCGCAGGCGGACCTGATGGGCGTACGGGTGCGGGCGCAGCTTGTGGAGCTGCGAACGCAGACGGTGAATGCGGTGCGGGGGCTGGTGAAGCCATTTGGGCAGAGACTGGCATCGTGCGATGCCGACAGTTTGAACAGGAAGCTGTAACGGACCGCGATAATCTCAAGGCATATATGCGAGCCGGCGTTTGGCTGGGTCCGGGTTGGATCCGCAATCGAGAAAGGAATGGGCGAGGCATGGAAGCACCAGTTATCTCTGGAAACCAGAACAAGTTTCAGCCGCGGTTCGGTACGTTCTCGAGGGACAGGGGAAAGCCATGGAGGTGTTCGTCGCGCCGGTCCGTGATGCGTTTGGATAAATGTGACAAATCTCCACTCGCTCACGGTCGCGGCTCAGTGAGGGCGGATGTTGTGTATCGGCCGAAAGGCCGCAAAACCGTCCCCAGCAGCCACTCACGCTTCCGAGCGCCGCTCCTTAGTACCTATACCAACAGATTCTGACCGAACTTGGCAGGACTTTCAGCCAGCCGGTTGTGCTGAGAGTGTGGGGATGATGTAGAGTTGTTTGAGTTTCAGGCCGAGGGCGATGATCTGTTTGCCGAGTGCGGTGAGGTAGTACTTGTAGGTGTGGCCAACCTTTTTGATC
>QHXW01000025.1 GCA_003223115.1 Acidobacteriota bacterium
GATGGCAGCGATTTCTTGGGGATCGCAGTGGGTGAGGTTGGCGATATCGCGTTTGCGAACGTGGGGGCCGTCGCGGTAGGACTGGCGGAGGAAGATGGACTGGTAGATTTTGCCGTTGGAGCCATGCCTCCGGCGGTGCCGGATTGAACAGCCTGTGACTTCGACCGCAGCCGACTACCAGCTTTTCGCGCCGCAGTTTTTGGGGAGACAGCCGATGTTGGAAATAAACGACTTGACTGGAAGTCACAGGGCAGGAGGGCCAGGAGGCGCGGGCGACGTACATGTCCACATGATGAGGTGAACATCCGATGAAAATGTGCGCAACTCCTCCGCTGTCCAGCACAAAAGGAGGCAGAAAGTGATTTCGCAACACAAACTCAATTCCTCCTCGAGCTCAAGAAACCAAGACACATCCATCCGCTGTGACGATCTATTTTCGGAAGAAGCCAAATCCCGATTCCGGACAGTCCGCCGCCCCTCCACCGCGCGAGCATGAAGCGTTTTCTGCTCTTCGTGGCGTGAGAGGGAGAATCGGCACGCTATGCGTAAAGATGTTCGCAGCCGGGCGGGCTGGCGTAGAAGGCATTGCCGCGATAGCCGAGTTCGTCGAGCCCGGCTCTGGACGTGTAGAAACCGTGAATGACACGCTCTTTCATGTAGTGGAAAAATCGCGTCCCGGTGTTTTCGGTTTTCACGTCGGGCCGATTGTCTGAAATGCTGTCCAGGATGGCAATCTGAGCTGGTTCATCGAGTGCCGCGAAGGTGCGGCTGTGCCGCTCTTGTGATTGCGTGTCAAGCCAGGCCAGGCCTTCACGCGAAGTCTTTTGCGGATCGAACTCTTCGAGCCGGCGGACGGCTTGGGCGCCGTAGTAGTGAACCGCGAGTGTGTGATGCGCCGGTGAAAGCGCGTGAGCTGCAGCGCGCACGGCGGCAGAATCGGAAGCCGTCAGATCGATCCATTCGGCAATTTCATCCACGATCACAGCGGCTTCGGGCTCGCCTAACAGCAAGCCGACAAGGCGTCGAATGACGGGATATTGAGTCTGGGTGAAAAACGCAGGTTGGAAGCGACCGCTTCGCGGCCGGACAATCTCGATTTCAGAGTCAGCGGGCAATCGCGCGAAACCGCCGCGGTCCGCCAATGCGTGGCCCAGATGCTCGCGAGACGCTTCGTAAATTCCCGGCGGTAGAGCTGCGCTGGATGCCTGTGAGGCGGCCTCAAGGTCCATTCCGCTCCAGCCCGCAAGTGCGACGCCGCCACCCAGAGAGAGCAACCATTGGCGCCGCGTGAGTGCAGATTCCTCGCGGTTCATCACTACAAATTTCCCTTCCGGTGCTCATCCGCGATGTAATCGGCCGCACGCACCGAGATGGCCATGATGGTGAGAGTGGGCTCCCAACAGCCTTGGGTCACGAAACAGGCCCCGTCGGTAACGAATACGTTTTTCACATCGTGTGCTTGGTTGTACGTGTTCAGCACGCTGGTCTTGGGGTCTTTGCCCATACGCGCGGTGCCGCACTCATGAATATTCTTGCCGAAAATGTTGAGCTCGTCGCGCGGAGAGTTGCGCTCTTCGAGCTTCAGAGCGTCCATGATTTCGCCCAGGTGGTCGCGCATGGCTTTGGCCATGTTGTGCTCGTTTTCGCCGTAACTTGCGTGGATATGGAGCGCAGGAATGCCCCAGGCATCTTTCTTTTCAGGATCGAGCGCGACGTAGTTATCGAAGCGCGGCAAGCACTCGCCTTGGGCGTACACGCCGAACGAGTAAGGGATACTCTCGCGAACCTTGCGCCGGAAGTCGCGTCCGAACCCGGGCGTGGAAAAGGCCTGGCCGTAGAGCTCCTGACGCCCGTCGCCGGCAAAATAATAGCCACGCAAGAAATTCTTGTTGCGATAAGGACCGGCGGTGTTCACATACTTCGGGATGATATAACCGCAGGGCCGCCCCACAGGCTCACGTACCGAGGATTTGAGAGCGGCCATCTTCCCGCCGCCACCTTCGAGCGTGGTGTGATCCATCAGGTAATGACCCAGGACGCCCCGGGAGTTACCCACGCCGTTGGGAAATCTAGGCGAACGGGAATTGAGCAAGATGCGCGTGGATTCGAGTGCGCTCGCGGCCAGTACGACCACTTTGGCACGGACCTCGCGCGCAGCTCGATTGGTGCGCTCGATATACGCCACACCCGCCGCTTTGCCCTCATCATTCATGACCACGTGGCTGACAACTGCGTCGCTGACCAGGTGAAACCGGCCGGTTCGTGCTGCCGCGGGGAGCGTAACGGACGGGCTATTGAAATATGACGCGGTGAAGCAGCCGCGCTGGCATTGATCGCAGTAATGGCACGCCGGACGTCCGTTGAGCGGAGCCGTCAGGTTGGCACTGCGGTCTACAATCAGCTACCAGCCGAATTTCTTTTCGACAATTTCCTTAGCTACGAGTTCGCCGCAACTTAGCCGCATGGGCGGCAGAAATTTGCTGTCCGGCAGCTGCGGCAAGCCTTCGTAAGAGCCGCTCACGCCGATGTAAGATTCCACTTTGTCGTAGTAGGGCTCGAGATCCTCGTAGCTGAAAGGCCAATCCTGGCCGTAGCCGTCGTGGCTGGCGGCTTTGAATTCGAAATCGCTGTAGCGATAGCTCACGCGCGCCCAGCAAAAAGTCTTACCGCCGATCTGGCGCCCGCGAATCCACATAAAGGGCTTGTCGGCCGGGAAAGTGTACGGGTGCTCGGCATCGTTGACGAAGAACTGGCGGCTGTAATCGTCGCAGGCGTAACAGAGCCGCTGTAGGGGCTGATCCTGTAGAAGTTTTTTCTGGTTGCCAAAGCCGCGGTAGCGCAACTGGTAGGGCCAGATGTGCTCGGTGAAGTCGCGCGCCGGCACGCGTGGCGGACCGGCTTCGAGCATCAGCACCTCCATGCCCTTCTCGGTCAGCTCCTTGGCTATCCAGCCGCCGCTGGCACCAGATCCGACTACGAGTGCGTCATAGACTTTTGCTTGTGCAGACTTCATCGTCTGTTCGAGAAACGAAACGCAAATCGAGAGTGTACCATCTATAGGAGACTCGACATGGCTGATCGCGGAAGAGTAAAAGTGGGCATCATCGGCTCAGGATTCGAGGCCGATATTCACGCAGCATCGTTCAGGATTCTGCCGGAGGACGCAGAAGTGGTGGCGGTTGCCTCGCCCACCAAGGGTCATCCGGAGGCGCTAGCCAAAAAATATGGCATCGCGCACGTGTATCACGACTATCGCGAGATGCTCAAACAGAAAGATATCGAGATGGTCACCATCAACGCGCCCAACCATCTTCACTGCGCGATGACGCGTGACATCGCCAATGCGGGCAAGCATGTGGTGTGCGAGAAGCCGCTGGCCATGACGCTGGAAGAAGCCGACGAGATGATCGACGTCTGCAAGAAAACGGGCGTATTGCTCATGTATGCCGAAGAGCTGCTGTTCACCCCGAAATACGTGAAAGTGAAAGAAATGGCGGACCAGGGCGCGTTCGGCAAAGTTTACCTGGTGAAGCAAAGCGAGAAACATTTCGGCCCGCATGCGGGATGGTTCTGGGATGTGAGCAAGTCGGGCGGCGGAGTTTTGATGGACATGGGATGCCACGGCATCGCTTTCTGCTGGTGGTTTCTGGGACATCCCGCGATCAAGAGCGTGTATTGCCAGATGGGAACCTACGCGCACGCCGACAAAACCAAAGGCGAAGACAACTGCATTTGTATTCTGGAATTCGCAAACGACGCAGTGGGGCTGATCGAAACCAGTTGGGCCAAGCGCGGCGGCATGGACGATTGTACGGAAGTTTACGGGACCGGAGGCGTGAGCTATGCCGACCTGCACATGGGCAACGCCATGCCTACTTTCAGCGGCCCAGGCTACGGCTATGCCGTGGAGAAGGCGCCGTCGACACAAGGCTGGAGCTATCCGGTATTCGAAGAGCACTGGAATTACGGGCTGCCGCAGGAACTGCGCCACTTCGCGCGCTGCGTTCGCGGCAAGGAGACGCCGATGGTCACGGGAGAAGACGGGCGCGTGGTTCAGGAGGTCTTGTACGCGGGTTACCAATCGGCGGGCACAGGCCGCAAAGTCGAGCTGCCGTTCAGGCCAAAGGGCGTGAAGAGACCCATTGACCTTTGGCGGAAGCCGGTAGCATAGCAGGAGAATGTGCGCACCTCGCTGGCTGCAGCCTTGCTGATTGCCGCGCTCTGGGTGGTTGGGGTTGAACGCGCGGCCCCGCGCACCGCCGTTCAATTTACTGATATCGCGGACGCTTCGGGAATCCGATTCCGGCACGTCTCCGCGCCGGAGAAGAAGTACATTGTCGAATCGATGAGCGGTGGAGTTGCGCTGTTCGATTATGACAACGACGGCTATCTAGACATTTACTTCACCAACTCACAGACAGTCGAGACCGCCCGAAACCCGGCCAGCGCACGCAGCGTTCTCTATCACAACAACGGCGACGGCACCTTCACGGATGTGACCGGGAAGGCCGGCGTTGGATACCCAGGCTGGGCGATGGGAGTGGTGGCGGCGGACTTCGACGGCGACGGCTTTGATGATCTTTATGTAACCTGTTTCGGACCGAATCACCTGTACCACAACAATGGCGATGGAACCTTCACGGATGTGACGTCGAAAGCCGGTGTGGACGATGCGCGCTGGTCTGCAGGGGCCGCGTTTGGCGACTAAGACAATGACGGCTTGCCGGATCTGTTCGTGGCCAATTATGTGGATTTCAAGTTGTCTGACCTGCCGGCATTCGGCAAAGGAAAATTCTGCAAGTACCACGGGATTGAAGTGCAATGCGGACCACGCGGCTTGCGAGGGGCGGGCGATTCACTGTTTCACAACAATGGAGACGGACGTTTTACCGATGTGAGCTGGACAGCGGGCGTTTCCGATCCCGACGGCCGTTTTGGTATGGGCGTTGTGTGGACGGACGTGGATGACGATGGTTGGCAGGACCTCTATGTGGCCAACGATACCGGCCCCAATTTTTTTTATCACAACAATCACAACGGCACATTCACGGAAGCAGGATACGAAGCCGGCGTGGCCGTAGGCGAAGACGGTCAGGAACAGGGCTCTATGGGTGTGGCTCTAGGTGATTATCTGCATACTGGAGGGTTTGCGATTTTCGTCAGCAACTTTGCCGATGAGTACAACACGCTCTACCGGCATGACCGCGGCCTCATGTATAGCGATGTGTCGCTGGCGTCGAAAATCGCCCAGGGGACGCTTCCGTATGTGGGCTGGGGAATCGAATTTTTTGATTACGACAACGACGGATGGGTGGATCTGATGGTGGTGAACGGGCACGTCTACCCACAAGTGGCCAATGCCAGACTAGGAGCGACGTACCAGCAGCGTATCCTGCTCTATCGCAACCAGCGGGACGGAACATTTTCGGAAATGGCGGCGGAAGCCGGCGAAGCGCTGATGGTTCCACGCGTCAGCCGGGGTGCGGCCTTTGGCGATATTGACAATGACGGAGATATCGACGTGGTGATCAATAACCTGGACGGCAAGCCCGTGGTATTGCGCAATGATGGCGGCAACAGGAATCACTGGATCACGCTCAAGCTCGCCGGCCGCGGGAGAAACCGCGTTGCCTTGGGCGCGAAGGTAAGAGTAGTAAGCGGAGATCTCGAGCAGTGGGGCGAGGTGCGCAGCGGCGGGAGTTATCTCTCGTCGAGCGATTCTCGCTTGCATTTCGGTCTGGACTCCAGAACGGCGGTGAAGCAGATCGACATCCGCTGGCCCGACGGCCAACGCGAAACCGTTCGCGACATTCGCGCCAATCAGTTTGTGACGATTGAACAGGGCAAGGGGATCGTGAAAACGGCAATTCCCCACTGATAGCCTCTATGGGCCCGACTGGTTTTTACTTTCCTTAAATGATTTGCAGTTATTAACCCTAACGTGTATATTCTTGAAAACCAGTGGGAAATTATTCCTGATCAAGGAGGCGATTGGTATGCGCTACGAATTCCGGTTCATGTTCTTTGCCCTTACGCTCGTTCTTCTCGTCTCGGCCTGTCTCGAAGCGCAGGAGATCACGGGCAATATCACAGGTACGGTGAGCGACTCAACCGGCGCCTTCATTGTCGCGGCGACGGTCACGGCGAACAACACCCGCACGGGCGCGGCGCGCACCACACAGACCACATCCGCCGGCGTATTCTATTTCAACAATCTTCCAGTGGGCGATTACCAGCTCACTGTGGAAGCAACGGGGTTCAAGAAAAATCAAACTACGGGAATCCGGCTTGACGTAAACGACAAGCTGAACTTTCCCATCGTGCTTGAAGTGGGCGCTCTGACCGAGAGCATCACGGTGGCGGGCCAGGCCGTCCAGCTTCAGACCGAAACGGGCGAAGTTTCAAATCTGATTGGAGCAGCGCAGATGCAGGACATGCCTCTCAACGGCCGCGCTTTCGGGCAACTGGTGGAGCTTGTTCCAGGCGTAACACCGGAGGGCGGACGCGTGGGCGGCGGCACGGGTTTGAGCAGTGACACGAACGTCTCGATCAACGGTAACCAGACCAATTCCAATCTCTGGCTCATCGATGGCCAGAACAACATGGACATCGGCTCAAATGCGGGTAACGTGGTCACGCCATCGGTGGATTCCATCGAAGAGTTCAAAGTGCTGCGCAATAACTTCAGCGCCGAATTCGGGCTGGTGACGGGCGGCGTAGTCAACGTGATTACAAAATCCGGTGGCCGCGATTTCCATGGCTCAGTTTATGAATTCATGCGCAACGACAAACTCGACGCCAACGACTTCTTCCTGAACTCGAGCGGCAGCCCGAAGAGCGAGCTGCGTTATAACGATTTTGGGTTCACCATTGGAGGGCCGTTGTGGATACCGGGAGTCTACAATCGCGATCGCAACAAAGATTTCTTTTTCATTTCTTATGAAGGGCGCCGCGAGGTACGCGGCCAGGTGGCCACCGATAACGTGCCGACGGCGCGGCAGCGGCTTGGCATCCTCGACCCGACTTGTGGAAACACGGCGGGGCCTTGTACCCCTCAGCCGTTCGACCCTCAGGAAGTACCGGTGAACGAGGGCAACGTCGATCCCGCGCAAATCGATCCTAATGGCGCAGCGCTCCTGTTGCGCTACCCCATGCCCAATGCCAGCTACGCAGACAGCGGCTTTAACTGGATCGGAAGCGCCAATAAAGGCACTCACGACAACCAGAGGTCGTACCGGTGGGACCATAACTTCGGTGAAAAAGCGATGCTGATGGTCCGCTTCATGGATGAGACGCAGAGCCTGAACGGGATTAACGAGCAACTCTGGGGAGATGACAATTTCCCATCAGTGAACAGCGATTGGACTTTCGGAGCGCACAACGGCATCATTAAGCTCACCAGTACGTTGTCGCCTCGTCTGGTAAACGATTTCCAGTTCGGCTACACCAACAACCAGATCATTTTCAAGACCGGAAAGAGTTCGGATCCGGCGCTGGCATCGCGCTCGGGCTTCACTTATACGGAACTATTCCCCGAGACCAGTGGCTCGTTCCCGGCTTTATGGGGCGTCGAAAATTTTGGGGCCATCGTGCACAATGCGCCGTTCTTCAACCGTGAGGACCTGTTCCAGTGGAAGGATGATGTCGCCTACACCTTCGGCAAACACAATCTGAAGATGGGCGTCTTTTACGGCCATAGCCGCAAACGCGAGCCAGCCAATGGCGGCGAGGATGAGAGCGCCGGCTCGCCGTCGTTCAACAGCTTCCAGGATCTGTTACTCGGTAACATGAGCACGTATTCCGAACAGCAGAGCCTGAATGAAGTGCCCGACCGCTGGCGTGACCTGGCTGTCTACTTTCAGGACACGTTCAAAGTACGGTCGAACTTAACTCTGGATTACGGCCTGCGCTGGCAATATCTGGGCCAGGTGTTCTCCGCACACGACAACATCGCCAACTTCATCCCCAGCCGCTTTGATAAGTCGAAATGCTCTTCGGCGGCGTTCACCCCGGACGGCCTGGTAGACCCCACGCTATGTGACACTCTGAACGGCATCGTGACACCCAAGTCATCCGGAATCGCGAGCCGTGCACTGGTCCGAAATCACTTCAATGACTGGGAGCCTCGGTTTGGCTTCTCATGGTCGCCGTTGGCCAGCAGGAAATTCCTGGTGCGCGGAGGCGCAGGTATCTTTCACGGCCGTGACGCGATCTCCCAAACCAGTGCGCTAGGCCAACCGCCGCCCAACAATCGCACAGCCGTGCTCAACAACGTTAGTTTTTCGCAACTTGTACCCGGTCAGCTTTCGCCTTTCAATCCCAATCTGCCGCAGCCGCCACTGCTGCTGCAAACGCTCGATCCCATCTACTTTAATCCGCAGAGCTACCAGTTCAGCTTCGGATTCCAGTACGAACTGCCTGCCAGCACATTATTCGAGATCAACTACGTCGGCAGCCATCAAATCCATCAAGGGCGAAATCGCGACATCAACCAAATTGCGCCGCAAGATCAGGCGGCCGTTTACGATGGCTCGCTCAACCCCGACCTGGTGCGGCCGTATCTCGGCTACAGCCACATTTACGTGAACGAGCGCGCCGGAAGCACGAGCTATAACTCACTCCAGGTTTACGCGAACAAGCGTATGAGCCGCGGCCTGCAATTCCAGGTGGCGTATACCTTTTCCAAGCTGATCTCCGACACCATCAACCGCGATAGCGAAGGCCGCGCGTCTCCCATGCAAGACGCGTTCAATCCGCGGGCAGAACGGTCGCTGGCCAACCAGGACCAGACGCATGCGCTCACGTTCAATTACATTTACCAGTTGCCATTCTTCAGAAACGCCAAGAATGCGTTCGCCAAGAGCGCCCTGGGCGGTTGGGAGCTAGTAGGACTGGCAACGTTCCGCTCGGGTCTGCCTTTTACGCCATGCATCGATCACGACGTGGCCGGAACGCGCGGTGAGGAGTGCCAGCGGCCCGACCTGATTGCCAACCCGAACCTCGATCGCGGTCAGCGCACGATCCGGAGCTACTTCAATACCGACGCGTTCATTTTGCAGGAGCCAGGCACGTTCGGTAACTCGGCCCGCAACATCATTCGTGGGCCGGGCATCAATACGTGGGACGTCTCGCTGTTCAAAGATTTCGAATTTCCCTGGTTCGGAAGCCATAAGAACGTCCATGCGGCAGAATCCGCCAGGCTGCAATTCCGTGCCGAGTTCTTCAATGCCTGGAACCACACGCAGTTCGCGAGTGTGGACAACACGTTCACGCCGGCAGCCGACGTAGCTGGATCGAAAGTGGATCCCGGCTCTTCGTTCGGAACGGTTAACGGCGCCCGCTCGCCCCGGGAAATTCAATTAGGGCTGAAACTCATCTTTTGACGTGCGCTTCGCCTGCTTGCTTCTAAGCGTCTGCCTGGTTTGCCCGAGGGTGGACGCTCAGGAAAAACTGCAGCAGGCCTACCAAGCGGCTCAACAGCTATTTCTGAAGGGTGACGACACGCAGGCGCGCGCGGCCTTTTCCGCGCTGCTTGCCGAAACATTTCGCGAGCGCGCTGCTATTTATCGCAGCGGAGGCTCCTGGCTCCGCGTGCGCGACGACCTTCAGTCGGCGCTGGATCTGGAGCCACTGCAGGCCGAGACGCGTTTCGAACTGGCTTACGCACTGTTTCGATTAGAGAGCTGGCCGCAAGCCGCGCAGCAGCTCGAGCCGCTGGTCCGGGAAAAACCCAATGAGGCGCGGTTTCACGGATTGCTGGGCAGAGCATATCTCTCGATGGGTAAGCCGGCCGCCGCCCGCCAGCAACTAGCCGCTGCGTTGCGGCTCGAACCGGATAACGTGCTCACGGCCTACACGCTGGCTCTGGCCGCACTTTCGGAGAAGGATCGGATAGCCGCGGCGCGCGTGTTCTCCGATCTCGAAAAACGCCAGAATTCCCCATCACGATTCCACGTGCTGGTTGGCCGCGCGTACCTCGACGCCGGATTCCAGCAGGAAGCTCAACAAGAGCTCACCGAATGCCTCAAGCAAGACCCGAAGGCGAGGTTCGCACGCTATCTGCTTGCACTTTCCTACGTGCGCGAACTCGAAGAAGGCGGCATCACGGCGGCCAAGAAGGAGCTGGCGCACGAGGTGGAACTTTTCCCCGAAGAGTTTGCCGCGCACTATCTTTTGGGATTGCTCGTTGAGCACGAGCGCCGCTGGGACGACGCTGCCCGCCAATTTGAGCAGTCGACGCAACTTGCGCTTACGGAGCCGGACCCATGGTTTCACCTGGGGGCCGTTTATCTCAAACTGGGCCGCGCGTGCGACGCGGCACACGCGCTTGAACGGTCTCTCAAGCTTGCGCCCGAAGGAAGTCCCGCACGCTACCGGCTGAACCGCTCGCATTATCTTTTGAGCCAGGCGTATAAAGCGCTCGGTGATACGAAGGCTGCGGCGCGGGAAGCCCAGGCGGCACGTGAAGCTAGTGTGGCTTCGACTGGTCAGGATCGCCGGCTGCTCGAGGAATTGAGCACCGCCTCCGTGCCGGAAATCACAGTGAGCTGGCAGGACGTCACTAAGACTGTTCCGCTCACTCCCTCGGAAAAGGAGTTGCTCTCGGTGTTCGCAGACGTTCTGTTGAACACACGCAACTATCTGGGCCTGATTGCTGGGCGTCAGCATCGTTTCGCCGACGCTGCCAAGGACTTTGCATCAGTGCGATCGACGCAGCCGAACTTTCCGCATGCCGATTTTAACCTCGGTCTGGCGCTATTCCAGCAGGGCGAGTATGCGCAAGCGCTCGAGCCGTTGGAACGCGCCGCGGGGAAAATGGCGCCGGCCGCTTTAACGAAGATCCTCGGGCTCGTCTATTTTCAGAACAAGCAGTACGAGAAGGCCGTGACACAACTGGAGCAGGCGCGCAAATCACATTCCGATGACCCTCAGGTGCTGATGGCGCTGGGCACGTCGCTCGTGCGGCTGGGCCGCAAGGAGGAGGCCCGTCGTAGCTTTGAAGATCTGCTGAAATCTCAACCCGATACTGCGCCGCTGCACATTCTATGGGGCGAGGCGTATGCCGAACAGAGTCAGCCTCGGCAAGCGGAACAAGAATTCCAGCGCGCCCTGGAACTCGATCCCCAGGCATCTTCGGCTCACTTCGACCTGGGCAAGCTGTATCTCAAAAAGGGGCAAATGGATCAAGCGGGGCTGGAGTTTCGCGCGGAGCTTCAGTCGCATCCGGGCGATACACGATCTCAATATCATCTGGCGTTCGTGCTTCTCAGCCAGCAACGAACCGCCGAGGCGATTCCGTTGCTGCGACAGGTGATTGCGTCGAAGCCCGACTACGCCGAAGCGCGCTACAGCCTGGGAAAGGCTCTGCTGCAGCGGGGCGAGACGGCGGCAGCCATTGAACAACTGGAGGCCTCAGTCAAACTCGATGCGTCAAAGTCGTATAGCCACTATCAACTGGGCCGCGCCTATATTCAGGCCGGCAGGCGTGAAGAGGCACAGCGCGAATTTGCCCTGTCCCAGAAAACGAAACAACCGCACTAAGATAGGGAGTTATGGAACTCGTCAACTTGTTCGACCGCCGTCAAATTCTGAAATGGGCCGGCGCCGCACCTCTCATCGGTTACATCGCCACGCAGGAGCTTGCCGAAAAAGCTTGGGGCGCGGTGGCCAAATCCGCCAAGGACAACATCTATGCGCGGATCGGTGTGCGGCCGTTTATCAATGGCCGCGGGACGTGGACCTATCTGAGCGGCTCGCTCGAGCTTCCCGAAGTCAAAGCCGCCAAGCAGCAAGCCGCGGCGCATTTCGTCGACATCATCGAGTTGCAGCATGCCGTGGGCCGGCGTCTGGCTGAACTTACCGGCGCTGAGTCCGGAATGATCACCTCCGGCGCAGCAGGAGCCATGGCGTCGGCAACTGCCGCATGTATCGCCGGAAGGGATCCGGCCAGGATATGGCAGCTTCCCGACACCACCGGATTGAAGCACGAAGTCATCATGCATGGCGGGCGAAGCCTTTTCGACAGCGCCATTCGGCTGGCTGGTGGAAAGTTGGTGGTGGCGAAGACCGATGACGAGGTGCGCCCGGCGATCAACGACAACACGGCCATGATTTATACCACTACACTTGGCGCGCGTCTGGAGAAGATCATCGCGGTCGCCAAAGATGCCAAAGTGCCGCTGCTGCTGGACGACGCCGCCGGCATTCCACCCATCGACAACATGAAGCTGTATGCCAAAATGGGGGCTGATCTCTACACCTTCAGCGGAGGTAAAGGCCTGTGCGGTCCGCAGTGCTCGGGAGTGCTGTTGGGCCGCAAAGATTTGCTTGAGGCTGCCATCTTGAATACCAGCCCGTACGAAGGCGCCGTGTGCCGGCCCATGAAGGTCGGCAAAGAGGAAATCATGGGCTGCCTGACGGCCATCGAAACCTGGATGAAGATAGATCAGAACGCGCTGGACCGCCAGTGGAACGAACGAGTGGAGAGAATCCGGAAACTGGTGGACACGGTACAGGGCGTCAAAACCGACGTCTTCACGCCGAAGGATGGCAACCGGTATCCGACGCTGGTCATTGGCTGGGACGAGGAGTCGTGGGGCTTTACTGTGGCGGAGTGCGACAAACTGTTGCGCGACGGCGAGCCGCGTATTGAAGTGCTGACTTCGGCAAACCCCAGCGCCGTGGAGCAAGAAGATAATAACCCGAAAGCACTCAAGCGTCGCGACCGCATCGAGATCGTTTCAATGACGCTGCAGCCTGGCGAAGAACTCGTCGTCGGTAAGCGGCTGCGCGAAATCCTGAGCAAGGCAAAGAAAGGCGCCAAGGCAGCTTGAAAGATTGCTGACAGAGCTGTTTATGGGAGATCGCGGGGCGAAGAGGCATTCTGCGCAGCCACAGCATCGAGTTCGAGGCCTGTGGCATCGAGTGGCTTGCCAAAAACATGAGCCTGCGTCATCGAATACCACCGGTCCAGCGCAAACATGGAAGCGCGGCGTGCGCCCTCCGGATTTCTCGCTTTTAACGCTTCCAAAATGGGCAGATGGACGTCGGCGTCCTTGATCAGGTCCAACGTGTTTTGGGCCACGATACGGATCGCTGTGAAGGCAAACAATGGGAATACCACGCGCTTCAAAGCGGTTTGCAGGTAGTCGTTCGCGGTGATTTGCCAGGCTGCTTCATGCCAGGAATAATCGACGCGAACAAAACGCCGCCGATCGTTTGCGCGTGCTGCCTCGAGCATCTCCTCGTACAGTTGCTCGAGTTTTGCAATTTGCTCGGGTGTGGCCGCCAGAGCAGCCTGCTCGAATGCAAACCCTTCCAGAATACGGCGCACATCATAAATCTTTCGCACGTCAGCAGCGCTCAACTTGGTAACGTACGTCGCGGCATTGCGCCGCTTGGTGATGAACCCTTCCATCTCGAGCTCAATCAGGGCTTCACGTACGGCGGTGAGGCTGGCGCCCAATTCCGTGGCCAGCTTGCGTTCGATCAGCCGCTGCCCCTGCTGAACGGAGCCGCTCAGAATGGCCTCGCGGAGAGTTTCGGCAATACGGCCGCGTAAGCTGTAATTCGGCAAGCGCTCGAATGCGGGACTGGTCATCGCGTCGATTATATGTCGATTATATGATGATCGCAGGGAAGGGAGGCTGGGATCGTAAAGCTCAGGCAACCGGCTATGCCGAGCTCAGTTCAATCAGCCTCTCGGCATGTTTCAGGGCTTCTGAAGTGATTTTTTCTCCCGAGAGCATCCGGCCGATCTCGCGCGTTCGGGCTATGCCATCGAGTTCTTCAACTGTCGCAATTGTGCGGCCCTTGAGCCCTCGTTTCTGAACCAGGTAATGGTGGTCCGCAAAACAGGCGATTTGCGCCAGATGAGTGACGCAGAGCACTTGGCTCGCCGCCGCGAGTTTTTTCAAACGGCGGCCCACGCCTTCTGCCACACCGCCGCCGATGCCCGCGTCGACTTCGTCGAAAACCATGGTCCTCAGAGGTCCCCCGCGGCGCGTGGGCGCTGACAGGCAGGTCTTGAGCGCCAGCGCGATGCGCGATATTTCTCCGCCGGAGGCGACTTTGTCGAGCGGCCTCGGTTCTTCGCCGAGGTTCGGTGAGATCAGAAATTCGACGCTGTCCAATCCTGACTCGGAAAGCGTGGCCGGCTGGATGACGATCTTGAACCTGGCGCGCTCCATGGCCAGGGCGGCCAGCTCTCGCTCCACGTGCTTTTCTAGTTTGCGGGCCGCCTCAGTGCGCCGGTCCGTCAGCTTCCGGGCAAGGGCCTGATAGCGCTCAGCAAGCTTGCTCTGGTCGCGGCGCAAGGCCACGACGCGCTCGCCGGCATTCTCGACGGCTTCAATATCCCGCGTGACCTGCTCTAGAAAGGTCAGAATTTCGTCGATAGTCGAACCGTATTTGCGTTTCAGCTTTTCGATGCCGGCTAGCCGCGATTCCAGTTCCTCCAGGCGTCCCGGATTAGGCTCGAGGCGAGCGAGATAGTCGCGCAGATCGTAAGACGCATCGTTCAGCGCGATCTCAGCGGGTTTCAGTATTTCACGGACCACGGCCAGAGCTGGATCGATGCGCGCAAGCTCTTCGAGCTTTTTGGCGGCGAGCTTCGTGAGCGCGACAGCGGATTCAGGAGAATCATAAAGCGCCGCATATGCCGCGCCCGCGGTCTCCATGATCCGGCCCAGGTTCTGGAGCACACGACGCTCGTTCTCGAGCGCCACGTCTTCACCCTGCTGTAGCCGCACGCTCTCGATTTCGCGCCTTTGGAACTGCCACAGATCCAGCATGCGAAGCTTTTCCTGCTCTCCACGCTCGATCTCGGCAAGTTCCAAATCGACGACGCGCCAATGCCGGTGCGCCTGCCCCACTTCGTCAAGTAGCTCCTGGGCGCCGGAAAAAACATCCAGCATTTCACGCTGTGAATCGTGGGAGAACAGAAGCTGCTGATCGTGCTGTCCGTGAATGTCGCCGAGGTGAGGCGCGAGCTCGCGTAACAGAGCAACGGTCGCCGGACGATTCGCGACAAATGCTCGCGACTTGCCGCCCGCCAGGACTTCGCGCTCGATCAGCAGTTCACCGTCCTCCGGCTCGAGGCCAGCCGGCTCGAGGACCGACCGAATCGCGGCGCTGCCACGCACGTCGAAGATGCCGCCAATATGCGCGCGTTCCTCGCCAGACCGGATCATGTCGGCTGTAGCACGGCCGCCGAGCAGCAGTCCGAGCGCATCGACGACAATCGATTTGCCGCTGCCGGTCTCACCGGTGAGCAAATTCAGACCCGCGTGGAAGCGCACCCGTAGACGGTCGATCACGGCATAGTTCTCGACCGTCAACTCCAGCAGCATCGAGCCGATTATACGAGAGTGGCGGAGCATTCGCGCGTAGCCAGGGCTATGAAAATTAGTCCCAGGCGCGCGGCGTGATACGCGCATGCGCACCGGTCCGGACGCGCCATTGCAGATCCAAAACATTTTTGAAAGATTCTGTTCTTTTTGATCCTCAACTTTCGCGTCGATTGCGGCTCTTATGCTAGATTTGAGTCAAGGAGACCGATTGACATTTTCAGCGGTTACTGCGCTCGTGCTGCAAGTGAATCTCTGGGAGATGGTCAGCCGCTCGACTCCCCTCAACATCGCCGTCCTCCTGATTTTATTGGGGTTTTCGATCTTTTCCTGGACCATTATCTTCGCCAAATGGAGCACCTTCCGGAGGGCGCGCCGTGCTGATACCCGTTTTTTGCGCGCATTCAGAAAAGCTAACGCCCTGGATGCGGTGATGGTAGCGAGCGAGCAGTTCCGTCCCGCGCCGCTGGTGGTGGTTTTCGATTTCGGCTACGAGGAGGTGAGCCGGCAGGTGAAGTCGCGGGGGCGCGTGATCAACAAAGTTTCGCTCGAGCGCTCGTTGCAGCTCGGCACGAGCGAGGAACTGTCGAAACTCGAGCGCAACATGGGCTGGCTCGCAACCACGGCCTCAGTGAGCCCGTTCATCGGCCTGTTTGGCACTGTGCTGGGAATTATCCGGTCCTTTCAGGAACTCGGCCAGCAGGGGAGCTCGAGCCTGCGCGCGGTGGGCCCGGGTATCTCAGAGGCCCTGATCGCCACGGCGGTGGGCTTGGCCGCGGCCATTCCCGCAGCCATTTTCTATAACCACTTCGGGAACATCATTAAAGAGATGGGTGCTCGCATGGATGACTTCTCGCTCGAGTTCCTCAATCTCACCGAGCGGAGTTACGGAGAGTAATCCATGGCCATCACCGTCAATGGAGGCAATCCCAGCGGCCGGCGGCGTTTTCACGGCTCGCCCGCGCTCTCGGAGATTAACGTCACACCGTTCGTGGACGTCGTTCTAGTATTGCTCATCATTTTTATGATGACGGCGCACGTGATGGAATTCGGCATTCAGGTTGAAGTGCCCAAGGTGAAGCAGGTTTCCGACAGCGCCAAAGATCTGCCGGTGGTCAATGTTACCCGCGACGGCGAACTATATCTGAATGATAAGCCGGTAAACATCAATGACCTCGGTTCGATCCTAAAGGCCAAGTATCACGATCAGTCGGCTTATCTGCGTGCGGACAAGGGCGCTACCTGGGACCCCATCGCGAAAGTTATGAGCGCCCTCAAGGACGCCAAGATTACAGTGAATGTTGTGACCCAGCCCGAGGATTCAGCGGACAGAAAAAGACGCTAATGACCTCGCACATCGACATCCTGGAGCAGCCTGAATCGCTGGGGAAGCCGTTCGTCGGCTCCCTCGTATTGCACGTGTCCGTGTTTGCCTCCGTAGTGCTTTTTTCCTGGATCAGCATCCAGGGACGCGAACACTGGGGCGATCTGAACCCCGGCGGCGGATCGGCCATGGTCGTGAACGTAGTGGGGCAGGTCCCGCTGCCTTCACGCGGCGGCAGCGTAAACCCGGTCGCGAATGACACCAAATCGGAGATCCCGGAGCCGAAGCCCGAAAAGGTCGAGAAGGCCAAGGTGAGCGAGCCCGAACCGGACGCCATTCCGATCAAGAGCCGAAACGCGCCCAAGAGACCTTCGCGCACGGAGGCGAGCACCAACAAGTACCGCGAGAAACAGATCGACCGTCCCAACCAGCTTTACAGTCCCACAGGCCAGGCGCTGGTGACTCCCATGGTCGGCCAAATGGGTGCTGGAGGCGTTAACGTGGGGCCCGGTTCGCCGTTCGGTAACCGGTTTGGATATTACGTTGACCTGCTTCGCCAGCGCGTGGCCCAGAAGTGGCGTACAGGAGATGTCGACCCTCGGATCCGCACGGCGCCTGCCGCCATCGTCAGCTTCTGGATCCGGCGGGATGGCTCGGTTCATGACGTGCGGCTGACCCAGTCGAGCGGCAACCTGGCTCTGGACCTGTCTGCGCAGCGCGCCATCGCCGATGCAGCCCCGCTTCCTCCGCTGCCTCAGGGTTATGAAAGAAACGAAGCTTCGATTGAGTTCTGGTTCGAATTGAAACGATGAAGAAATTTTATCTCTCTATCGCCCTCCTCAGCGCTTTGGCGGCGCTGGTCGCCCAGGAACCCTCCGTCATCATCAAGATCACCCGTGGAGATATGCCGAAAATTGCGGTGCCCGATTTTCGCGGAACCGGAGGCGCGGAAACCCAGATGGGCGCCTTTAACGACACCCTGTTCCGCGATCTGCAAAATTCGGGACTGTTCGACATGGTCGCCAAGAGCATGTACCCGCTCCAGGTACCCCAGCGTCCCGAAGATTTCCGCCAGCCATCGCGCGCCGGTGCGTCTTCGGGAGGACTATGGCTGAGCGACTGGGCCTCACCGCCGGTTCAAACCAATTACCTCACCATCGGGTATACAGCGGTGCAGAACGGAACCCTGGTGCTCTACGGGTGGCTGCTGGATGTTTCCCAGCCCAACCTGGCCAACGCGCAGATCCTAGGCAAACGCTACTTCGGCTCGGTTGATGAAACAGGCGCGCGCAAAGTCGCCCACGAATTTGCGGCAGATATTTTGCAACACTTCGGCGGAAAGTCTCTATTCGGCACCAAGATTTATTTCGTTTCCGATCGCACGGGCAATAAAGAAATCTGGTCCATGGATCCAGATGGCTCGAACCAGAAGCGTCTTACGTCCTTTAACTCAATTTCCATCATGCCGGCCGTCTCTCCGGACGGAACAAAGTTAGCTTTCACTAGCTATGTTCGAGGTAATCCTGCTATATATATAATTTCGACAGATACTGGACGGCGGCTGTATTTCTATAACCAGGTTGCGTCGATGAACGCAACGCCGGATTTCACGCCCGATGGCCAGCACATTCTGTACTCGTCGACGGCCAGCGGCTACGCCCAGATCTACATCGCGGATTTGGATGGAAAGAACTTAAGGCGAATATCCTCGTCTCGCGCTATCGAGGTGGAGCCAAAAGTGAACCCGAAAACCGGGAACGAAGTGGTTTTTGTTTCCGGCCGTTCTGGCCCGCAACAAATCTTCAAAATGAATGTGGACGGGATGGGCGTGGAGAGGCTCACAAACGGGGAAGGGGAAGCATCGAATCCCTCCTGGCATCCTGATGGCCAGATCATCGCGTACTCGTGGACGCGCGGGTATGCAACGGGAAATTTCAACATTTTTCTGATGGACGTTGCCACCCGCCATTTTGATCAGCTCACTCATGGCGAAGGCCGTAATGAGAACCCAAGCTGGGCGCCCGATGGCCGTCACCTGGTATTCATGTCCAACCGCGGCGGAGTTTCACAGATTTATACGATGCTTGCGGATGGAAGTAACGTTCACCAGTTGACGACGCAGGGCCGGAACCAGACGCCCGTTTGGAGCCGATGAACGGAACGGTTCGTGTTCAAAAATTCAGGAGGCAGAGATGCTGTTGAGGAAACGCAAGTGGAGTGTCATTTGTATTGCTATTCTGCTGTCGGTATTCTTGGCGAGCTGCAAAAAGAAGCCGCCACCGCCGCCACCCCCACCACCGCCGCCGGTTGTGCAGCCGCCACCGCCGGCACCCGCCGCTCCGACGGTCAATGAATTCACGGCAGAGCCGTCGTCGGTCGAGCGCGGGCAGTCGTCCACTCTAAAATGGTCCACCAGCAACGCGACGCAGGTGTCGCTCAATCCGGGCATCGGTACGGTTCAGGCCAGCGGCAGTCATGCGGTTTATCCGAATGAGACGACAAGCTATGAACTGATCGCCACAGGGCCAGGAGGCAGCGTCACCAGGAGCGTGACGGTCAACGTTACGGTTCCGCCGCCGCCACCGCCGCCACCTGCTCCGCCCAAAGAAACACTGGAGCAACGGCTGGAGCGCGAAGTGAAGGACGCCTTCTTCGATTACGATAAGAGCGACATCCGCGAAGACGCGCGAGCCACCCTCACGCAGGATGCCGAGGCTCTCAAGCGCATTTTCTCGGAGTTTCCGAGCGCTACCATCACGATGGAAGGGCATTGCGACGAACGCGGGTCCGCCGAATATAACCTCGGCTTGGGCGACCGCCGGTCGACTGCCGCCAAAGACTTCCTGGTTTCGCTCGGTGTACCCGCCGACAGGCTCAAGACCATCAGTTATGGTAAGGAGCGGCCGGTTTGCACCGAACACAACGAGGATTGCTGGCAGAGATGCCGGCACGTGCACTTCGTCGCCTCGCAGTAATCGCCATGGGGTAGGGCGGCCCCGCCGGACATGATGGACACGCCTGAACGGCTGTCCTACCCTTGTATCAGGAGGCCCGCGTGAAAGTATTGCGGCTATTTCTACTTACTATTTTTGTTTTCCCGGCAGTCTGCCCGGCCGCGAGTAAGGAGATGCTCGAACTGCAGCGTGACGTTGCCGATCTGCAGGACCAGGTGCGCAAATTGCGAAGTGCGTTTGACGAGAAGACCACTACGCTCACCGTTCTGGTCCAACAGTCAGTAGACGCCTCCAACAAGGCCAACGTGGCCATTGCGGGACTTCAGGGCGGTATCCTGGAGCAACTCCGGCAGCAGGGCAAAGAAGTTGTCGGGCCGGTGGTCGGAGTGGGCGCGAAAGTGGACCAGATGACTACCCAGTTCCAGGAAGTCGCGAACGCCATGGCCGATGTAACCACGCGTCTGGGAAAGTTGGAACAACAAGTGATGGACCTGGGTAATGCGGTGCGCACGATCCAGACTCCTGCGGCCCCTCCGCCCACTGCCTCCGGACCATCAACGGGCCCTACGGCGTCTACTTCGGCGCCACCACCAATTCCCGGCGACGTCCTGTATCAAAACGCGTACCGCGACAGGCTCGGCGGAAAAATCGATCTCGCACTGCAAGAGTTCAATGATTATTTGAAATACTACGGGGAAAGTTCGCTTGCGCCCGCAGCCCAGTTCTGGATCGGCGACATTTACTTTTCTCAAAACGACTTCGAAAAAGCGCTCCAGGCCTTTGATCTGGTACTCGAAAAGTATCCCTCCAACAATAAAACTCCAGATGCGCTTTACATGAAGGGCAAAACCTTGCTGAAGCTCGACCGCAGAACCGCCGGTGCAAATGAGTTTCGCGAACTCATCCGCCGCTATCCAGGTAGCGACCTGGCTACAAAAGCCAAAGCCCAGCTTCGCTCTCTCGGGCTTTCGGCCTCCAGCGCCTCCCGCCGGAAATAGCATCTCAGGCCCTGCAGAAAGAACACCATGGAATCCGTTACTTCTCCCGTCCGCCCGCCGCTCGGCACTTATCAGGATCTGGCTTTGATGATTGATCACTCTTTGATCAGGCCAGAACTCACTGAGGACCAGGTCATTCAGGGTTGCGAACTTGCCAAAGGCTACGCCGTGACGAGCGTAAGCGTCCGCCCGAGCGACGTGGAGACCGCCGTTCGCATCTTGACCGGCAGCGGCGTGGCCGTGGGCAGCCTCGCGGGCTTCCCGCATGGCTCCAGCACCACTGCCGTCAAGCTCTACGAAATTCGGGACGTGCTCCGCCGCGGCGCGAAAGAAGTGGACATGGTCCTCAACATCGGTAAGCTGCTTTCCAGGCAATTCCAATACGTTGAAATGGAGCTGCTGCAGGCTGCCGAAGAATGCCATAAACAGGGCGCGCTGGTAAAAGTGATTCTCGAGAACGCCTATCTTACAGATGAGCTGAAGATTGTAGCGTGCCGCATTTGCGGGCGGGCCGAAGTCGATTTTGTCAAAACCTCCACTGCGTGTGCGCCCACTGGTTGTACCCTCGAAGACTTGCGCCTGATGCGCGCGCATGCGCCCGAACACGTTGGCGTGAAGGCGGCCGGCGGCGTGCGAACGCTGGAAAAGGCGCTCGAAGTTTACCAGGCCGGTGCGAACCGCATCGGAGCCACAGCCACTGCCGCAATTCTGGATGCATGGAAGGCGCGCCTCGAGCCGGGGGCCAGTCATACGGCCTCTTAGCGTCCCCTGCGTGTTATTCTAAGTACCTTCCGAACTCGGCCATGCCGCAGAAACGGCCTTTCCCGCGCATTTGTATCGCGCTCGGTGTACCGGATGCCGGCACGCTGCTGGAGCACGCCCGCCGTGAGGCCGAAGCCGGCGAAGCCTTTCTTGAGTTTCGGCTGGATTACCTGCCGGACCCCGAGCAAGGGGCCAGGGTGATAAGTGATTTTCTCAAGCGGCATCCCGAGTGCACCGTGCTGGCAACATGCCGCCGCCATCAGAACCATGGAAAATTCAACGGAAGCGTGGAGGAGCAGTTCCGCGTGCTGGAACTCGCCATTGCAGCTGGTGCGCAGGCGGCTGACGTGGAAATTGAAAGCGTGGAGGCCGCTTCGGAAAAACTCAATACGTTCCGAGGACATGCGCGGATTGTGATTTCGTATCACAATTTCGAATCGACTCCGCAATTGGACACATTGCTGAAGCGCATGACGCACTATCCCGCTGATGCCTATAAGATTGTAGTGGCGGCGCGCAAACCCTCCGACAATGCGCGTGTCCTGGCACTTACGCGGTCGCACTCGCGCACGCCGCTGGTCGTTCTGGCGGTGGGTGAACTGGGCTTCCCCACCCGGGTGCTGTCGCCGGCCTTCGGCGGACTCTATACATATGCCGCGCCGACAGCCGTACAAGGCACCGCCCCCGGGCAAGTGAGTGCGCGCCTGTTGCGCCATCTTTATCGCATTGAGAAGATCTCGAGGGATGCCAAAGTTTATGGCGTGATCGCCGACCCCATCCGGCATACAATTTCTCCGGCCGTGCACAACCGGGGTTTCCAGGCGCGGCGGATGGATGCTGTTTACCTTCCGTTTTTGGTGTCTCCTCTTCAACTGCGCAACTTTTTCGGGTTGGCGGAAAAGATACCTATCTCCGGGTTCAGCGTCACCATTCCGCACAAGCAAAAAGTCGTCCGTTACCTGGACACGGTCGATACCGTGGCCCGGCGCATTGGGGCTGTGAACACGGTCTGGAGGAAGGCTGGAAAATGGCGTGGAGCGAATACAGACGCGGCCGCGGTGCTCGCTCCTTTGAGTAAGCACATGCGGCCCTCGCACGCTTCCGTACTGATCGTGGGTAACGGCGGCGCCGCGCGCGGTGCGGCTTGTGCGCTGATTGACGCAGGAGCGAAGGTTTCTATCGTCGGCCGTAATCCGGACCGGGTGCGCGCGCTGGCCCGGCTTTGCGGTGCCGAAGCGTTGCTCAAGGATCAAGCCGAAGCCCGTCATTTCGATGCGCTGGTTCATGCCACGCCGCTGGGCATGTATCCGCACATGAATGAAAGCTTCTTCGAAAACCACATTCCCGCTGAGATCGTATTCGACATGGTTTACAACCCGATCGAGACGCAATTAATTCGCCACGCGCGGGACCAGAACAAAGTGGTAATACCGGGACTGGAAATGTTTGTCGAGCAAGCGGTCCGGCAGTTCGAGATCTGGACCTCGGAATCAGCGCCGCGTCCGGTAATGGAAAAAGCCGCGCTCGAGGCTCTCGAGCAAAGCGCTCACGGCCTATAATAACCTCATGAAAATTACGCGACGGCGGTTAGCTGCTACCGCACTTGGATCGGCCGTCGGATTTAGCGTCGCGCGCTCGCTCGCCCAGGCCCCGTCGGGCTCGACCGAGGCTGAGGATCTGAACGCGGCCGCAAGTGAGCAGCTTCGCAAGACGGCTGAAACTTTGGCCAACTTCGAACTTTCCATGTCCACCGAACCTGCGTTCGTGTTCAAAGTTTGAGGCGCCATGGACGAGCTGAGCGACGTTATTTTCTTTGCCACCATCCGTGAACTGAACGCCAAGCTGAAGTCCAAGGAATTTTCGGCGGAACAACTGGTCCGCGCTTTCGCCCAGCGTTTGGAAACACTCGGCCCCCGGTACAATGCGCTGGCGCTGCAGCTCACTGAGCCGGCCGTACGGCGGGCTCGCGAAGTCGACAAAGAAATCAAACGCGAACGCTTCCGCGGCCCTCTGCAGGGAATGCCATTCGGCGCCAAAGATTTGCTGGCCTATCCGCGAAATCCAACCACCTGGGGTGCGCGCCCGTTCGCAGGACAGGTGTTTGACTATACAGCGTCGGTGATCGAGAAGCTCGAAAAAACCGGGTCGGTATTGATTGGCAAGCTGGCCATGGTTGAATTGGCGGGCGGCGGCGGATACCGGTTCGCCGCAGCTTCAATGTTCGGCCCGGGCTTGAATCCGTGGGACCGTACGCGCTGGTCGGGCGGCTCATCGAGCGGGTCGGCAAGCGCGGTGGCAGCGGGGTTGGTGCCGTTCGCCATCGGCTCAGAAACCTCTGGCTCTATCCTTACGCCTTCGGCATTCTGCGGCGTCACCGGCCTGCGGCCTACGTACGGACTGGTCAGCCGTCACGGCGCCATGGCGCTGTCATGGACTCTCGATAAGCTTGGCCCGATGTGCCGATCGGCTGAAGATTGCGCGCTGGTGCTCGAACATATTGCCGGCGGCGATTCGAAAGATCCAGCGTCAGCCGGGAAGAGCTTCTATTACACGCCGCAGTTCTACCGCAAGATGAGCGACCTGCGCATCGGCTTTGCACCCGTGGATTTTTCCGAGTGGGCACAGCCGGCGGCGCGCCCCGCGTTTGAGCAGGCTCTGGCGGTTGTTCGTAGCACCGGCGCTCAAATTGTCGAGGTCAAGTTGCCCGACTTGCCTTACGGACAGGTAATCAGCACGGTCATCTCATCGGAAGGGTCGTCCGTTTTTGAGCAGCTCATCGCAACCGGCAAAGTCGAGGAACTCGCGGATCCTAAGCAAATCGCCGGCCTGAAAGCGGGACTGGAGATCTCCGCGAAAGACTATTTGAAGGCCATGCGCATCCGTTCGATCGTTCAAAAAGAGCTGCGGAAAATGTTCACGGGCGTGGATGTGCTGCTGTCACCCAGCAGGTTTGGTCCAGCGCCCAAAATCAGCGAGCCGCTCGACCAGCACTCGTCAGACCAGCCGCCAAAAGACAAAGGCCTCAGCGCGCTCATCGCCGCGTCCAATCTCGCCGGACTTCCTGCGCTGTCAATTCCGTGCGGCTTCGCCGACAACCTTCCCGTTGCCATCCAGCTTGTGGGTCTACCTTTCTCTGAAAACACGCTCATCGCCGTCGGCAAGGAATTTCAAAATCGCACGGACTGGCATAGGCGGCGGCCGAAAGGCTCGTGATTGTGGCAGGTGTTTTCGCTTGGCGTGTTTTCCAGTCATCAGGGACCGCCGTTTTCCAGTCACTACGCGCCGAGCAAAGCGATAAATAGCGATATATATATATAATGTGCCCGTCTCAGGCGGACTGTCGTGCGCAGGATCTCCATCTTCCTTTGGGCCACAGCGCTTGCCGCGCAGCACGACGTGCGCCATTCACCCGCAACGCCAGAGGACATCGCGGCAGGCGCCAAGACATTTCGCTCTCATTGCGCCCCATGCCACGGCTTACACGGGGAGGGCGGGCGCGGCCCCAATCTGGCGAGCGGCCGATTTTATCACGGCGGCACCGACGCGTCTTTGTTCACCAACATCTCACAGCAACATCTCAGAGGGGATTCCCGGGACCGAAATGCCAGGCCTCTTTCATGCGGACGACCGGATCCGGCAAATCATCGCCTACATCCGTTCGCTGACTACGACAGAGCAGCCCGCTGGAGATGTGCTGCGCGGCGACGCGTTGTTCCAATCGAAGGGTTGCATCCGTTGTCACCTGGTCCGCGGCCGCGGTGGAAGGCTTGGGCCTGACCTCACCCCAATCGGTAGTATGCGGTCTCCCGCGCACCTTCGCCAATCAATTCTCGATCCTGACGCCGAGGTGCAGCCGCGGTACTGGGTCGCCAGCTTTCGAGATGCCTCGGGCAAGCAGATTCAGGGATACATCTTGAACGAAGATACGTACACCATCCAATTGATGGACATGAACGAACAGCTCCGCTCCTACGAGAGAGCAGCTCTCAAAGAATTGAAGATCGAAAAGACTTCAAAAATGCCGGCCTATGGCAACTTGCTCAGCTCAGAAGAGCTCAACGATCTGGTGGCATATCTTTGGTTGTTGCGACCGGAATGAGGCTCACATGAAGGTGCGCCATCTCGCATTCGTCCCTTGCGCCGCGATTTACGCCGCAGCTTCCGTCTCCGCTCAGGTGACATACCAGAGGCTGATCAGCGCCGAAAATGAGAGCGGCAACTGGATGATCTACTCGGGCACGTACTGCAGCTGGCGGTACAGCAAGCTGGGTCAGATTTTCGCGGCTTAACGCATCGCGCCTGAAAGTCGACTGGGTCTATCAGATGCCGGTGAGGGAGAAGGAATACGTCGAAACCACGCCGCTCGTGGTTGATGGCATCATGTACCTCAGTGAGCCGCCTAGTAACGTGGTCGCCCTCGATGCGGCCACCGGCCGGCAGTATTGGCGCTATAAGCGAGCTTTACCCAAGCCCATCAACGTCTGTTGCGGTCAGGTGAATCGCGGCGTGGCGATTCTGGGCGACCGCCTCTTTGTCGGCACCGTGGACGCGCACCTCGTAGCGCTCGATGCCAAGACCGGCTCGGTGCTATGGGATGTGAAGGTGGCTGACCATGCGGCTGCCACAGCATTACCGTAGCGCCGTTGGTCGTCAAAGATATGGTCATTTGCGGCATCAGCGGCGGCGAATACGGCATCAGCGGCGGCGAATACGGCATCCGCGGCTTCCTGGACGCCTACGATGCAGCTACGGGCGCAAGGCGCTGGCGCTTCTGGACAATCCCGGAACCGGGCCAGCCTGGCAGCGAGACCTGGGCCGGCTACAGTTGGAAGACCGGCGGTGCACCTACCTGGGTGACCGGTTCTTACGATGTCGCTCAAAATCTCATCGTCTGGGGCACGGGAAATCCTTCGCCGGACTGGAACGGCGATTCGCGACTCGGTGACAACCTGTACTCAGACAGCGTCATCCGCGCTCGATGCAGATACAGGCAAGCTGAATTGGTACTTCCAATTCGTGCCGCACGATTTGCACGATTGGGATGCCACGCAGGTCCCGGTTCTGGTGGATGCAGAGTGGGGTGGCCAGCCCCGCAAGCTGGTCTATTGGGCGCACCGCGGCGGGTTTTATTACGTGCTCGATCGAGAGACCGGGAAGTTTCTGTTCGGGACGCCGTTCGCCAAACAGACATGGGCCAAGGGCCTGGATCCCGCCGGACATCCCATCCGGTTGGCCAATATTGATCCATCGCCGGAAGAAACCTACCTGTGGCCCGGCGTCCAGGGCGCGACAAACTGGTATGCACCCAGCTACAACCCGCTGACGAAACTTTTTTACGTGGCCTTCTTGGAGAACCGCAGCGTGTATCGTAAGGGCGAAAAGGAATACATTGCGGGCAACCGTTACACGGGAAGCTCTCCTCTTATCGACCTGCCGGAGGATCCCGGCCGCGGCGGTGTGCGCGCGCTCAATCCACATACCGGCGAGCGCGTCCGGGATTATACGTTGCATACCAAGCCTTGGGCCGGCGTGCTTTCCACAGCCGGCAAGCTGGTGTTCGGCGGCAGCGACGAGGGTTACTTCTTCGCGCTGGACGCGGAAACAGGTAAAGAGGTGTGGCGGCAAAACGTGGGAGGCGTCATCCGCGCTAATCCCATCAGCTACTTGATAAAAGGCCGCCAGTTGGTCAGCATCGCCGCGGGAAACGCACTATTCACTTTCAGTCTGGAACGTTGACGGCTCCGCCAAGCCGTGGTTCTTCGCGGCCGTGCCGTTCTTCGCTGTGGAACAATAAGCGAATGCTCAAATTTTTCGCGTTGGCTGTGCTGTCCACACTCTGCCTGACTGCCGGGACCATGCCGCCGGAGAACGAACGACAGCTCGCGCGCGATATCTACAAAGAACTGATCGAGATCAAGTCGGGCTACACGACCGGTACAACAACTCCCATTGCCGAGGCCATGGCAGCCCGGCTGAGAGCCGCCGGCTTTACGGACTCCGACATCTTCGTGGGCGGAGCGATTCCTACCAAGGCGAACCTCGTGGTCCGGTATCGCGGCACCGGCGCCAGTAAGCCGCTGCTGCTTTTGGCGCACACGGATGTGGTGGAAGCTCGACGAGAAGACTGGAGCACGGATCCGTTTCAATTCGTCGAGCGAGACGGCTATTTCTACGGCCGAGGCACTGATGACGACAAGGCCCAAGCGGCCGTCTGGGTCGCGAATCTGATCCGTTACAAGCGTGAAGTTTTCAAACCAGACCGCGACATCATCGTGGCGCTCACAGCCGACGAAGAAGGCGGGGGTCCGTACAATGGCGTCCAATGGCTGCTCAAGAACAAGCGGGACTTGATTGACGCGGAATTCTGCCTGAATGAGGGCGGCTGGGGCGAAATCGCTGGTGGCCGTAGGATCTCGAACGACGTGCAGGTAAGCGAGAAATACGTGGTCAACTTCAGATTCGAAGTTCGCAATAAGGGCGGCCACAGCTCCATGCCCGTCCCAGACAACGCCATCTATCACCTGGCCGGTGCGTTGGAACGGCTGGGGAAATTCGGCTTCCCTCTGAAAACCAATGATGTCACGCGATCCTATTTCGCGCAGATGGCCAACATCGTAGACGGTCCGGTGAAGAGCGACCTCGCCAGGATCGCTCAGGGTTCCGAGGATTCCATGCAGCGAGTTGCCTTGACCTCACCGGCATGGAACGCCACGCTTCGCACCACTTGCGTGGCGACACAGCTCGAGGGCGGGCACGCCATGAATGCCTTACCTCAACTGGCGGCGGCAACCGTGAACTGCCGTGTTCTGGCCGAGGAATCCATCGAGTACGTGCAGAGCACGTTGCGGAAAATTGTGGCCGATGATCAAGTCAACATCAAAGCCGCGGGCGAGGTGTCCAAGGGTCCGGCTTCGCCCATGCGGCCGGAGGTATTCAAGGCCGTGAGCCGCATTACGGACACTCTCTGGCCCGGCGTGCCCACCGTCCCCATCATGATCATGGGCGCTACCGATGGCCTGTACCTTCGCGCCGCCGGCATTCCTACATACGGCGTGCAAGGTTTTTTCATGGATCGCGACGACATCCGTTTTCATGGACGGGATGAGCGCATGAGTGTGCAATCGTTCTACGAGGGCCAGACATTCTTGTACGAGTTGGTGAAAAGCCTCTCGAGAACGGCAGGCAATTGAAGCCTGGGTCCGCTCGCCCCATGATGAGCCTTGTCACGCTGATTTACCTCTCCTTGAAGTGGCCACGTTAAGATGAAAACATATGCCGGCGCGAGCCATTCCTAACGCGCAGCTTTCCGTCGAGCACTTTTTCCAGCTTTCTCTGTTAAGCCTGGTCGGGAGCGGCTACCTGGCGGTTGCGGGGTCGGGTTATCTGGACGCTCCCACCGTGGTGCTGGTGGGCCTCGCCCTGTTATTGCGCGGGTTGCTGGTTACAGGCGTCATTCAGTTCGAAATTCCGCCCCAGCTTGTCACGCTACTGACTCTGGCCTACGTCATCTTTTACGGCGCTGACTATTTCTTGCTTTCGCGCGCCTTTCTCAACGCCACGGTTCACCTGGTGTTCTTCCTGGCAGTTGTCAAAATTCTCACCGCCCGCTCCAATCGCGATTACCTCTACCTGGGGATGATAGCCTTCCTCGAGATTCTGGCGGCGGCCATTCTTTCTGCGAGTCTCAATTTCCTGCTGCTATTGGCGGCCTATCTGTTGTCGGCCATCGCGGCATTCACCAGCGCCGAAATCCGGCGTTCGATGCAAAAACCGCAGCAGATTGCGCGTTCCGGTGCGCGCCGTTTCCATCCGAGGCTGGTAGCGCTTTCGATTTTTCTTACCTGTGGAATTCTGGTTCTCACCTCCGGGCTGTTCTTCCTTCTGCCGCGCACAGCGAACGCCACGCTGGGACGCATAGTTTCGCGACGCATGCACCTGCCCGGATTTTCTAACGAGGTAACGCTCGATCAAATCGGAGATATCAAGAACGATTCGAGCGCGGTGATGCATGTGCGGCCGGACACACGCGATTTTCCCGGTGGTCTGAAATGGCGTGGCGTCGCATTAAGCGAGTTCGATGGCAAGCGCTGGTACAACCCGAGAATTAACGACCGCCCGGTGCGATTGCAAAGCGGATGGATCCCGGCGACTGACCGGCCCTTTGCCGGCCGCCGCCTCTCTTACGTGGTGATTCTCAATGCGGTGGATTCGGATGCTCTCTTCATCGCCGGGCGCCCGGAGTATTTGAATGTAGGCGGCCTGGGCCTCGTTCCCAGGGCGAACGACAGCTTCCAACTGGGGTCCGTACCACCGGATAATTTCCGCTACGCGGTCACCAGCGTGCTGGAAGACGCCGCTGTTCCGTTGATCGAGCCGGATCTCAGTTCCGTACTGCGCGCCCAGGATCTGCGCCTGCCCAGGCTTGACCAACGCGTATCGCAGCTCGCTTACCGCATCACCACGGGTTTCGCATCGGACCTGGCGCGCGCCCGAGCCATCGAGAACCATTTGCGCACGTCTTACGGCTACACACTCGGGTTGCCAGACCGTGAGCCGCTCGACCCCATTGCGGATTTTCTGTTTTCTCGGAAAAAAGGACACTGCGAGTATTTCGCCTCGGCCATGACCGTCATGCTGCGCGCGATTGGAATTCCCGCGCGGATCGTGAACGGGTTTATGGGCGGAACATTGAATCCGCTTTCCCAGCTTTACGTCATCCGGGCATCCGACGCGCACAGTTGGGTGGAAGCCTATTTGCCCGGCCGGGGCTGGATGACTTTTGACCCTACGCCTGCCGACCCGCGCCCAGGGCCTGGCATTCTCATGTCCAAGTGGGCGATTTGGACCGATGCCGCCGAGACGTTCTGGCAGGATTGGGTCCTCCGCTATGATTTGGGCCGGCAGTTGTTTCTGGCCGAACGCCTGCACAACTCCGGGGAGCGCTTCGGCATGCGCTGGCTGGACCGGTGGACAGAAACGGCGGCGCAATGGCGCTCCCAAGCCCGCGTGCGAATTGAACGGCACGGGCCATGGCTGCTCGCGCTGGTTGTTCTGGCGATCACGGGCTTTCTTGCCGGACCGCATGCCTGGCGTACGCTGCGCATGGTCCACCGGGTGCGCCGGTTGCGATACGGGCAAGCTTCCGTTTCCGATGCTACTGCGCTCTACGAGCGTATGCTCGAAATTCTGCGCCAGCGCGGCTTTCAGAAGCCGGCATGGTTTACGCCGCGCGAATTTACAGCTTCGCTGCCGGGCGAAACAGCCATCCGGGTGGAACAATTCACCAGCGCTTATAACGAGCTTCGTTTTGGTGGAAAACTCGAAGCGGCCCCGCGCCTGACGCTTCTGCTCGAAGAACTCGAAACGGGGAGAACGGGGATTCCCGTGTTACCGCGATGATTTTGTAGGCCCCGACTCGTTCCAGTAGATTTTCAAGTTTGCCGTGGCGCGCCCGCCGGCCACGATGTCGGGCTTTCCGTCGGCGTTCAGGTCTGCCACCGCTAGATCCTCAGCTGCCATCCCGCCGTCATCGACCATTGATTTAATCCAGGCGTCCCCCGTACCGCGCTTGTACACCGCGACACCGAACTTCTTTTCGCGCCAGCCAACGGCCAACTCGTCGTTACCATCGCCGTCAAAATCGGCCCATCCCAGCGCGTGTGCTCCCGCCAGCGCATCCTCAATCGTGCGGCGCGGCCACATCCCTTTCGCTTCTTCATAGATCACGATCGCGTTTCCATGCCATGGCTCGACCGTAGCGAGATGGCGCTTGCCGCCCACGTGGCCCATCTTGATTTCGCCGGGCGAACCTTCACCGGTCTTGGTTTTGGTCCACTGCCCGTTCGGATTCCTTGTCAGCACATGCACTCCTTCACGGCTGGCTGTGAGGATGTCCTGCTGGCCGTCACCGTCATAATCCGTAATCAGAAAATTGTGAACGATGTGCAGCGAATCGTCAGCCACCTCCATCGGCCAGGCCTCATGTGCCGGATCTTTCGGAATATGGAACACCAGAACGCGCGCTCCCTGCCCTTCCCATTGCGGAGCGCGTGTGTCGCGGCCGTGCAGCGGAACCACGATCAGTTCCGGCTTACCATCGCCATCTACGTCACCCCACCGCATGCGGTGCAGCGTGGGCTCTTCAGCGATCGCCGTAAGGTGCCATAAACCGTGTGGGTCGGCAACGGCGCGCCGGATCCACTGCAGCGTGCCGCCGCTTGTGGTGTTCGCCGGATGCCAGTCCGCGCCTAATGCCAGATCCACTTTCCCGTCCCCGTCAATGTCCGCGGCGGCCATGCAGACATTATCGCGCTTTGTGGCGCCATCCAGAATCACATGCTTCTGCCAGGTGGGGTTTTCAAACCAGAGCACCTGCGTGGAATTGATGGCCACCACATCGGGCTTTCCGTCGCCATTGACGTCCGCCACGGTGACCGCGTAAACCACGACCAGATCCTTCTCAATCTCCTGTGCGCGAAAGCGCAATTCGGCGCGCCCGAGCCCCAAAACCAGGAGCACCGCCATGGCAACCGCTCGTGTCGCGCAGCCGGTTAATACGAGGTGCTCGAGCGCTTGTGACAATCGAGGTAAAATCGTCCGCATGACGCGGCATTGTATCGCAGTTGTTGTCTGCCTGATCGTGACCGGCGCCCTGTGGAGCATTGGGCGCACACCGGACATTCCGTTTGAGAAGCACACCATCGACTTGGGCTCGAATGAAACGTGTGCTGTTGCCGACGTCAATGGTGACGGCAAACCCGATATCATCTCGGGCGAGAACTGGTATGAAGGTCCGCGCTGGACCCGCCACCACTTCCGCAACATCAGCTACACGGACAACTACATCGACAATTTCAGCGACCTGCCCATCGACGTGAACGGCGATCGCGCCGTGGACATCGTGAGCTGCTCCTACTTCACCAGAGAACTCTATTGGATGGAAAATCCCGGCCATGGCATTGGCGACTGGAAGAAGCATTCCATCGAAAACGGCTGGTCGGTGGAGTTCACGTTTCTGGTGGACATCGATAACGACGGCAAGAAGCGCGAACTCCTGCCGCAATTCGGGCAGACAGAAGCTCCGCTGGCTTGGTATGAGCTGAATAACGGCGCATGGATCAAGCATGTGGTGAGCTCCCACAGTTATGGCCACGGCATCGGCGCGGGCGACGTAAACGGCGATGGGCGCACCGACATCCTGACACCCAAGGGATGGTTTGAGGCGCCACCCGATCCGCGAAGTGGCGACTGGAAGTTTCACCCGGATTTCGACCTGGAGGCGCTCGGCTTTATCTACGTGCTCGATATGAACGGCGACGGTAAGCCGGACATTGTGACTTCGTCAGCCCACGGTTATGGCGTGTTCTGGTTGGAACGCGGCAACGGTAACACCTGGACACGGCACACCATCGACGAAAGCTGGTCGCAGGCGCACGCCATGACCATGGTTGATTTAAATGGAGACGGACGCATGGACCTGGTGACCGGCAAGCGCTACATGGCGCACAACGGCCACGATCCGGGCGAGCGCGAGCCGCTGGGTATCTACTGGTACGAGTATTTGAAATCCGACGATGGCAAAAAAATCGAGTGGGTCAAGCACGTAGTGGATTACAGCACGCGCACCGGCGCCGGGATGCAGATCCCGGTGGTAGACCTAGACGGAGACGGCGACTCAGATTTCGTGGTGGCAGGCAAAAGTGGATTGTTTTTATTCGAAAATCTGACAAAACACAAATGACATTTACGGCACAGCAATCATTCATCGAGAAAATTCATCAGGCGCTCGACGCGGGCGATTTGGCGGAAGTGCTGCGCCTCACCATCGATCACTTTCACGCTCACACCGGGACCATCCATCTGCTGGAATCCGATGGCGTGTTGCATTTGAAGGCCGCGAGCCCCGGCATTCCGCAGCCGGTGCTAAAGGCGGTCGAGCATGTGCCCGTCGGGAAGGGCATGGCCGGACTGGCGGTTGAGCGCGGAGAACCGGTGAGCGTGTGCAACCTGCAGACCGACGCCAGCGGTGACGCCAAACCGGGTGCCAGAGCCACGGGCATGGAAGGATGCATCGTGGTCCCTATCTTCAGTGGCGCAAACGCCGTTGGCGCTCTGGGCATCGCCAATCGTGAACCGCGGACCTTCACATCCGAAGAGACTGCTCAATTGATCGATCTCGGCCGTGCAATTGCAGCTTACAGCCCCCAGTGAACCGCGCCCGACGGAACCGCGCCCGGCAGGAAGCGGAGCCGGCCAGCTTCGCACGTTACAATAAAAGTTCTCAGAAAATCCCATGAACAACGACAATTTCACCCGCCGTAATTTTATTAGGACCTCCGTTGCGCTGGCCGGAAGCGCGGCAATCCTTTCTGCGCAGTCTCCCAATGACACCGTTCGCGTGGCCTTCATCGGCGTCGGCAACCGCGGATCATACTTGCTCAAGAACATGCTGAAGGTGCCTGGCATCAAAGTGGTCGCGATCTGCGACATCGATCCCGAGGCCCTGAAGAAAGCCGTGGATGAAGCCACCGCGGCGGGCAACACGCCCGATCCTTATACCGAGTACCGTAAGATGCTCGACCGCAAAGATATTGATGCCGTGGTGATCGCGACGCCCGTGGACCTCCACAAGGAGATGTCCGTGGCCGCGCTTGAAGTCGGCAAGAACGTTTATCAGGAAAAACCGCTGGGGCTCAACCCCGAGCAGAGCCGCATGTTGGTGAACGCCGCCAAGAATGCGAAAGGCATCTTCCAGGTCGGCTTCCAGTTGCGCCATGATCCCAACCGGGCGGCATCCATGAAATTTGTTCACGAAGGCGGCATCGGCGACGTGCTCTTCCTTCAAGGCTATCGTCACACCGGCGACCTGCCAAGGCAGACCCTCTGGTATTTCGACCGTACGCGCTCCGGTGACAACATCCTCGAACAGGCTTGCCACATCATCGATCTAATGGTTTGGGCGGCCGGGACGCACCCGCTGAGGGCGTTCGGCTCAGGTGGCATTAATCTGTATCACGATATTCCGCCGGGCCGCACCACCATGGACAATTACACCGTCATTTACGAATTTCCCAAGAACGTGCGCTTCGTATTCAGCCATATTTACTTCGATCCGCCGGCCTTCTCCGGAATCAAGGAGCGCGTGTTCGGCTCGAAGGCCGCGGTCGATCTGGCCACCGCCACGGTGACCGAACTCGACAAGGAATCCAGTGCCAGAAAACTAGAGGTCCCCGACGCAGACCAGGATTCGACCTATCTTTCACTCGCCTCGTTCATCGATAATGCGCGCGGCCACAAGAGGCCGCTCAATAACGCCGAATCCGCCCGAATCTCGAGCCTGACGTCCATCCTCGGCCGTAAGTCCATTTATGAACGGCGCGTGGTGGATTGGTCGGAAGTCGACGTGTAGGGCGGCAGCAATGCACATGCGCGCGACATCCTTTCCTTTCACCGCCATTCTTTTCACCGCGGCAATCTGCTCGGCCGCGCCCGTCGAGCAAGGCTTCGTCACGCTCTTTAGCGGCAAAGACGTCAGCGGCTGGAAGCTGGTGGAGAAAGAAGGCCGCGGCTACATTGTCGAAGACGGATTACTTGAATGCCCCTCCGACGGCGGCGGAAATCTCTTCACCGAGAAGGAGTACGCGAATTTCGTCTTCCGCTTCGAGTTCAAGCTGGAAGAGGCGTCCAACAACGGAATCGGGATTCGGGCACCCCTTGAAGGCGATGCGGCGTATCAGGGAATGGAGATCCAGATCCTGGACCACGACGCCCCAGCGTACCGCGGCCGTCTTAAACCGACCCAATATCACGGATCAATTTATGACGTGGTGCCGGCCAAGACAGGCTTTTTGAAGCCCACGGGCCAGTGGAATTCCGAGGAGATCACCGCCAAGGGTCGCCAGATTACCGTGAAACTCAACGGACACACCATCGTGGATGCAAACCTTGACTCCGTCACTGATCCGGCGGTCCTGCACAAGCATCCAGGCCTCGCGCGCGCCTCGGGACATATTGGCTTTCTGGGACACGGTCCCGCCCGCGTCTGGTTCCGCAACGTCCGGGTGAAGGAACTCCGTTGATATTATCGATTGCTAGGTCAAGTCAAGAGCGCCATCAGCCATCTTCAAGCACGCCATCTATCACGATCTCGAGATAGCCGGACACGTGCCTTGAGCCGCCGGCGCGAGCTTTCCTGCAAATCGGGATAGGGGGAAGCCTCACAGCTCCTCCCCTCCCACACCACCGTACATGCGGGTCCGCATACGGCGGTTCCGTGACTTGAGCCGGTGAGGGCCGGGGGTTCATTTGCTTTTCCGTGAGAAGCTTCGCCGCTCCCAGGTTCCTTTCGGGCTTCACCCTATCCGCCCTGGTAAGCTCCGCCGCAGCGGATTGGCTGGCGCATGGCCTGCACGATAGTCGCGCACTACTACCCACGATCACGTTCGGGCCTTCATCCGTTACCGGACTACTATGCCCTCTGCTGATCTGTGACTTCCAGTCAAGCCGTTTATTTCCAACATCGGCTGTCTCCCCAAACTGCGGCGCGGGAAGCCGGTAATCGGAAGTCACAGGCTGTTCAACACGGCACGGCCGGAGGCAATGGCTGACTTCTGCTGCGAGATCAAGCGTCTTGCGACGCCTTCTGTCACGTATTCGCGACACGCAACAGATCTCCCGAGGTAAGCTCGACTGCCTTCCGCACGCAACCGCCGGATTTACAACCAGTGCCCTTGATGGATATGGGCTTCGTGGTCACTGGCCCACGCGCCCGGCACCGTATGCCTCAGATCCGGTTCTTGTCCATCGGCTCGTACGTTTGCTCCACGCTTCTTTCAGACCCTCCGTCGCTGGAGCGCCCTTGCGCTTCGCTATGACTTCACCTCCATCAGGTTGTCAAGGGGACTTTCACCCCCGAGCCATCGAACATGCTCGGCACACAAATGAAAACCCGGCGAGTTTGGACCTCGCCGGGTCGAGAAGGAACAGCAGTCAGAGTACGCTTGGCAGAACTTTATTCGGACGGCACCATGAAGCTGGCGACAAACGCGCTGCGTTTGTCAGGGCTGCTCCAGGTTTCGCCCAGGCCCTGGCCGCTATAAGTGTTCGCAAGCGCGTATGCGGGCATCGCGTGCTGCACTTTGCTGAGCGGCCGGTACCACACCTCTTCGTTGTGGCAGATGGCATCATTTTCGTTGATCGCACGGGTCTGGATTTTGGCCATTTCCCCCGCGGTCAACGTAGCTTTCATGGTGTGGATGTCGTCGTTGACGAAGGTCAGGTCGATGGGCTGATACTCTACGCGAACCACGTCCTGGAGCAGATCGCCACCCATGCGCTTGGCAAAATGCTGAAGCGCGAGGCGCTGCTCGACATTGGCGCGGCTGTCCACAATGAGCACAGCTTTCACCGGGTACGAGGAATGATAAACGTCGCCCAGGGTATCAGAGGCGCGCACTACGCCCACCACGCCCATCCCATCCAGGCTCACGCCATCCCACGAACCTTTGGTGACCTTCCACCCGAGTACCGCCAGCCGGCCTGTGAGACCGACCTCGGAATTGGCGAAGCAGGGTCCGGTGTATACATCAGCCGTGCGTGCTTCGACATAATTACCGTAAATATTGCGAGAGGGGAGTCCACCAGCCAACGCCAAGCCGGCTCCCAGACACAACACCAGGATCCCCCAAAAGGCCTTATTCATCCCAAAAATCTCCTCAATCGAGATTATACCTCGGTTAGTACTCTACAGTGAACCCACCTCTAAAGAGATGTTACAACGGCTGGTAACACGGACGGGCCGGATTGCATTCGTAATCGTCCACCAGCTTGCTGTCGGGTCCCAGGCAGTTGTAAGTATGCTGGCACCAGAAAAGGCGATCGTTGCTGTGCGGGACCGTGGGATCCCACACAGCTTCAATGAACATGCCCTTCCAGCGCAGGTTGGCGCATCGGTCCTGCCCTACAACGGTCAGGCCGGCGCGTTCGCCCGATGGATGCATGAGTTACGCCCTCGCGCGCATAGCTTCAAGAAGCGCCCGCTTAACCGCAACGCGCGCCAGTTGCACCTTGTAGACGTTCTGGCTCAGTGGTGTAGCATCGGCCACCGCGGCCTTCGCCACCTCTTCGGCTGTTTCGGGCGTCACTGCCTTGCCGGCCAGCGCCTCCTGGGCTTTTTCCGCCACCCATGGTGTGGGAGCCACGTGACCCAGCACGATACGCGCTGAAGAGACCGTGCTACCCTTCATCTTCAACGCTACCGAGGCTGCGGCCAGAGGCCAGTCCAGCGCCTCCTTCTGGCGGACTTCGTAGGTCGCATTTTTTGTGCCCTCTTGCGGCACCATGATCTCCGTCAGTATCTCGTTCGGCAACAACGCGGTTTCCCGCGCCTTTTCGTTCTGCGGCGTCACGAAAAACCTGGCCGCCGGAACATCGCGATGTCCAGAACTCGAAACCAGCCGGACCTTGGCGTTCAATGCCACCAGTGCCGGTCCGAAGCTCGATGCGCTCACGAAATACGCTGGCCCGGAGTTGCCCAGAATGGCGTGATACTTGTTCTCGCCTTCCGGCACCAGCGACTTCCCATCCTGCGTAGCCAGAAGTCCGAATCCCTGCCTGTAGTACCAGCAGCGCGGCCTCTGGCAAAGGTCACCGCCCACAGTCCCCATGTTCCGGATCTGCGGGCTCGAGATGCCTCGCGCGGCATCAGTGAAAGCGGGAAAGGTTTTTCGAACGTCGGCGTTTTCCAGCAACTCCTCGACAGTGGCCGTCGATCCAATACGCAGCCCTGTCTTCGAGTTTTGGATCCCGCCAAGTTCCTTGATGCCTTTGATGTTGACCAGACGCTTGGGCGTGGCCAGGTACTCTTTCATGAGGCTGATCAGGTCCGTACCGCCGGCGAGCACATCCGTATCGCCCCAGCTCTTTCCAAGCAGCCCCAAAGCTTCCTGCAACGTTGTTGGACTTGCGTACTCGAAGGCTTGCATTTATGCATTCCTCCTTTCGAGCGCGGCCAGCACTCGATCCGGCGTCAACGGAACATCCGGTACCCGTACGCCGATGGCATTGGCCGTTGCGTTTGCGATTGCGGTAATCAGCGAAATGGCAGGCGGTTCGCCCAACCCCACTACGCCACGTTTATCATGTTCCGGCGTCATGTCCAGATGCGCAATGATCTCGCCCACGTCGCCGATACCGGCCAATTTGTAAAACTCCATGTCGGGATTCAGCATGCGGCCGGTCTGTTGATCCATGACGCGCTCTTCCATCAAAGCAGCGCAGATGCCCATAATGCAGGCGCCGTGGATCTGGCTCTCGGCCGTCTTCGGGTTGATGACCAGGCCAATGTCTTGCACCGCCACAATCTTGTTAATTCTGACGATGCCGGTCTCGGTATCTACCGAAACATCGGCCATCTGCACGCCGCCCACGCCGCTCGAGTTCAAGCCGCCGGGATTGCGCTGATTGTTTTCGCCCATTTCGGAAATCTTGGCGACGCCGAGCTTTTGGCAGGCGGCTTTCCAGGTGAGGCTCTTGGATGAATTGCCCTGCACTTGAATGCGGCCATCCACCGCTTCCAGTTGGTCGGCCGGCGCGCCGAGTGATGGTGCCACGGCTTCGAACAACTTGGCGAGCGCGTTGACGGTCGATTTGCGGGTCGAAGAAGATACCCCGCCCACTGTGGTTGATCCGCCAGACGGACCCGAAGGCGGAAGTGCGTTATCGCCGATCTTCAGCGTGATCGCGCCTAGCGGCAGCCCCAGAGTTTCGGCAGCCACCATGGTGATGATGGTGCGCGTGCCGGTGCCGAGATCCTGGCTTCCCAACTCCACCTCCACCGTGCCATCGGGATGGATATTGGTGCGGCACTGGCTGTTGTGACCGCCGCCGCCCCAGGTGTGTAGTGCCACGCCCAAGCCGCGCTTGACCGTGCCGGAACCGGAATCGCCGCGCTCGTGCCACAGCTTTTTCCAATCGATCAGTTCCTGCCCTTGGCGCAATTGCGCACGATAAACTTCGGCGCGCTGGGTCAAGTCCGCATTCTTATACAGAACCTCGACCGGATCCATTTTCAGCTTGGCCGCCAGATCTTCGATCGCAGTCAAAGTCAGATAGCAGGCCTGCTGATGGTTCGGTGCGCGCCAGGCGCGTGCGCCCCCGCAGTTTGTGGATACCGCGGAATGGCTCTTGCGCTGGTTGGGAATGTCGAAGACATAGGGAATGGGCGGAGCGCCTCCGCCACCCACGCCGCCCGTCGACCAGGATGTCGAGTCCCAGGCCGTGATCGTGCCGTCCTTCTTAGCCGCCACTTTTACTTTGGCGAAGCCTGACGGCCGGTTGCCCCCGATCAATAGCTCACTGGCGCGGTCCAGAAACAGCTTTACAGGCCTGCCGCCGCTTTGTTTTGAAAGCTGCGCCGCCTCAATGCCCCAACGGTCTGAGGCGAACTTGCTGCCGAAGCCGCCACCCACATTGTCCATGTGCACGTGAACGTTGGTGGGCGGAATCTTCAGCGTATTGGAAAGGTCGCCGCCGATACCGGAAACGTTTTGCGTGGACGGGAAGAATTCCACGTGGTCGCCCTTCCACCCAATCGCCTGGCCGTGCGACTCCAGGCAGCAATGCGTGATGACCGGGATGCCGTACGATCCTTCGGAAACCACCTCCGCTTCCTGAAAAGCCTTATCCGGGTCGCCCTTGGTTTGCTCGCCCGCAGCCTTCACGCGTGCACCTGCCTTGGCCAGGTCTTCTTCGCGGACAAGATGCGGCATCACCTCGTATTCCACCTTGATCTTCCGCGTGGCGTCCTTGGCGATCTCCTCAGTATTCGCCGAGACAGCCGCGATCTCCTGCCCCGTCCACATCACTTCCGTACCTGGGGTCGCGATCACGCGCAGCGCTGTCACGCCGGGGAGTTTCTCGGCCGCACTAGTATCGATACTGGTAACGCGAGCGTGTGCGTGCGGTGAAGTGAGGAGAGCCCCGAACAGCAAGTCCTTTTGCGTGAAATCGGACGCGTATTTCGCTTTGCCGCTGGCTTTGAGTCCACCATCCAACCGGCGTGTCGGTTTCCCGATCACCCGGCGTTTCTCCATCGGGGGCCAGCTATAGTCAGGCATTTCGTCCTCCTCTCATTTCCTTGGCGGCTTCGAGCGCGGCCTTGCGGACGCCCACATACGTTCCGCAGCGGCAGAGATTGCCGCCCAGCCCTTTTTCGACATCGTCCATCGTGGGGTGCGGATGCTTGTCGAGGAATCCCTTCACGGCCATCACGAATCCCGGCGTGCAATAACCACATTGCTGGGCATCGTTGTTGACAAACGCGACCGATACCGGATGCAGCTTGCCATTTTGAGAGATGCCTTCAATGGTCTGGATGTCTTTGCCTTGGGCGTCGATGGCCAATACCGTGCAACTGTAGACCACCTTGCCATCCATGATCACAGTGCAGGCCCCGCAGGTGGCACGGTCGCACACTTTCTTGGCGCCGGTGGAGTCCAGACTATTGCGCAGCGCATCGATCAGCGTCACGCGCGGCTCGACACTCAAGTTGATAGGTTTGCCATTAATGCGCAGCGTGATCGGGACCACGCCCGGCCCCGCGAATTTGCCGTCCGTTGGAGCGGTGTGCGCCACCGTTTCGAGAAGGCCGCTCCCGAGCGCGCCCGTGCCGACACCGACGCCTTGAATAAACGAGCGGCGAGAAAAAGCGGGTCGCGGCTTTTTGGGATTGTCAGGATCTTTCTTGGAACTCACTAGACACCTTCCTTTCGCGTCCTAACGGGTTGGATTTGGTGCGAAAATGCTGGTTCTGAAACCAGCCAACTATATCAGAAAAAGAAAGTACCACACAATGCCGGTCCCGCCGCATCAGACAGCGGTGGAACCCACGACGTTGGTTACGGGCGACAGACCTGAACCGCGAGCGGCCAGCGAGCGGTCACCTCGCCCCGCTCAGCGGCTATCCTTCACGCCGCAGACCCGCTGCCACGCGTACTCGTACGCTTCTGGCGCCAGCCGCTCCTTCACATCGAACATGTATGTCTCAGAATACGTGCTGACCCGGAAATGGAACGGGTCCGCGTTGCCGATCGATTCAATATCGCGATATGGCCAAGTGCGCGAATCAGCCGGTTTTTCGGCCACGAACCGGATCGCCTCCGGACCGATCTCGAGTTTGCCGTGCACGCCCCCAAGCAAGTGGCGATGATATACGGGCGCTGTGAACACAGGCGGCGCCGAAACCTGGTACACACCGGCCACGGGCCGCTTCACCTGGGCGCTCAAAAATCGTGCCAGATCCTCATCGTGAGTGCCCTCGCGCAACCGAAACGCATACTCGCGCCGGCCTCCGATTCGGCGCTTGAGAATATCGTAGGTTTCAATCCGGACAAGCTTGGGATCCGAAACATCGGCCTCCCGAATATTCTCAAACGTAAGCTGACGTTTCGTCTGGCCGTTGTCGGATTCGTACGAAACACCCGAGCCATCAATTTTCAGTCGACCGGGCTCGGCGCGATGTAAAGGCCGCAGCCGCATCACTGCGTAATCAAAGCTTTCGGCCGCAAACGCCGACCAGCTCATCAGCAAAATCAAGGCGGCTTTACGCATGGGGTTCACTCGCCAGTTTGCTCACTTCAAGACCTTTCCAGATCTCGTAGATCGCCGGGTACACAAGCAGTTCCAGCATGAATGAGGTGAAAATGCCGCCGATCATGGGCGCGGCGATGCGCCGCATCACATCCGAGCCCGCGCCCGTCGACCACATGATGGGCACCAGGCCCAAGAACATCACCGCCACGGTCATGACCTTGGGCCGCAGCCGCTGCACCGCTCCGTACTCGATGGCGGCGTTCAAATCGGCCATCCCGCGTATTTCGCCTCGCGCTTTGCGCTCGTTGTAGGCTAAGTCGAGATAGAGCAGCATGAATACGGCTGTCTCCGCATCCACGCCGAGCAGCGCAATCAGTCCCACCCATACTGCAATGCTCATGTTGTAGTTCAGCAAGTACAGGAACCAGATCGCGCCTACCGCGGAAAACGGCACCGCGAGCAGGATGATGATGGTCTTGATGATCGAGCCGGTATTGAAAAACAGCAGCAGGATGACAATTGCGAGTGTAATCGGCACTACGATCCACAGGCGTTCGATCACTCGTTGCAAATATTCGTACTGCCCGCTCCAGATCAACTCGTAGCCTGCAGGCAGGTGCAGCCCCCGGGCGACGGCGCGCCGTGCGTCCTCGACATAACCGCCGATGTCGCGGCCCGTCACGTCCACGTAAACGTAGCCTGCCAAGAAACCTGCTTCGTTCTTGATCATGGAGGGCCCGGTGCGCACCGTAATGTCCGCTACCTGCGCAAGCGGAATCTGCGCGCCGCCAAGAACCGGCACCAGCACGTGACTGAGCTTGAACAAATTGTCTCGCAGATCGCGCGCGTAACGGACGTTCACCGGGTAGCGTTCACGGCCTTCGACAGTGGTGGTCACCGTCTTGCCGCCGATGGCGGATTCAATGACATCATTGATCTGGCCCACGGTGAGGTCGTAGCGGGCGGCTTCCAGGCGCTTCACCTGAAAATCGATATAGTACCCCCCCTGCACGCGCTCGAAGAACGCGCTGCGTGTACCGGGAACCTCCTGCAGGATGTGTTCGAGTTCACGGCCGGCCTCTTCGATGGTCTCGAGCTTCGGGCCCAGAATCTTGACGCCCACCGGCGTGCGAATGCCCGTGGTCACCATGTCGATGCGGGTGCGAATCGGAAACAGCCAGGCATTCGAGAACGCCGGGATCTGAACCGTCTTGTCCATTTCGGCAATGAGCTGCTCCCAGGCAATGGGCCGCTCTTCGGGCCAGATCCTGCGCAACGGCCGTTTCAAGAATTCCGGCGCCCGCTTTGAGTACCAGCGCTCCACATGCACTTTGCGCCACTGCGTTTCGGGTTTCAGCACGACCGTGGTCTCTACCATGCTCATGGGTGCTGGATCGGTTGCGGACTCCGACTTACCGATCTTGCCGAACACACTCTGGACTTCTGGGACTTGAGCCAGCAGTTTGTCCTGAATCTGCAGATATTTTTCAGCTTCAGTGACCGAAATTCCAGGCTGCGTGATGGGCATGTAGAGAATAGTGCCTTCGTTGAGCGGCGGCATGAATTCCGAGCCCAGCTTCAGGTACACCGGCACCGTGAACAGAATCGCGAGCGTCGCCAAACCGATGACCAGCCACTTGTAGGCCAGCACGAACCGCACTACCGGGCGGTAAATCTTCATCAGCGGGCGGCTGATGGGATGCTTTTCTTCTTTGTGGATTTTGCCCACCAGGACCGCATTGGCGATGCCGGCCAGCCACCGCGGGCGAAACTGAAATCCACGCGTGCGCATGAACAGCAGCCGCACCGCGGGATCGAGCGTGATGGCCAGAAACGCTGCGATCGCAATGGAGAAATTCTTCGTAAATGCCAGCGGCTTGAACAGACGGCCTTCCTGGTACTGCAGCGCAAAAATGGGCATGAATGAAACGGCAATGACCAGGAGCGAAAAGAAGCTCGGCCCGCCCACTTCCTTCACCGCGTCGATGATCACCCGGCTGGCGCTGCCGGGCCGGCCCTCGGCCTCCCAGTGCTCGAGCTTCTTGTGCGTCTGTTCCACAACCACGATGGCTGCGTCCACCATGGCCCCGATCGCAATGGCGATGCCGCCAAGCGACATGATGTTCGCGGTGATCCCGGTCGTGTACATAGGGATAAAGGAGAGAGTCACGGCGATGGGTATGGTGAGGATAGGTATGATGGCGCTCGGAACGTGCCATAAAAAGATCAGGATCACGACGCTGACGATGACCAGCTCTTCAATCAACGTATGGCGCAGCGTGTCGATCGAGCGTTCGATCAGGTCGGAGCGGTCATAAGTGACCACCACGTCCACACCCGGCGGAAGTCCCGGCCGGATTTCCTTCAGTTTGGCTTTCACGCGCTGGATCACGTCCATCACGTTCTGGCCGTAGCGAACCACCACAATGCCGCCAGTGACTTCTCCCTGCCCGTTCAGATCCGCGATGCCGCGGCGCATATCCGGACCCAGCACTACGCGGCCGATGTCGCGCACCGAGACCGGAACGCCCGCGCCATTCGAGCCTACCGGCAGGTTCTCGATATCGGCGACGGAGCGTAGGTAGCCGAGCCCGCGGACCAGATACTCCTTGCCACTGAACTCCACCACGCGCCCGCCCACTTCGCTGTTGCTGCCACGCACCACCTCCATGACTTTGTCAATGGGGATGTTGTAGGCCGCCAGCTTGTTGGGATCGACATTCACCTGGTACTGTTTGACGAAGCCGCCGATGGTCGCGACCTCTGCCACGCCCGGCACACTCTCGAACCAGTAGCGCATGTACCAGTCATTGAAAGAACGCAGTTGCGCGAGATTGTTCCCGCCCGATTTGTCCACCAGCGCATATTCGAATGCCCAGCCCACACCCGTCGCATCCGGCCCAAGCTGCGGCGAAATGCCCTCCGGAAGCTTGCCCGCGATCTTGCTCATGTATTCGAGCACGCGGCTGCGGCCCCAATAAATGTCGGTGCCTTCCTCGAAGATCACGTAGACATAGGAGAAGCCATAGTCGGAAAGCCCACGCACTGCCGTCACGTGCGGCGCAGCCAGCATGGCCGAAACGATGGGATAGGTGATCTGATCTTCTACCAGATTGGGACTGCGGCCGGGCCACTCGGTGTAGATGATGACCTGCGGATCGGACAGATCCGGAATGGCGTCGAGCGGGATATGCCGCATCGACCACACGCCTCCCACTACCAGCGCCAGTACGATGATGACAACCATGACGCGGTGAACGGCGCAGTACTCGATAATCGCGTTGATCATGGCGTGCTTTCTCCGGCGCGTGGCATTGGTCGCTCTCTTACCGGGCCATCAAGTTGGTTTGAACCACGCCCAGTACTTCCCCGCCCTTCCGGACGGTAATGGTCGTCTGCCAAGTCCAGGCCATTGGAAAATCGATCGCGCCCATGTACATGCCGCCCCCGGCCGATTTGAGCGTCGCGCGCGAGGTCATGGGCGCCATAGAGCCCATCTGCGGCATGAATAACTTCATTTCGACTTCGGCCCCATCCACGGAATTTCCCGACGCATCCCGCACCACCAGGTGAACGTTGTTTGAGCCAACTTTAGCTTCCATGGGTTCGACGATCTCGATCTTCAGGGCCTGCGCGCTCGCTGATGCCTGGCCTTTGGCGCCGGAAACCTGACTCTCCGGTTTTCCCATGTTGGCCAGCGCACCTTTCAAGCGGCTTTCGGAATCGATCAGGAAATTCGCGCCAGTCACGACGCGCTCGCCCGGCCTCAAGCCGTTTTCGATGACGAAATATCCGCCCGCTTCGCCACCACGCTTAACCGCACGCGGCTCGAAATACCCGTTGCCTTTGTCCACGAAGACGTATTGCTCGGTGCCTGTGTCGAGTACCGCATCTTCGGGCACTACCGGCCTCGCGGGTAGCCGGATCTGCACGTTCACATTCACGAACGTGTCGGGCTTGAGTGCCAGGTCCTGATTGGTAAAATTCATGCGGATCTGTCCCGTGTGGGTTTTTGGATCGATAAAGGGAGACAGAAACACGACCTTGCCGGCGCGCGAGGGACGCGATCCGTTCGGAAACTCGACCAGCGCCTGCTGGCCCACGCTCATGTACGGGAGGTCGGTTTCATAGATGTCGCCCAAGACCCAGACGGAAGACAGATCCACGATCGTGTACAGCTCCATTTCGGGCGTCACGTAAGTGCCGTGATGGTAGGCCGCGCGCTGGGTTACAATTCCGGTCGCCGGTGAATAGACGGTGAGAGCACGAATAAATTTTCCGATCTTTTCGATGGTGCTGATCTCGTCCTCGGTCACATCCCAGAGGCGCAGTCTCTCCCGTGCGGCCGCAAGCAAGTTGTCGGAGCCCTGCGACACCCAGGGAAACGCGCTGTCCTTGAGCACCGTTCTTGATTTCAACGCCAGCAGGTAATCCTGCTGCGTGGCGACCAGATCCGGGCTGTAAATCGTAAATACCGGCTGGCCGTGATGAACGCTTTGCCCGACGAAGTTGACGAAAGTCTCTTCGATGTAACCGGTGACCTTGGTGTGGATGTGCGTGACCCGGGTTTCATCGGAAGCCACTTTGCCCACCGCGCGAATCTCTTTCGTCAGACTCTTCGTGATCACCGGTACCGAGCGAACGCCCACCAACTGCTGCCGCTCGGGAGAGATGAAAATATCGTGTGACTCGGCTCCAGTAACCGTGGCTCCCGCCGCGGATCCACCGTGCGAGCCGTGATCATGGCCTCCGCTGCCCGCTTGCCCCGCTGCCACCTGTTCGCCCGGCCGCGCGGGCTCGCGGAAGAGCCCGGACTTGGCGTAAAAAAAAGCGCCTCCGGCCAGCAGCACGGCCAGCGCTACTAGCGGATGCCGTGTCCAGTGTTGTTTGCTCTCCGATGTATTCATGTCTGACTCCACAAAATCATGGCTTGGTCAACTCCATCGCGGCCAGTGGTTCCAGCCGCGCCAGCGCCTGCTCATGTTTGGCCAATTGCTCGTAGTACTGCATCTGGTAAGTAAGAACAGCCGTCTGGTTGTTCAATAACGTCAGGAAATCAATATTGCCTACCTGGTACCCGGTCATTGCCGACTCGAGCGCCAGCGAAGATTGCGGCAGAATACCGGATTCGTACAGCGCCAGTAGCCGCTCACTGGTGCGGATTTTCAGATACTCATCTTTGGCTTCGAACAACAGCTCCTGGCGCGTGGCTTGATAGTTCTCGCGGCTTTCGGCCAGCCGGGATGAGGCTTCTTCGGCAGCGAAGCGTTGCTTGCGCCAGAAGAAAACCGGCAGCCTGACTTCAGCCGTGGCCATGTAGTAATCCGGAAACATCGCCGCGGTCTTCTGCCACTGAAAACTAAAATTGAAATCGGGACGGTAATCTTTCTTGGCGCGCTCGATTCCTACGGCATGGCTGTCCACCTCGAACTGCCTGGCTCGCAAACGCGGCGCATTCTGGCTGACCAGATCGAGCAGTCGCTCGAGGTCCATTGAAAAATCGGTGCGATGCACTTCCGAGGGCTGTCCCAAGAGTTGGTCAGGAAGTCGCTTTACGAGGGAATTGATCTTCGCCTCGACGCTCGACCGCTGTTGGTCCAGAGTGGCAAGCTGCTGCTCAATGGCCGACCGCTCTACCTGCGCCCTGAGAATGTCCTGCTGGATCCCTTTTCCCACTGAATAACGCGCGCGGCTGATCTTTTCGAACTGCCCCAGAACGTCCCGGTTCTTTTTCGTGATTTCGATGGCCTTTGAAAGATAGAACCAGTCGTAGTAGACAACTTTCAATTCAGTGGTTTTTTCGAGAATTGCAGCGCGCCAGGCCTGGCCTTCGCTTTCCGCCTGCTTGTGCGCCTCCTCGCCGGCCAGGGCCAGCTTGCCGGGATAAGGCATTTCCTGCGACACGCCGAACGCCAGGTAGGCGAAATCGCTCACGCTGAGCCGCGACATCGGGTGTCCGACACCGAAGTCCGTGAACGTGAACTTGGGCTCCGGCAGTGTGCTCACCTGCGAAGGCCGCTTGAGTGACGCCTCGTAACGGAAGCGGGCCGCGCGGACGTCCGGGTTTGCGCGCAGCAACTCGCCAGTCAACTCGCGCAACCAGACCACAGGCAGATCGGACTGCGCCGCACCGCCTGCGGCGAGCCATGAACACATCAGCCAAAATGTGGGCAGAGACCGCATAGAGAACCTCCAATTTCAACAACCTGCATTGTTCCGGGAGAAGACACGACGGGCCAGGCGTGCAAGGCACACCGGTCCTGGAGGCTCTAGATCAAGAGAGGAAGGTTGATGGAACTACAGTCGCCCGGCGGGGAGTGGATCTCGAAATCCGCAGGAACAGCCGAGACGTCGAGCATCAGACTTGCCGGCTGAATCGGCTCGACAGGCAATGCAGCGACATCCGGCGCAGGCACGGAGCACTTCTTGGCGCTCTGAAAAACCTGGGGATTTTGAAAAAGCTTCACCTTGCAACAGTCGCGGGTTTGCTTGGCGGGATTGCAATGCCGGGAAGCACAGCAGGAGTGTAATTGCTGATCTGCAAGCTGGCTGAAACAGTCCAGAGGATTGAGCAGCAGAAGAACTGCTGCCAAGGCGAGCAGAAGTGGCTTAGGCGACTTCAAATTATAGGGTAGGACAGGCGTTTCCGCCTGTCCAGTCCCCCTAAACTACTATTACACTAGAAGATCAGCCTGAGCACCAAAGTGACGTTGCGGCTGTTGGTGTCGGTGGCCCCGTAGTAACCGAAGGTCCCCGGACTACTCAACCGCACGCCAGGCTGGCTGAACGTGGTGTTATTGAAAACGTTGAAAGCCTGGGCCTGGAACTGCGTCGTGAGCCGTTCATTTACCTTGAAATTCTTCCCCAATGTCAGGTCGGAATTGATGAGCGGATTCACGCGCAGCACATTGCGGCCCAGAGAGCCGAAGTGACCCACCAGCGGCTGAGCGAGGCCAGACCCCGCGACTTTATTCGGGTTACCGCCGCCCAGACCCGGGTCCGGCTCGAATTTCAGATTAACGGGGCCGACCAGGTCGGGCCGCTGGGTAGCGGAGCCACCCAACAGCAGCGCATCCGTCAAACCGGCGTGCGAGCCCGAAAGCAGATTGATCGGAGAGCCCGACTGCGCCTGGAAGATTCCAGCGAACTCCCAGCCGTGCACCAGACCGCGCAGGACACGGTTGGAAATATTCTGGCCCCAGGTGGGTTGGAAATTGTGCGGAATTACCAGGCGCTGCGGAACGTCGAAGGACGACACCGCGCGGTTATTGCGATTGTTCAGCGGATCCTGTTGTCCCGCAAAGTCGTTCAGCAACACATTCAGCGCGTCCGAAACATCGTCAATGGATTTCGAGAAAGTGTAGCTGGCGCTGAACGAATAGCCGGCGCGAAAACGGCGCTCGACGAAAACTTGGGCGGCATGATAGTTCGAGTTGGCTGAGGAATCAATGTAGACCACCCGATTGAAACGTGGATCAATGCGAATGCTGGAACCGGTTGGGCCCGGGTTCAACCGGCTGTTGATGCTCTTGAAAATGCCCGCCGCCCGCATCTGCGCTTCCTCTTGGGCCGTTTGGGGGGCCGTGAAAATGCCCGGCTGAATGGTATTGATGTCATGCGAGCGTTGCAGGTAATTGCTTTTGGTGCCCAGGTAAGAGACTCGTGCTATCAGGCCCAGGGGCAATTCGCGCTCCGCTGTCATGCTCCACTGCTGCACTTGTGGATTCCTGAGACTCTGGTCCATCGGAGAGATGGAACCGAAGTTTCGGATGGTGCTGCCGTAATTACCGACCGTGGCAAAGCCCTGCTTTTGGAAGTCCGATGTCCCCGCCACGATATTGGCGAAGGTGTTGTTGCCTGAAAAACCCGTGGCAGGCAACACGAAGTTGAACATGAACGGTGGCAGGAAACGCATGTTGCTGATCGGGTTCAGATAGATGTAGTCGTACGCGATGCCGTAACCGCCGCGGATGGCCAGCTTGCTGCCGCGCGGGTTCCAGGCGAAACCCACACGCGGCGACCAGTTGTACGTCGGACGAAACGCGTTGCCGCCCACATTGAAGGAACCGAACGGGCCTGTGCCGGCGCCGCCCAAAGCATCGTGCTTGCTCAGGTCCAGATTGGAGAAAAGATTATTGACTTCGGTAACACCGCCCGACCTTTCGAGCCGCACTCCCAGATTCAAGGTCAGCGTCCGGCTGAGCCGGTAATCGTCCTGCATGAAGTAGTACTGGTTCCAGACACGATAGCCGCGCACGGAATTGCCGAATCGCTGAGAATACTGGAACGGATTTCCAGCCAGAAAGTCATCGAGCGAGAGGAACACGAAGCTTCCGCGCACATTGGAATCGAATACCCCGTTCGATTGAATACGGTTGATGTCGGCGCCGAACTTCAGGTTGTGCGCCCCGCGGTTGTACGTCACAGTGTCGCTGTACTGGAAAGGATTCTGCACGCGGCCCTGCGGAAGTCCGCCGTAGATGCCGAAGAACGAGGTGCCGTCCGCGAATTGGATCTCCGGACCGCCGAAGCTCGTCAGCGATGGAAAGTGCGGCGTCGTGCGCCCGTAAGAAGTCAGGAACTGGTTCACCAGACGCGGAGAGAAGGCGTGCGTTTCCGAGATGGTGACGTTCACGTCGCGCTCGATTTCGGCGGCGCCGTTTGTGGCGAGCGTCGAATCGAGGAACGTATGGTTGGCGTCCCGGAGGTCGACTTTGGAGGTGCCCATGCGAGCGTAAAAGAAATCGTTTTGCGTCAGGTTGGCATCAATCCGGCCGGAATACGCATACGTGTTAGTGGTGGCCGGAGCGGATTGGTCGATGGCGCCGCTGGCCGAATTCGGAACCTGGAGCTGTGTCAAGAGCTGAGCCGCCGTGGGATCGATCGCACCGCTGACTTGAGCGGTGGTCGGCACCTGGGCTACTACCGTGCCGCCCTGCCCACGGACTTTTTGCTGCTCGTAGGTCCCAAAGAAAAAGACTTTGTTGCGTTTGATCGGCCCACCGAATACGCCGCCCCAGTCGTTGCTGCGAATCGGAGTCGCGCTCCCTGTTGTATCGAAATAGTCCCTCGCATTGAGCTTGTCATTGCGGAAATATTCAAACGCGCGGCCATGAAATTCGTTGGTGCCGCCTTTAGTGATGATCTGCACCTGCGAGTCGCCGTTACGTCCGTACTCCGCATTGAAGTTGTTCGTAATGATGTTGAACTCTTTGATGCCGTCGATCGGGATCGTCCCCAGGCCGGCTTCACCAGTGGTCGAGATATCGGTGGCGGTGGCGTTATCGACGGTGATGTTGTTGCCGCGGCCGCGTCCGCCGTTCGCGTTAAAGCTGCCTAATGGCAGGAAAGGATTGTTTGGCGCTACCGGAACAACTCCCGGTGCGGTTGCCGCGAGAGCCAGCACATTTCCTCCCACCAGAGGCAGATGCGTAATCTCTCGGGCTTCGACGCTATTCTGTAGTTGCGAATTTACTGCGTTGATAGGCGCCGCGGCGTCTCTCACCACCATCTCTTGACGCGACACCGAAATCTCGAGCGTGACCGGAACAACCGTTGTCGCACCGCTCGTGACCACGGCCACCGTCTTGACGGTATTGAAGCCCGACATGGCGACCTGGATTTGATAGCTGCCAATATTCAATTGCGTGATGCGCGCAACGCCGGCCACGTCGCTCGTTGCAACGCGAATTGTGCCGGTCTCGGTGCTGCGAACGGTGATCTCGCTATTGGGAATCAGGGCGGCGGACGAATCCGCCACTTTGATCTCGAGATCGCCCGTGATCTGCGCAAAACTAATTGAACTCGTTAAACTGATTGCACTGATAACTATCAGGTACATCAGCGAACTGCGAAGACGCATAGTTAGTCCCTTTCGAACGTCCGAAAAATGTAAGTCGACGTTGTAAGTGCAATCTGGAGACCGGACGATTTCTCACAGAAAAGAAAAGGACCCATTAAGCGCTTCCTCCAAATCTCCATAGAATTTAGGGTGGATGCGTACGGTATTTTAGATAAGCCAAGCCGAATGTTATAGTTAACTTTAGAACTATCGACAGGTTCGTTATGCTTTGGTATGATGGGTGCTGAAGCGTTGTGCTATTTTCCTCTCAGCCGGTGGTTGGTCTGAGTTTTTCCCCCACCTTCCGATCAAACGACAAGGAGAACGCGTAGCCTTATGGCTGCAAATCCATACAATCAAGGTGCCCAGGTTGAACACTCCATTTTCGGTCTGGGAACTGTAGTATCCATCAACGAAGAACGCATCGTGATCAAGTTCGACGATCACGGTGAAAAGAAGTTTGTGACCCCGATGGTCGTAGCATCGCTGAAAAAGAGTGACCGGCAACCGCCTGCCGAAAAGCGAGGCTCCCGCCGGAAGAAGGTAGCGACTCCGGTTGCTGCTCATTAGCCCACCAGGAAATCTCCTTTGAACGCCAGACAACGACGCCTTTTTGAAGACGCACACAAGAAAAATCCTCATCTGAAGGTTCCCGAGCTGCAGCCGGTATCGAATTGGACCGAAGCAGACCTGGCACTGATCAAGCAGGGAGTGGGTGACAAGAGCACCCGCCCAGCCTCAGCGCAGGGTTTCAGCGCCGGCTCGGACGAATCAACGGGCGAGGAAGTCGGCTCCGTAGTCACCTACTTCGGCGAGAAGGGCTTTGGCTTTCTCCGGCCCGAAGGTGGCGGGCGCGATGTATTCTTTCACATCTCCCGCCTCAGTGAAGGCCAGGCCACCGATCTGGTGCCCGGGACTAAAGTGGCTTATGCGTTGGGCATGGACCGTACCGGCAAAATGGCGGCGGCCACCGTGCGCATATTGCCCGCCGAAAGCGCACCCAAAGAGCCTGCCAAATCCTGATCTGCTAGCGCCTGGAAATCCAGCGCCGGCGGGGGCGAATTGTGCGCGCACAGCATTGAGCGCATCTCAGGAGCATCTCTACTCGCAACGTAGAGCGGTCATGGGGTCCACGCGTGCAGCTCTAAGAGCCGGAAAGTAACAGGCGGCGACTGTGGATCCGAAAACCAGAATGGATGCCCCGATGTAGGTCACGGGATCTGAAGGCAGTACTCCGTATAGCAAACCCGACAACACCTGTCTTACAGCCCAAGCCCCGGCCAGCCCCAGCACAGTACCAATTCCCGCCAGCAGGACCCCTTCGCGAAGCACCAGCGTGAGCACCCTCGTGGGCTCGGCGCCCAGCGACATACGAATGCCGATTTCATGCGTGCGCTGTGTCACCGAACGACTCACCACACCGTAGGTGCCGATCAGCGCGAGCAGCAGCGCCAAGCCAGCGAAAATTGCCAGCAGCAAACTCTGGAAGCGTGGCTGCGACACCGCGGCGTTCACACGTTCCTGCATCGTCCTGACGTCATACAGCGGCTGATTTGGATCGAGCGCGAAGAGTTGCGCCCGTACTGTAGGAATCACGCCCGCCGGGTCGGCAGTCGTCCGGATCACCAGCGCCATCGAATGGACGGGAGCCTGGGCGAGCGGCACGTACATCTGCGGCAGTGGCGTCGAGTCCAGACGCGAATTGTGGATGTCAGCAACTACTCCGGCGATCGTCAGCCACTGGACGCCCGGCCGCGGCGCTCCCAGAACGATGCGCCGCCCAATCGGATCTATCCCCGGCCAGAATCCGCGCGCCATGGTTTGATTGATGATGACCACCGGCTCAGCTTCACGTTCCTGAAACAAGCGGCCGCTCAGGAGCGGGATCTGCATGGTTCTGAAATAATCTGAGGCAATCACCTCCTGGCTCGCCACTTGCGGCGTCTTGCCATGGAAATCGTAGGACCGCCCTTCAATGCTGAAGGGATCCCGCTCACTGTCAGCGAGCGGCAATATCGAGACGGCGCTGGCAGACTGCACACCAGGCAGAGAACGGATGCGCTCGATCATGTCAAGGTAGAAAGACCAGACTCTGTAATTCTCTCGGTACTGGTTCTGGTTCAGGGAAATCCGCGCTGTGATGAGGCGGTCGGCTTGAAACCCGGGATTTACGGTGACAAGCCGTTCGAAACTGCGGATCATCAGGCCCGCGCCGACCATCAGCAGCAGCGACAGAGCTACTTCACTCACCATCAGCACGTGCCGTAATCTGCCCGCGTCGGCACCGCCGGACACACCTCTCGCAGTTTCTTTTAACGATTCGCTCAGGTTCAGTCTTGATCCGATCAGCGCCGGGGCCAATCCGAAAATCAAGCCGGTTCCCAACGAGAGCAGCAGAGTAAAAACCAGTACTCGCGCGTCGATCGGCACTTGTTCAAAATGAGGGAGGCCGGCCGGCATCAGAGCAGGCAGTGCGGCCGCACCCCAGAACGCCAATACCAGTCCCAGGCTGCCGCCGAGGAGGGCGAGCACCAGACTTTCGGTCAGAAGTTGGCGTGCCAACCGTACCGATCCTGCCCCTAGAGCCTTGCGGATGGCAATCTCTTTGCGGCGTTCCGCGGCCCGGGCCAGTAAAAGGTTGGCTACATTGGCGCAAGCTATGAGCAGCACCAGGCCGACCGCCCCCAGCAGCACCAGGAGACCGCGTCGCACTGTCCCGTAGAGTTCATCACGAAGGAACACGACTGTGACTCCATAGCCAGTATATTCGCCGTGCGGACCGCGATAGGGCCGGTATGTCTGATCAATATGCTGGGCAACACTCGCCATGTCGGTCTGCGCTTGGTCGAGAGTCATGCCCGGTTTCAGACGCGCGATGAGATGAAGAGCGCCAGCCGTGCGAGCCGGATCCGCGCGGCTCACCAGGGGCGCCCAAATTTCTGCAGGTGAAGCATTACCGGCGGAAAACTCAAATCGTCCGGACATCACCCCGATCACCGTGAAGGAGCCGCCATCAAGCGTAATCCTGGAGCCGACGACGTTCGGGTCCGTACCAAACCGGCGGCGCCAAAGAGCGTCGCTGAGCAACACAATGTTATCGTGTCCCGGTTCGGCATCCTGGGGAACGAAGGTGCGGCCAAGAACGGTTGCGGCTCCGAGCAATGGAAAAAAATTCGTGGAAACACGCGCGCCCGGTACTCGCTCCGCCTGCTCTGCCGCCGTTAGATTGAAGTCTACGGAACTGAACGCCGCCACGTCATCGAAGACGCGATTGGCTTTCTGGTAGTCGAGGTAATTGGCAAATGAGGCCGGAAACCGCTCGATCCCCAACCTGGAGAGCCGGTCCCAGATCATTATCAGATGCTCTGCATTTCTGTACGGCAGCGGCCGCATCAGTGCCACGTTGACAATGCTAAAGATCGCCGTGTTGGCGCCGATTCCCACGGCCAACGCCAGGGCTGCAATGGTGGTAAAACCCGGGTTGCGCACCAGAATGCGAACGGCGTAACGAAGCTCGTGCATCCTTAGATTAGACACCGATGGGGGCGGCCTGGGCGGTCAATCCGCTATAATATGGGGTCACGCCTGGTCACTCGTGTTGCCTCTGCGTGTCCGGTTTTGATTCCGTAAACGATCATGTTTGACAATCTTTCGGATAAGCTGCAGCGGATTTTTAAAAATCTCCGCGGCGAAGGGCGGTTGACGGCCGCAAACATGGAGGCCGCGCTTCGGGAAATTCGGGTGGCGCTGCTCGAAGCCGATGTGAATTTCCGCGTAGTCAAACAACTGATCGAACAGATCAAAGAGAAGGCCATGGGCGAGGAAGTCCTCAGCGCTCTTTCACCCAGCCAGCAGGTCATTGCCATTGTCCGTGATGAGCTGGTCAAGATTCTGGGCAGCCACGAGTCGAAGCTACGCTTTGCCAATGAGCCGCCCAGCGTGGTGTTGATGGTCGGGTTGCAGGGGTCCGGAAAAACCACTACTACCGGCAAGCTGGCGCGCTGGCTGTCGAAAAACGGCCACATCCCGCTGATGGTTTCGGTCGACGTCTACCGTCCGGCTGCCCGTGAACAATTACGGGTGATCGCACGCGAGGTCAATTTACCGATCTACGCGGGGCTGCCCGAAGAAACGACACCGGCGGACCTGGCGCGTTCGGCGCGACGAGAGGCCACGCAAACCGGGCGCGATGTGCTGCTGGTGGATACTGCCGGCCGCCTTCACATCGACGACCAGTTGATGACGGAGTTGCAGCAGCTGCGCGAACTGCTCGTCCCTGTCGAGATCCTTTTCATCGCGGATGCCATGACCGGGCAGGATGCGGTCAAGAGCGCCGGCGAATTCCACAAACGCCTCGGAATTTCCGGTGTAATTCTCACGAAGATGGACGGCGATGCCCGTGGTGGCGGCGCCCTGTCCATACGGCAGGTAACGGGGCAGCCGCTTAAATTCGTCGGTACCGGTGAAAAATTCGACGCGCTCGAAGTGTTTCACCCGGACCGCGTTGCATCTCGGATTTTGGGTATGGGCGACGTGCTTTCCTTCATTGAGAAGGCCGAAGAAGCCATCGACAAGAAGCAAGCTGTGGAGATGCAGCGCAAGCTCCTCGAGAATGACTTCACGCTTGAAGACTTTCGCGATCAGATCCGCCAGATCCGGAAACTGGGCCCGCTCGAATCGCTGCTGGGCATGATGCCGAACATGGGCATCCTCAAGGACCTGAAGAACGTAAAAATTGACGAGAAAGAGATCACGCATGTCGTCGCGATCATTGACTCCATGACGCCCCATGAACGGGCCAATCACATGATCATCAACGGCAGCCGGCGTCGCCGCATTGCCAAAGGTAGCGGGACCAGCGTCCAGGAAGTCAACCAGTTGCTCAAACAGTATTCCCAGGCGCGTAAAATGATGAAGAGCTTTTCGGGAGGCTTTCTCGGCAAGAAGCTGGGCAAGATGAAACTTCCCGTGTTTTAAATCGGAGTACCGGCGGTTCGGCCGGCAGGAATAGAGATTTTCGTGGTCCATCGATCGGATGGCAGCGGCAAACGGAATCGGCAGGAAAGTGACTGTCGTTCCAATTGAATTCAGGAGTGTGAATGTTAATGATTCGGCTGGCGCGATTCGGCGCCAAGAGAAAACCGTTCTATCGCATCGTGGTGATTGAGAAGGAGCGCGCGCGCGACGGCCGCAACCTGGAAGTGGTCGGCCATTACAATCCTCGGACAAGCCCGGCGTTGGTTCATTTGAATTACGAACGGATCTCGCACTGGGTGGGCGTTGGTGCGCAAATGTCGGACACCGTGGCGCGGCTGGTAAAGAAAAATCCGGCGGCGCAACCGGCTGCTTGAGTTTCGCGTGATTTTCAGGAATCGGCAGCCTTAACTGTGCGAATCCAGACCCGATACGCGCAAACTTAAGATATTCCATGCCAACCTGGCTTTCGCGGCTCGTTTAGAATGAGCTTAAGGAGGCCCTGGGGGATGAAACAGTTGGTTGAAGATATCGCGAAAGCTCTTGTGGACATCCCGGACGAAGTCTCGGTGAAAGTCGTAGAAGGTGAACAGGTGACCGTTCTGGAACTACGTGTAGCCGCCAGCGACCTAGGGAAGGTGATCGGTAAACAAGGGCGCACGGCCCGATCGATACGTACGATTCTCGGCGCCGCCGGTATGAAGCTGAACCGGCGCTTCACGCTCGAAATCCTGGAGTGAGTGCTGCGGAGGAGAGGCATTGGGTGACCATCGCCCAATTAGGGCGGGCGTGGGGAAACCAGGGCAGTTTGACAGCCTGGGAACTGAGTAGCCGGCCGGACCGCTATCAACGCCTCCGCGAAGTTTATTTGTTTTCGGAATCGCTCGGCGGGGCCTGTTTTGAAGTCGAATCCGTATCGCGGCATAAGAATCAACTGATCTTCAAGTTTCGTGGGGTGGATACGATTTCGCGGGCGGAGGCTCTGGAACGCGCGGAGGTGCGCGTCCCGCTTGAGGAGAGGCTCAGACCAGATGAAGGTGAGTACTTCCAATCCGATCTGATCGGCTGCGAAGTCCGTGAGAAAGCCAGCGGCGAGCGGCTGGGGCTGGTGATGGGCTGGCAGGAGACAGGCGGCCCGGGAGTGTTGAAAGTCGAGCGCGACGGCAATGGCGGCGAACTG
>QHXW01000026.1 GCA_003223115.1 Acidobacteriota bacterium
TAGGCAAAGAACCAGAATGTCTTGTTCTTGATTACAGGACCGCCCATCGAGGCGCCGAACTCGTTGCGTATATATTGGGCTTGTTTGAACGGTTGACCAGGAATAGGAAGGTCCTGGCGCTGGCGAGCGCGGAGCCCGCCAAAGTTGTTCCGAAAAGTCTCGAACGCGGCTCCGTGGATCTCGTTGGTCCCGCTCTTGGTCACCAGGGACACCGTAGCAGGACGGGAGTACTGGGCACCCGAACCGGCGGTCTCGATGCGAAACTCTTGTATCGTATCCAATCCCGGTTGGACGCGTGACATGCCACCACCGAATCGGTCCACCAGAGAAATGCCGTCCAGAAGCATTTCCGCTGAGCCGACCTTCATACCGTTCACGCGCGGATTGCCGCTGCCTTCGACGCCGGGCGTTAGATCGAATAAAGTAGTGACGCTCCGTCCGTCTAGAGGTAGCTGGTGGATGCGCAGAGCATCCTTGACATCACTCACCTGCCCGCCCTCAGTCGAGATGACCGGAGCTGCCCCGGTTACCTCTACTGTGGATTCAAGGCTTCCAACCTCCATGCTCGGGTCGATCGACACCGTCTGACCGGCCAATACCTCCATGGTACCGGTCCACTTTTTGAAGCCTTGCGCTTCGACCGCAAGCGTGTAAGATCCGATGGGAACGGCGCCGAAGTAGTAAATTCCTACCGAGCTACTTTCGGCGTTACGCACCACGCCTGTGCTGGCGCTGGTCAGCGAAACTTTGGCGCCGGGAATGACGGCTTTGCTCACGTCCTGCACGGTGCCCCGAACGATGCCGAGTCCGGTCTGCGCGGCGAGCGGAAGAGAAACCACGACCAGCGAGAACAGCAGCTTTCTCGAGTATGGCAAGAAAGTACCTAACACCATAAAATTCCCCCACCCTGGGCTGCCAAACCGCCTTGCCTCAGGCGATCCCAGATTCTTTTAAACCGGCACAAATTCCGATACTTCGAGTTAGAGACAGCGTACTAGCGAGACCATTCGCCCACCCAACACGGGGCGTATCACGAGTTCCGGGCGTGATGTGCAGTATGGAACGAACGACGTGCCATGTCAAGGAGGATGTAATGAAGATCGACCGCGATTTCAATCGCTTACGCCGCCCACCCGGCTGCACGTAAAAAACCGGTGGTCAATTGGTTGAAAGAGGAACTGAGACGCGACAGTCGCTATAATTCAGCCGATATGCTCAAAGTGTGTGTCCTGTTCTTCTGCGCCGCGACTTTATTCGCGCAAGAAGCCGCCCGGCCTATTCTTTCGCGAGGATTGGAAGGAAATCCCGGCTGCAACTCCCATAACGCAGGAGCACGTGGCGGCTGCGGATTTGATCCTGTCGCTTTACGGCCCCGGCAAGGCGAACATTCGCAAGTCCCACCACGATACGCCGGCCGATGACCCGTATTATGTCTGGTCGGGCGAGTGCGAAGGCAACTGGGCAGTCAGCCTGTGCGGCACAACAGCGCGATTGTCGATCTGACGGCCCTGGCGAAAATCCGCTGGCGAACCAAACAGGCGGGCTTCCGGCAACTTCGCATCATTCTGAAGCTTGCCGACGGCACCTGGGTGGTGAGCGACCAGGTCGACGGGCCTTCGGTCGATTGGCGGGTGCGGGAGTTGAACATCGGCGACATCCGCTGGAGAAAGCTGGACATTGAAACCATCTTAGTTAGAAAGCGGCTGGGTGGAGAAACCCGACCTCAACCGAGTGGAAGAAGTGGGGTTCACGGATCTCATGCGCGGCGTGGGCACACCGGCCTGCTCCCGCGTGGACTGGATCGAAGTTTATGGCGTCAAAAGGGCCGCGTACTTCGGCGTACTTCGGCGTACTTCGGCGGCACGTTGACATCACGACACTACTGCGTTAACACATCTAACGCGTCAACACTTGTAAATCGCAGGAGCCTCCGTGTTTACTTTGCTTTCATCCATTCGGGCGAAAGTAAGGCGCGCACGTCGGGTTTATCCAGGTCGGCTTTCACAATGACGCGGGCGGGCAGGTCGAGTCGTTTGACGGGCGTCTTGCCGTTGAGCTTTTCGGCCAGCGACTTTACAGCCTCATATCCGATACGAAACGGATCCTGGACCAGCATGACGTCGATGGTGCCGTCTTTGAGCGCTTCCACGTGCGACTCACTAAAATCGAAGGTCACCAGTTTGACCTTGCCGGACAGATTCCGGCTGCGTATGGCTTGAATGGTGCCGAGTGAAGCGGCTTCGCTCGAGGCGAAGATACCATCTAGATCCGGATGAGCCGTAAGAATGTTCTCCGCGGCGGCCCTCGATTTTGCAGCGTCGGCCATGCCGTACTGCCGAGCCGCGATTTGAATGCCGGGAAACTCCTGGCTCATGGTTTCGTCAAACCCGCGCTCCCGCAATACCGTGGATGTCCC
>QHXW01000027.1 GCA_003223115.1 Acidobacteriota bacterium
TGGCTTTGGGAATTACCCCGATGATCTTCTGACGGGGGCGCCGGCAGGCGGCCAATAACGAAGCGAAATGCGCAACGAGTACGTGGCGGCGCGTGTACATCAGACCACCGGCGTCGCCTGGTCCGGAGTGAGGGTATGCTGCATCCCCGCCGAAATCACCTGCTGTGCGCGCAGCCCGTCGCGGTGAGTGGACGGAAAAGGTTGGTTTGCGCGGCAGCATTCG
>QHXW01000184.1 GCA_003223115.1 Acidobacteriota bacterium
TGAACAGCACAAGGTTGAAACTGGCGGCAAAGAAACCCATGAGCATGAGATCCCGCCCAGACGCATTCAATTCCCATGCCTCGGCCCAGGAGCCATCGGTTGTCACGATGGTGGTGCGGCGTCCAGGGTGTAACTGGTCCTGTTGGTGCGCCAGAATGTTGAGTTCCGCCTGGGCGGCGGACCGGGAGAATCCCGGCGCCACGCGACCCGCTAGGGTCAACCACAGGAACTCTTCATTCTCGAAAACGTTCCGACCGGGGTCGAAATACGGTACCGCCGTGTACGGCAGCCAGATGCCCACACCCCTTGGATGGGTCCAGGCGGAGCTATGGTCCGGAACGATTCCGATCAGGATTACGGGACGGTTATTGATGCGGGACACTCGGCCGATCACATGCGGGTCCGAGGCGAACCGAGTATGCCAAATAGACTCGCTGATTACACCCACCGGCACCCGCCCCGGAGCGCGGCAGTCATCGGCAACGAAGAGTCTGCCTAATGTAGCGTGATCTAGTCCGTCTACGGCGAAGAAGTTACAGGATACCGCCAGGCCGGGCGAGCCTGTCGAATCGTCGTCCCCCACCATCGCCGGAAAGTTAGTCCACGCCGCGAGTTGGCGCAACGAGCGGCTGTGGTCGCGCCAGGCAACGTATTCCGCATAGGAAGCGGGCCGCGTTGATCGCTGCAGGCGGGCTGTGGGAACCACGCGAATGAAGCTATCCGGATCTTTGGAGACGTGCGCGCGGATCATCAGGCCGTTGAAAACAGTAAAGACGCTGGCGTTGATCCCGATGCCAACCGTGAGGGTCAGGACGACCACTGTCGAGAGCAGCGCGTTGCGGCGAATGAGGCGAACGCCGTAGCGCACGTCGTCCAGGAAGGTTTCGAGCAGCAGGTACGGATGGCGGCGCTCCTGCTCCATCTCTTCGACCCATGCCTCGGGCAGGAGGCCGCGTGACGCAATCAGCGTCTTTTCAAACAGAGGCGCCTCGGATGAAGGCGCCGCAGGAACCGGCGCTTGTTGCGCCTCGCTCGCGGGCTGGAGATCCAGCGTCATTACCGCGGCCTCAGGGGCCTCCTGGTAGCAGAGTGCGCCATCACGCCATGCGCTCTGGCGCTCGGCCCGCCATCGCCACCAGATGGCGGCCTGAAAAGTGAACAGAGCCACGAAGGCGATGGGCTCACCCGAGCTGTAGAGGATCAACTGGCCGGCCGGCCCCAGTAACGATGAAGCAAGCGCATAGCGCATCAGCGTAAGCCATACAGGCTGTTTGCCGGGAAGGTAGGAACAGGTGAATGGCAGCTTGCGCCAACGCCGAAAAAGCGCTTCGAACCACACCAGTGCCGCGAAAAACGCGAGGATCGTCGCGGCCGCAGCGCGCAACCCACCAAGAATGGCGATTGCGGCCGGAAGGGCGGCCAAAAAGATGGGAGAGATGCCACACCAGATGACGAACCGTTCCACGGCCACCAGCCACGCGTCCCGGCCCTCTCGCTCAGTCGTTTGAAAAATCCAGTTGGCGCCGATCGAAACAGGAAGCGAGAACAAGTATCGTAGTCCGGCTGTTACAAGGAGCGCGAGTACAAGTGGGACCAGCACAACCAGGAGCCCGTACAGGCCCTCGTCGCGGAGTGATGGCCGGGGCATGTCGAGTGCGCCCTTGGTAATCGCACCGAGCGCGATGCCGCCATAGGCCAGCAGGATCAACCGATGACTGCGGCTGCGGGCGAGCGTCTTCCAGATGAAAGCGAACGCAGCTTGCTGCCGAGGGTCGGAGATCCAGCGCTCAAGGAGCCACGATCCCACACCATTACGGTTGCCTGAAGAGCGGCCCGGTGGAGCTTCGAGCAGCAGGCGCCGATACCGGTGATAACTGAGCAGATACGCCAGAACGGAGATTATCGGGGGAAGTACCATGGCGACCACCGCAATGTGGGCTGCGCTCCCACGCCCCTCGATGATTGCTTCCCAGAGCCGCACGAACCAGACTGGGGGCCACCAAGCTTCGGCAGTTGGTTGCCGGCCGATGAGCGGCAGAACCCCCAGCGTGGCGATAAACACTGTGCCCTGCATGAACAAGGAAACGCGCGCAAAGATCCGGCTGGGCATGAGATTCAGCAGAACGCCCTGGCAGGCCAGCAGGCTGAAGAACACGAAAGCGCATGCACCGCTTGTAGCAACGAAATTCGCCCCGACAGTAGCCACCGCGGATGGGTTCCCCTGCCAATGTCCCGAGGTGCAGGCGGCGAAGACCATCGCCCAGGGCAGGGTCATCGCCAGCAGGAAGGCCACGAAGACCAGGAGCAACGAGCCGAATTTCGCCAAGAAAATCTGGCGGAGCGATATGGGCAACCCCGCCAGCGCCAGGCAATCCCGCAGGCTGGGAAACAGCGACTCCCATGTAAGGGCCGTGAGAAGTAGAGTGATGCCCATGCCAAGCGCGATGAACGATAATTCGTCGGCGCGGATCTCACGATAAATCTGTGCCGGCGAAAGTCCCGCTTCCTGCATTTTGTTGAAGCTTTGCCAGTAAGTGGTCAGACCGAGAATCCCCGCTGAAAGCAACACGGCCAGCAGCCCGATTGCCACCTTCTGCCACTCGCCGGGTATGGTGGTCATCTCGCTTTCAAAAAACCGGGTCAGAAAATGACGAATCAGCTCGAAACCCGCGCCGTGCGTCTCGTTCAGCCAGCTTCGGATGCGCGGCATCATACGGCCACTACGTCGAGAATCCGGTGGGCTATCGCATCGGAATCTTCTGGCTGAGTGAGCTGGGCAAACACACCTTCGAGCGATGATTTCGACATTAGATCTCGTAGATGCGCGACAGAGTCATGCGCCACCACCTTGCCCTTGCGCAGGATGAGCACCGTGTGACAAACCTTCTCCACCACTTCCAGGACGTGGGAACTGTACAGGATGATCTTTTTCTGCTCAGCGAGCGATTGGAGCAGGCTACGCAGCACCATGGCGAAATTGACGTCGAGGCCGGAGAACGGCTCGTCCAGGATGAGCAGTTCGGGGTTGTGCAATAGCGCGGCGAGCAGCAGGATTTTCTGGCGCATGCCTTTGGAGTAGGAAGCAAGTGCTGAGTGACGGTCTTCCCAGAGGCCGACGAGGTTCAGCAACTCGTCCATCTTCGGCTCCAGGACGCCACGGGGCAGGCCTCGCAGACGGCCCACTAACTGCAGATACTCGCGGCCGCTGAGATGAGGGTAAAGCTGAGGCTCCTCAGGGACGTAACCGATGCGGCGCTGGAAGGCCTTCAGGTCTTGGCGGACGTCCTGACCGTGGAAGGCAATGTGGCCGGAGGTAGGTTCGAGCAGCCCGGTAAGCATCTTGACGGTTGTGCTCTTGCCGGCCCCGTTTGGGCCAAGATAACCGAGGATTTCGCCAGGCCGGATAGAGAAACTCACGGCGTCCACCACGGGGATGCCGCTGTAGCGCTTGGTCAAGAGATGGACTTCCAACATGTGGCTTAGACACCTTTCGAACGCAGTGGGTTCCAGGAACGAGTTGCGCAAGAATTTAGGTATACGCCGTTAGTCACAACGCAATGCCACAACCGGGTCCACTCGGACCGCCCGGCGCGCCGGAATCGCGCAACCGAGCGTGCCTGCCAGCATAAGAACCACCAACACCGCTAAGAACGTCAGCGGATCATTCGGTGACACGTCTACCAGAACGGCGCGCAGGACACGTGTAACGCCGAACGCGGCAATCAGCCCAATAATCAACCCAATCACAACCTGGCGAAGACCCTGTCCGAATACAAGCCAGACGATGTCGCGCGCGGTTCCGCCCACTGCCATACGCAGCCCGATCTCCCGCGTGCGCTGGCTGACGGAGTGCGCAACCACCCCGTATAACCCGACCGAAGCGAGAAGAAGTGCAATGGCGGCAAAAATCGTGAACAGGGCCACGAAGATCCCTATGCTCAGGTGGTGCTGTGTGATTCTGTCTTCCAGACTTCGCACGTCGTAAACGGGTAGGTTTTCGTCGAGGCTTTGCACCTCCCGGCGAAATGCATTCACAAGCGTGGTTGGTGGGACGCGAGTGCGTGAAACGATAAACGTCGAGCGCTGTGGTTCCAGTGCATATGACAAGTAAATCAGTGGATCGTGTGTCAATGGATCTTGGAAATCTTGATGGATATCCGGGATTACGCCGATGATGGTCAGCAAGGACCGCGGCGCCTGGTCCCTTACCAGGCGGAGATGCTTGCCGAGAGGGACATCGGGTTTGGGTCTCGGTAGGCATCGGCCACCCAATAGAGCGCCCGGACAACGGCACCCTGAAGCTCTGTTCGATCCCGCGTACCGATCAGAGATGCCATCTGTCGCAGGAAGCATTGGTCCGTGAGGTACTGGATGCCCTTGGCGTCGTTCTCCCGGCCAAAACTTTGCCGCGAAGGACTCATTCACGATTACCCCTGGAGATCCCTTGACCTCATCGGAATCGATAAAGACACGGCCGCGCTGCGGCCGCACCTGCATCACGCGAAAATAGTGGCGGCTGACTACGAGGCCACCCACGCTTGGTAACCGGCCGACATCAGTGGGCGGCACACCCTCTACTTCACAGGTAAATTCCATCTGGCCATAGACGGGCAGGTTGGATGTCAGAGCCGACGCCTCGACTCCCGGCAGCGACTCTATCCGCGTCTTCAAGCGTTTATGAAAAGAGATCACGTCATCTAGCCGCGGGTACTTCGCCTCAGGCAGCTCAATGCGCATCGTGAGTACGTTCGCTGCGTTCACGCCAATCGGCGTCCCGTACACCTTAATAGCGCTGCGGATCATCAGGCCAGCGCCCACCAGCAACACCACACATAACGTCACCTCAAAAACGACGAGCACGTTCGAAAGGCGGCGCCCGCGCATACCCCCAGCGGCTCCGTGGCCGCCGTTCTTGATCGCGTTGCTCACATCGACCTTCGCCAGTTGCAGCGCCGGCGCAAGCCCAAACAGAATTCCCGTGCCAATCGAGATAGCCGCCAGGTAAACGAACACCTTCGTATTCATCGAAAGATCGAACCATGCAGGTTTCGGAAACCTGGCCATGCTGGCATCGAACCAATGCAGTCCGGCGAGTGCGAGCAGCCATCCGACCAGGCCGCCGCCAAATGATAGGACGGCGCTCTCGACCAGAAGCTGCCGGATGATCCGCGCGCGACCGGCGCCGATTGCAATCCGGATCGAAATCTCACGCGACCTTACTGCGGCGCGAGCCAGCAGGAGATTGGCGACGTTCGCGCATGCGATCAGCAGCACGAATCCGACTGCGCATAACACCACCACGAGGAGCGGTCGCGCGTGATACAAGCCGTACATCTTGAGAACGGGGCTCAGATCGATGATCGGGCCCTTAAGAGTATCCGGAGATTTGTTCGCCACGCGCCGCGCAATCGTGTCCATCTCATTGCGAGCCGCGGCTAGTGTGACTCCGTCGGCAAGCCGGCCGAACAGTGCAGGATCACCGCTGTGAACTCCACCCGAGACCAATGGTATCCACAGGTCCGTGTCTTCGGGGAATCGCATGCCGGCAGGCATTACGCCGATGACGACTCTGGGCACTTCGTTGATCCGGATTACCCTCCCGATGATTGAGCGGTCCTTGCCATAGCGGTCTTGCCAGAGACGATGGGTGAGCACTACGACGGCGGTTGCATCAGCGCGCTCATCTTCTGACCCGAAATTGCGCCCTAATATAGGCTGCCGGCCGATTACCGCGAAGCCATTGGCCGACATCTGCACGCAGACGTAACGTTCCGGGAGTCCGCTGTTGTCGCTCCAGTTGACTGGGGTGAGGCGATAGGCAGCGAGACTTACCAGGGATTTCACCTGCGACCGAAAGTTGCGGAGATCCGGATCGGACCGGGAGAGTTCGTCTTGGCCCAATGCATCGGTAGCTGACACGAGAACGACACGGTCGGCGCGCTCGATCCCCGGGTCGAAAGATAGCGCCGTTTTGACAAAGCTGAAAACGGCTGTGTTCACCCCGATGCCGAGCGCTAATGCGGCCACCGCGACCAGTGTGAATCCCCGATTGTTACTGAGCGTCCGAAACGCATAACGAATATCCATCCACCAGGTTTCGAGCACGGCGAAAGCCCACATCTCGCGGCATACTTCCTTTAGCAGAGTCACGTTCCCCAGCCTCCTGCGCGCTTCCCATGCGTCGCCGGTTTCTTCGGCTTTCATTTCGAGATGAAAGCGAAGCTCGTCTTCCAGGTCGCGATCGAGCTGCCGCCGCCGCCGTAGCCTTTTCAGAAACTTCTTCATGCCATCTCCATCACGCGGGCAATGGCTTGCGCGAGCCGGCTCCAGTTGCTCGCTTCCTTCACCAATTGTTTCCGTCCGAGCGCTGTCAGCCTGTAATATTTCGCTCGGCGATTGTTGGATGACACGCCCCACTCGGAATCGATGATGCCGTCGAGTTCCAACCGGTGCAGCGCGGGATAGAGCGAGCCTTCCTCCACGCGCAACACTTCCTCAGACACCTGCTGAATCACTGAGGCGATCCCGTATCCATGCATGGGGCCGCGTGTAAGAGTTTTCAGGATCAGCATGTCGAGCGTTCCCTGGACCAGTTCGCCGCCCGGCCGTTGTTTTCCCTTTCCCATAGATGCTTGATAGGAACTATGCGTCAAACTAAACGTGGTGTCAAGCCCGTGGTGGGGAGCCCGTGGT
>QHXW01000188.1:0-19878 GCA_003223115.1 Acidobacteriota bacterium
CATCCGCGCGAGTTGTCTGAGCCGAACCTTGCGTGAGAACGACGGCCAGCGCCGTCGCCGCCAGAGTATGCCTGAACACCTGGAAAGCCGGGGTATGCACAACCGATCTCGCCCTTATACACCATGGCACAGAAGCAAGTCCATAGCTTGTTTCGCGGGCTGGACGCCAAGGGGCGATTCCGGCCGGTTCTCACCATCGGTCACGTCGGAAGATGTAGGGGTGGTCATCTCGGCGCCGGCAGGCTTGATTGGATCTCGATTCCGAAGGGCTTCATGCCCTTGATCAGAACCGTTTTCGGATACTTGCCACGGCCGCACAGCTTGAAAGACCCAAAGTCCTTATACCAGTCACCGTCCGGTGCCAACGGTTCTGATTTGACCAAAGTCTGCAACCGCCGTAGATCCGAAAGCGGAATTCGACGATTTTCAACCCTGACAAGAAGGTGTTGCCAAAAACCGCGGGGCAGATCAGAGAAGCGTATCTTCGGCAATTCCTGCCTTCCCGAAAATCACGCGTATGAGGTCCTTTCCGGCTTCCTCCTTTTTTCCAGGCTCTTGCTCTTTCAGAAATCTGCGGTAGTGCGGTCTTTAGGTTATCTTTGGCCTCCTGCTCGGCTTGCACCCCTCGTTCCGCCAAGGTGATCAGAGTGCGGCTGATCGTAAGGCGCCGCTCTTTTGTGACGCGCCGCACTTCCGCCGCCAATGGCGCTGGAATAGAAATACTCTGACGAATTCCGCTACCTCTACGTCTCCTGGCGGTCGGCTTGTTCGTACTGGCCATGTTCCCATCGTTCCCCTGTGCACCACTGTGGTTCACTCATCCAAAGAAACGTTCGCGCTTCAAGTGAAGCTCAGCAACGCGATCGAGATAATCCCCAGCGAGATTCCAGCAATTCCCGTCGGTCCTATGCGCTCTTTAAAAACAGTGACTGCCGCCAGGATCACCAGAAACAGTCCGCCGGCGAGGGCCACGGGGAATACGACGTTGCCGGGGATACCCTTCGATAGGGCAAGCCCCATGGAGGTCTGGCCGCATGTGCTGAACAGTCCAAGGCCGGCGCCAACGAGCATGTCGGAGCGGAGGGGCCGGACGGGGGCGCGCGAAAAAAGCGCCAGCATGGCTATGGCTCCGGCAAGATACCAAAAAACGAGATACAGAGGCGTGTAGTGCGCCGCCAGTCCCATCCCGGCCAGGATTCTGAGCCCAAACGGGCACAGGCCGTTGAAGATGAAAGCGATCATCATCAGGCGAAACCACATTGGTTACTCCACCCCCGCGACCGGGCTCGGAACACCTGCCACCGTCGCCCTCTCGCCTTTCTCCCGATCCTGTTTGCGATCCCACCATAGAAGCAGCAGCGAGATCACGATGAGCACTAGAACACTTGCCTTCTTCAGAGTGAGCGGTTCGTGGTACACGATGACGGAAAGGACTGTTGGGACGGCCGACGAAAGATTGATCAGCAGCCAGCTGGTCGCAATGCGGCCATAACGAAGACCACGCTGGAAGAGCCATAGTGCTATCGCCGCTGAAGCGCCGAACGGCAATGCGATCAGCACCACGCCGGCATTCCATGAAAGCAATGATTCCCGTTGCCAGAGCGCGGCATTTAGAAAGCTGAGTAGGCAAGAGGTCGCCATTGTGAACAGGGCGATGTGCAAGGCGTTGCATGCATAGCGGTCGCCGAGCTTATGGATAATGCCCATGGCAGCAAAGCTGAGCAGCGCGAACAACATGAACCAATAGCCGGTCGGCATTCGAGAGAATCTCCTGTTCTGAAGACCTCAGCATTCTATCAGTCGGGGCAGCACGGCAATTTCCGGCGACAACATTCGTTCCGTTTCTTGACACCCTTGCAGGCACGGCCGATAATACGCCTATTCCACAAGAGCGAAGGACAACGGGTCTTCATGAAGCATCTCTATCGCACATTAACCTGGCCCGAGGCTCGCGAGCGCGCGAGCGAGGGAGCCGTCATCGTAATCCCGGTTGCTGCCATCGAGCAGCACGGTTACCACCTTCCGATCGACGTCGATAACGTTTTGGTGGAACACGTGACGGAGGAAGCCGCGCGTCGCTCCAACGGCCGCATTTTGACGGCGCCCATGATTCATTACGGATTCAACGAGCACAACATGGGCTTTCCGGGCACCATCACGGTCCGCGAGTATGTCTTCATCGACTTCTGCTACGACGTGGCGCATTCATTTGTACGGCAGGGATTCGATCGCATCGTCTTTGTGAATGGCCAAGGCAGCAACCAGATGTTGTGCAACCTGGCCGCACGCCGGATTAACAACACCACACGAGCGCTGGCCGGAGCCGTCGCGCATTGGGCCCTCGCCAAGGACGCCGTCGACCGCCTGCGGGAATCCGAGTACCCCGGCGGCATGGCTCATGCCTGCGAGTTCGAAACGTCTCTCTACATGTATCTCAAACCGGAGCTGGTGGAAAAGGACAAGATGACGCGGCGTGAGGCGCCCTCCCGCGTCAATCAGTTCGTCTATGACGATCTTTTCGGTTCGGGACCCGTTCACATGGTGAACCGCTGGAGTCGAATTTCGGAAAGCGGCGTCGAAGGCGATCCGCTGCTCGCAACCGCCGACAAGGGCAAGGAGTTCGCGGAGTGTTCCATCCGCAACCTGGTCGAGTTCTGCCGACTCTTCCGCCAGCAGCCCGTACCGCCGGAGCGCGATTTCAACTATTCTAACGAGCGCCTCGATTGAAGATTTCCGATCGAACTATCTCGTGGCCAGCGGTTCGCTCGGCTGCTCGATGACGCATGACAATGACTGTAATGTTTACGCCATCGATTGCGGCGGCGAATTCCTGTTGGTGGATTCGGGGTGCGGCCTCGAGGCCGACCAGCTGGTTGCCAACCTCGAGCGAGACGGCATTCCGCTGGAACGCGTGGAAACGCTGGTGCTGACGCATGGGCATCTGGATCATTCCGGCGGGGCGTGCCCGCTGAGAGATCGCCTTCATCTAAAGGTGGCAGCTTCCGTGCCCACAGCGCGCGCACTCGAAGCCGGAGACGAAGAAGCGATCAGTCTGGCGGCCGCCAAAAGGGCGGGCGTCTATCCCGCCGGCGTATCATTCGAAGCCTGTCCGGTGGATAGAACACTTCGCGACGGCGACCGGCTCACCGTGGGCGAGTGCACGCTCGAGATACTGTCGGCGCCGGGACACTCGCGCGATATGGTTAACTTGCTTGTTCATCGCGGCAGCCGGCGGGACCTGTTCTGTGGCGACACCGTGTTTCATGGCGGTCGGATCCTGCTGCAGGACACCGCCGATTGCGATGTGTCCGCCTATACGCACACGCTTCACCGTCTGGCTGCGCTGGAGTTCGACGGGTTTTACCCAGGACATCTGATCTGGTCGGAGCAGCGCGGCCACCGCCATCTCGAAAAGGCACGCGAATATCTCGACCGGCTGCTCCTTCCGCCGAACATCGTCTGAAGGCTATGTCGCAACTCGCTATTTGCGGCCTCGGCAACATCGGCAAAGTGCACCTGGAAAACTTGCGTTCTCTGCGGGGTTGCCGTGTGGTTGGATTATTCGACCGCAACAGCAAACAATTGGAACGGCTGTCGACGGGTCTCGGTATACGCGCCTATGCCAGTGCGGATGAAGTTTTTGCCGACCCTGAGGTGGGCGCAGTCGTGGTCGCGACTCCCTCGGGCTCTCATCGCGAATATGTCGTTCGCGCGCTGGACGCGGGCAAGCACGTGTTCGTCGAGAAGCCGCTGGCCGGCACGCTCGCGGATGCCGAAGCAATCGTGGCGGCGAAATCAACGAGCGATCGCATTGTTCAAGTAGGATTCTGCGAGCGCTTCAACGTGAACTATATGGAAGCCCGGCGGGCGGTCTTGGAGGGCCGGCTTGGACGCATCCGGGCGATTCAAAGCTCCCGCACAGCACCTTACGCCTTTTCCGACCCTTCGTGGGAGCTGGGTGTGCTCGATACGGCGGTGCACAATTTCGATCTGATCCTGTGGCTCAAGGGCCAACGCCCGCGCTCGGTTCTGGCTCGCGGAGTCCAGGTATATCCTGACAGCGACATCTTTCATGCCGTGACCACGATATTTACGTTTCCCGATGGCGCGATCGCAACCGACCAGATCTCATGGGTCAAGGATGATTTCCATCCGCTGCACCAGTGTGCGCGGTCCCGCATGGTTGTGCAGGGTGACGGCGGTGTGTTCGAGATCGACCTGGGAAGCCGGCCTTCGTCGCAGTTGTCCGCGCAAGGATTCAGGGCAATGGACACGATTATTCTCGGACACTCCGAGTACTACGGCTGTCTCAAATTACAGTTTGAATTCTTCCTGAAGTCGATTGAATCCGGTGCACCGGTCCTGGCGCCTGTCGAGGATGCATTCGAAGTTGAGCGCGCGGCGTTGGCAGCGCTGGATTCCCTCCGCTCCGGCCGGGAGGTGGAGTTGGGGCACGTTCCATGAGTTGGATCGATGACCTCCGGCCTGGGTCCGGCGCCTGGCGGACATGGCAGGCGACATCCGATGCCGCGCTCGAGGTATTTTGTTGCCGCGGCCATGCCGCGCGTCCGGTAGCGCTGATCATCACGGGCGTGCATGGCGATGAGTACGAGGGGCCGGCCGCCGCACTATCACTCGCGCAGTGCTTATCGCCCGATCGCGTTCGAGGAACCATCATCGTCGTGCCTGTGGCGAACCCCGCGGCCTTCACCGCCGGTACCCGCATTCATCCTGAAGATGGACGCAATCTTGCGCGCACTTTTCCTGGCAACCCGAACAGCGGTCCATCGGAACGATTGGCCGCGTCAATCTTTGGAGAAATGGCGGCGCGCGCCGATTATCTGATCGATCTTCACAGCGGAGGGGTCGAGTACGTGTTTCTCCCCGTGGCCGGTTTTTATGGAGAGCCGGAACCCGGTAACCCGTCGTTTCAAGCAGCGCGAGCATTCGGCCTGCCCGCGCTCTGGCAGCTTCCCGAGACTGATGGAGTGCTCTCCTGCGAGGCGTGGCGCCGCGGCAAAGTCGCGATCGGGACCGAGTACCTGGGGGCGGGCCAATTATCCGCGGATGGCGTGCGCGATTATCGCAGCGGAGTTGCTGCATGCCTCGCGCATTGGGGGATGTTCAACTCGGATCCCCCGGACCCAAAAACACTTGCTGTTTTCGGAGGCGACTGGCAATTGGCTTCCGCGACCGGCATTCTTACGGCGTCCTGCCGTATCGGCGATCCGGTTGCAAGGGGAGCAACTTTGGCCACCATCACCGGTACACGAGGGCAAGTTCTACAGGAGTTCGTGAGCGCCGGTGATGGCGTGATTCTCGGCCTTCGGAGCAAAGCTTATATTCGCGAAACCAACTGGGCTGTGCTGCTTGGAAGGCGCATCTCGTGACGTCGTGGTTGCCGTGTGTCGGCTGCTCTGAGCGATTTGAGATCGGCCCGATGTTTTATCCCAAAAACGGCGGTTAAGAGCCCGCCATATGAGCGTTCCTCTTCAGCCGCAAATATTGCAGTAATGGCATTTGTCACCCATTGGGTGAAGTGCGCAGCAGTTGGAACACCAGACAGGTCTCGGACTTGCCGAGAGCGCTCAGCGTCAATTGCCTTTTGTAGGTTTATGGCTGCCCGGCCTGCAACTGCAAAACACGGAAAACCCGTGCCGCTAGAAGTTGCCTATGCCTTGCCGGAAATCAGCGCAAGCAGCATCCGCGATTCTTTGCCGGGCCTGTGGAAATGGGCGCCATTGCTGCCTGCCATCCGGGAAAAGTCGCGCGTCAGCCTGCGCGAGGGGAGGGCGCCCTTGCTCCCGCTTCATTGCGACCGTGACAGGCTGAACCTGCTGCTCAAAAACGAAACGGCGAATCCGACGTGGTCGTGGAAAGACCGGGCGAACTGCGTATCCGTTTCGATGGCCGTCGAATTTGGATTTCCCGCGACCACGGCCATCAGCACCGGTAATCCTGGGTGCGCGGCCGCAGCTTATTCCGACGCTGCCGGCCAGAACTGCGTGATTTTCTGCCACACGGAACGCGCCGGTCTCGCAGCTCGCGCTTATGACTTCGTACGGAGCCAAGGTGATTCGCGGCGGTGATCAGGAAGCGCTGCTGCGGCAACTACTCGAGCGAAGCAATCACTATCCCTGCACGATCTTTTGCCCGCGCGCCGGTTATTCGAATCCATTCGGCGTCGAGGGTTTCAAAACGATTGCTTTCAAGATTTACGAGCAGTTGGGCCGGTCGGCGCCCGATCGCGTCTTTGTACCCACCGGAAGCGGAGACGGCATTTACGGGGTTTGGAAGCCGTTGCGCGAACTTCGCGATCTCGGATGGATCGCTAAGGCGCCGAAGATGATTGCCTGCCAGGCTTCCGGCGCGGATTCCGCATTTCGCGCGTTCCAACGAAAAGTGCGTCGTGCCGAGATGTTCCCTTCCACGTCGACCGTCGCATCACCGGTAGCGGAACGGATCACAGGAGACCACGCCCTGCGAGCCGTGTATGAGTCGGGTGGATCGGTCGTCCCATGTACGGATGACGAGACCATCCGGGCGCAGCAGTTCCTCATGAGGAATGGCTTAGCGCTCGAACCCGCTTCCGCGGCCGGTTTCGCGTGCTTGCAACAAGCCGTGCACGAAGCCAACGCAGGAGAAACCTGGGTTGTGATAGGCTCAGGTGCCGCTGTCAAATGGGGAACAGTGATTCGCGATTTCGAGGCTCCCCGCGCCTTCGAACCGGCCTTCGCCAACATCCACGAGCTTTCGTTGCCGTGATTGACAAAAACGCCGGCCTGCTGATGCAATGAACGCTTCATGAGCGAGCGCCCGGTCATCGACTGCCATACTCACCTTTTCTGGTATCCGGATCATTTGAGCGACCAGTACGCCGGTGAAGCTCTGGCGTCCAAGCTGGTCAAACTGAAGCGCAGCGGCGGCCTCGCCTACAGCGCCAAACTGGACAAACACTGCTACGATGCCAAACCGGATGATCACTGGAAAGTCTCGCAGCCGGTGCATAAGGTCGTCGTCTTCGGCTTGCAAGCCAAAGCATCCGGGATCTGGGTGCCCAACGAGATCATCGCCGATTATGCCGCCGCGCATCCGGAAAAGATCGAAGGTTGGGCTTCTGTCGATCCGACGGATCCCGGCTGCATCGAACAACTCGAACATGCTGTCGAAGGCTTGAACCTGCGAGGGTTGAAGCTAGGCCCGGTATATCAGCATTTCGATCCGCAGGATCGGCAATACTGGCCGTTATTTCGCAAGTGCCAGCAATACAATCTGCCCATCATGTGGCACCAGGGAACCACTTTCCCCAGCGCGGCGCGGCTGAAGTGGGGACTTCCATTGCAGCTGGAAGACATCGCCATGGACTTTCCGGATCTGCGCATGATCATCGCGCACCTGGGCCACCCCTGGGAGACAGACGTTATGGTCCTGATTCGGAAATGCCCGAACGTCTACACCGACATCAGCGCGGTGCATTACCGCCCGTGGCGATACTGGCAGGCGCTGATAACAGCGATGGAATACGGCGTGGAGCACAAGATTCTTCCGGGATCTGACTTTCCGTCGGCAACCCTCGACAACGTCATCGCGGGCTTGCGGAACGTGAACGCCATCGTCGAAGGCACTCGCCTGCCGAAGATTCCGGTCGAGGTTCAGGATTTGATTCTGTATGAGAACTGGAAAGCCGTATTCCCGCATTGGGCTTAGTGCCGCTGGTGAAGCTGCCATTCGCGGCCGGGACGGTCCACACGAAATTGAACCAGGCGGCCGCGTTCGCTCTCGGTGACATAACAGGTGCGGCCGTCCGGTCCGCCGAAACAGACATTGGTCGGCTTGGCGCCCAGTACGTCGATCTCTTTCATCACCTCTCCCTGCGGTGATACTTTGACCACCGTACCCTTGCCGAACCGCGTGATGTAGAGATTGCCGTCGATGTCACACCGCATGCCGTCCAGACCAAAGTCCGGGAACTCGATCAACAACGACTTATCACTGATATAGCCGTCGGGGTGCAATTTGAAGCGCCAGACCTTTCTCTGCACGGTCTCGTTCACGTAAAGTTTGGTTCCGTCGGGGCTCACTTCGATGCCGTTGGTCGTCCCCATATCCGTCGCGATTCGCGTAAGCCGGCCCTCGCGATTCACGCGCCACATCTGACCGGTTTTCTTTTCCCAGTTGGGATCACTGGCGAAGACCGTGCCGTCCGCGGTGATGGCTACATCGTTGGGCTGATTCATCTCATCGCTGTGCGCGAAGACGGTGACCGCCTTTGTCTTCGGGTCGATGTGTAGAACGTTGTGATTGGTATAGTCGGCGACGAACATGATGCCGGCGCGGTCGAAGCGAATGCCGTTGGCCAGACTGCCGCTCGTGAACTCGATGAACACTTCCCCTTTACCGTCCGGCGAAATCTTCCCGATGGTAGGTTTGCGTGCAAAACTCACGGCAAAGATATTGCCCGCGCGGTCGCAAGCCGGGCCCTCAATTTCCGCGGTGAAGCTGTGTTCGGCGGTCAGAGGCCGGGCAACGAAGAGTTCTTCGGCTGGTAATGAGCCAGGAATAGTGATTGAAGCCATGAGTACTCCAGTGACCGTGCCGCATTTGGCAGCCGGCCGGCTCGGTTTAGTAAAATTAGTTCTGCAAGAAACGATTGAATACATTCCGTGTAATCCGAGAGACGTGCGGGTCCGCCAGCAGAGCCGGCACCCAGGTGATTGAGCCTACGGAGAAGACCGCGCCCCGTTTTCCTTGTTCGTAATAAACGATCTCAGCACCGCCGTCATCATTGTTGATGCCCTTCGCCAGCAGCAGAGTGTTCGCGGGTGAAGAGGCGGACCGCTTGTCGGTTTCGTGTCCCGATGCGCCGCCTGGAACTCTTTCATGCAGTGTGTTTCTTCCAAACAGGTCTCCGTTGCGCAACCCGGTACTCTCAAATACCCAGTGTGATGCGTCTATCACGCGATAAGGCGCCGCCGTCATGAGGCCAGCCGAGGTACAGACGACTCCCAGCAGGCTGGCTTCGGATTCGAGCGTTCGATGCATCCGGCTCTCGTATTCCAATGCCGGGTTATCGATTGAGTGCCCGCCCATTTCGCCACTGACGCTATTCACGTGCGTGAGGCAGCGCATGGTGTCATCCGCGCCTAGGATAACCTCGCAGTTCAGGCCGTTGCCGCCCAAATAGACCAGCCGGCCGCCGCCCTCGAATACCCATTGCTTTACGCGCCGATACATTTCGCGGGTCCAGTACTCAGGATGCACGGCCAGCACCAGCACGCGATAGGCATCCAGCGGGAGCGTGCCTTCGTGCAATTGCGCCTCAGCATAGAGGTCATAGTCATACCCTTCATGCTCCAGCCAACCCAGCAAGCGCCATTCCCCGGGAGCCTGCCCGCACTGCACGCGGCCGAGTACAGGGTCAGCGACTTCTCCCGCGTCGAGAAAGTGATTGTGCGGTTCTGGCCGCTCGAATGACAGCGGCGCATATTCAGCATCCCGGAACCGCCACGTGCCAAAGGCCAGCGGTTGCTGATAGCGCTCGAGCTCGAGCCTTGCGTTCACCACCGGCTCGTGTGGGAGCCGATCGGCATTAATGTAATTGCTCCGGCCGCCGAAATTGTTATAGGCGTTCCACGTATTCGTGCAGGCCAGGACTGCTATTTTGGCCTTCGGCTTCGCTGGAGCCACTACCCACGGGAACGAAAAGTCGCGTCCCGATGGCGTTTTCGCCCAGAGGTAATAAAGGCCACTCCGTTCCGGCGCGGTAACAAACTGGGTGTGCGACGGCGTGCCCCAGCCAAGCTTGTTCCACTCTACGCCCGTCTGCGTGTAATCACCGTCCGGTGTCAACTGCATCATGGCGCGCGGGCCGTGCTCGTCGTACCAGCCGATCACGCCAAACAATTCTTTTCGTAATCCGTACCGCCACAGACTAAGCTGATACTGCTCTACCGAGTGAACTCGAAGTTCCGATCGTTCGCCAGAGCGCACCCACTTAGGCCACATGAAGCCGAGAAGGCCATCCGCGAGCAGGCGAAACTGGTGCGGTCTTCCGCCCAAATGAACATTGACGATCTTGGATCCAAAGCCCTGTTTGGTCAGCGTGACCCGGTAATCGCCGTCCGCGAGATCGTTATAAAAGGCACCTCGCGGCGATGAACGCAGCACGTTGACCGCGCCATCGGGCGATTCGAACTCGGCAAGTACATCCGGGATAGCGACGTACATTTCGTCGCTGACGTATCCGATGGTTTTCATGAAGTTTTTCGTTGACGCAGATATTTCTTCGGGAAGATGCAGCGCATCGAGTAATTTGACACTTGAGCCTGCCCGGGGCGTGCGTCGCCTACACAGCCAATCAGCATATAGGCCTCGTGTTTGCTCATCCCGGTCCGTTCTTCGATCCAGAAGATCATTTCACGAAGGCTTTGCCGCATGGCTTCTTCGAGTGGCGTGGCCACCGCCACGGTGACGAGTGTTTCCTCTGTTTCGATGCGCGGCCAGCTCATGTTTGGGCTGCGCCCTTTGATCAGCTCGCAGCTTAGTTGAATCTCGCTGCGCATCTCCACGCTGCCGATCTCGCCATCGCTCTGAATGGCGTGACAATCGCCTAAACACAGCAGAGCTCCGTCCACAAAAACCGACAGGTAAACAATCGAGCCGGCACAGATTTCCTGAACATCCACGTTGCCGCAATGACGCCCCATTCCACCGGAGAGGACGGCTTCCATTGCCGGCGCCACACCGATAGTGCCAATCACCGGGCGTACGGGAATCTCGATGTCGGTGCTGAACACCACCTTGCCGTCGCGGATTTCGCACAAAGTCGTAGCTGGCTTGTCGAAAAAATCTTCCAGGTGAAACAGGAACGGCCAGTAACCCATATAGCCGAGGGTGTCGCACTTCTGCTCCAGGATGCGTACGGCGAGCGTGTCGCCAGCCTCCGCGCCCTCCACGAAAATCGGGCCCGTGACCGGATTGCCATAGTATCCGCGCTTCCGCATGGCCAGGAGATATTCGGGCGTGGTGTGTTCCGGAACCCGGGTGCGTCCGCCGCGCGAATCCTCTGTTTCGACCCAGAAAAGCTCGCCCGATTTTACGCGCGCAACGGCAGGCACGCGGCGGTCGAAGACTGGGGTGAGCTGGTCGCGGGTGATCCGCTGCATAGAAAGATGGTAACGGGATATCATACTCCGGATGCACGCTGAATATTCATGCCTCTGGTAATCGAACGAGTCGAAGTGATTCCCATCCGCGCTCCGCGAAAAGAGCCGGTGAAATCGGGCAGCAATGCCGGCGACCCGGTAACCGCTTCGGAATTCGGAATCATTCGCATTCTGACGCGCGAGGGTCTCGAAGGTCTGGGAGAGATCTCGATTACGTTTCCGCGGATCGCTCATTCGCTCTGCCATGCCGCGCGCTCTTCGATTGCCCCGGCACTCGTGGGGCGTGATGCGCTCGAGAGGCCCAAGATCCTCGCTGAGATTGACCGCCTCCTGGGGGGCGAGTTGAGCGCTATGTATCTGCGGGCCGCGTTCGAAATGGCGCTGCTCGATTTAGCGGGACGCCACTACTCCGTTCCCGTTTTCGAGTTCCTCGGTGGACGCATGCGCGAGCGCATCCCGCTGGCGTGGGGTATCTATCAAAAATCGCCGGAGGAAATGGCGGCCGACGCGGTCCAGGGAAAACAACAGGGCTATCACGCCATCAAACTGAAGGTCGGACGCCGGCTGGCCGACGATCTTGCGGCTGTCGAGGCTGTCACTCACGCAGTGGGCCCGGACATGCCCCTGCGGCTCGATGCCAATGGAGTATGGAAATCCGTTGCTGAAGCCGCCCACGCCATGAAAGCATTCGCCCAGTCCGCGCCCATCGCGTGGATTGAGCAACCCTTGCCGCGGCACAACCTGGACGGCCTGCGCGCGCTGCGCCAGATGACGTCGCTGCCCGTGATGGCCGATGAAAGCTGCCAGACGCTACGCGACGCCTATGAACTTGCGCGCGCGCAAGCCGCAGACGTTCTGAATGTTTACGTAGTGGAAGCCGGCGGTCTCATGGCCGCCGCCCACACGTTCGCGTTTGCGGGTGCGGTCGACATCCCCTGCATTATCGGTAGCCAGGCCGAGATGGGAATCGGCACCGCGGCTTGCGCGCACCTGGGCGTCGCCGTTCCCAACCTGCCGTATGCGTGCGAATGTTTCGGGCCAGTTCGGTACTTAAGAGATATCGTTCAGAGTCCGATTCCCATTGCGGGAGGCTACCTCACACCGCCCCATGGTCCTGGGTTGGGTGTGGAGCTGAACTGGGACGTTATCCGGGAGTATGCTTGCGAAATCTCACGCTATGAGACCGAGTCGAATTCTGTTTGCTGAAATGACGCGCCAGGAACTTCGCGCGATTGCCGGCGAGACCACTGTGGTGCTGCCGCTCGGTGCGACCGAGCAACATGGTCCACACCTGCCGGCGGGAACAGATTTTTTCACCATCGATCGCGTGGCGCAGGCCGCCGCCGAACGCGCCGCAGCGGATGTACCCATCGTCGTGACCCCGGCGCTTCCGTTCGGCTCGTCGGATCATCACCTGACGTTCGGCGCTACTCTATCGCTGCGGACTGAAACCTACTACAGGGTTCTCAACGATCTTCTGCGATCGCTTGTGACAGACGGCTTTCGCCGCCTCTTTCTGCTGAACGGGCATGGCGGCAATCATGAACTGGCGCAGCTCGCCGCGCGCGACGTAGCGCTCGAGCTTCCGGCGCGCATCGCAGCCGCTTCGTATTGGACCATCGCGTGGGACGCCTTGGTCGAGCAGAGGGCGCACCTGGGTTGCCGGCTGCCCGGCCACGCTGGTGTGTTCGAAACCTCGATGATGCTCGCTCTGCGACCAGAACTGATCGCCACTGAGCGCCCGCATCGGGACAACGTGTCCGACACGGATTCGCGGAGTTTTTACTCGCCCTATCGTCACGAGATCCACGATTTTTGGAAACAGATCGACGGTTACTCGGATAGTCCCGATCAAGGTTCGGAAGAAAAAGGGCGCAGGTACCAGGAAGCTGTCGTAAGCGCGGTGGCCAGGACCTTGGTGGAGTTTGCCAAAGCGGGGTGAGCTCAGTCACGAAGCTGAGACCACCGGAATCGACGCCGAGCCGTAAAGCCGTCCGGACTTGACGGTGGCGACCGGCACAAGCTTCTGGTGCCCCGTGCGGCGCGCACCCACCGAGTCGACGAACTCAAAATTGCCCTCTTCCAGTGAAAAAACCGCGACGTCGGCTTCGGCGCCTAGGCGCAACGTTCCCAGCCCCTGCGGAAAAGCGAACAGCCGGGCCGCGTTCGCCGTCGCCCGTTCGATCACTTGCGGCAAGGTCAAGCCGAGATACAGAAATTTCGAGAGCGTTGTGGCGAGATCGAACACCGGACCGTTCAAGTTGTACTGGTGCAGGTCGCTTGAAATGGTGCCCGGCAGCAGGTCTTGGCGGAACGCCTTTTCCGCGGTATCGAAAGAAAAGCTGCCAGCGCCGTGGCCCACGTCGAGATGCACTCCACGGTCTACGGCGGCGCGCACCTGCGGCAGTACCCGTTCTTTATCATCGAGGATGCCGCCGTCCCGCCCGCGAAAGCTGTGCGTGATCACATCGCCAGGCTTAAGCATCGCCAGAATTTCCTGAAGTGCAGAATAGGAGCCTCCAATATGAACCATGAGCGGCAACTTTACGGCGTCTGCAGCCTCACGGGCAAGCCCCAGCGCGCGCAAATCGTGCTCGCCGGCGAGATTCCGAGTCAGGCGGATTTTGACTCCCAGTATCGTGTCTCGATTCTGCTCGATGGCCTTGATGGTGAGCCGTGGATTCACGTATCGCAGGTCGAGCAGCTCGCCGAACGGATTGTCGGGCGAGTACGTGGACTGTCCGACTACTGAAATATTCAGCAAAGCGTACACACGCGTATCTACTGCTTTGATTACATATTTCCGCAGCCCCGGAAAGGTATGGGCTCCGGCCGAGCCGGCATCGACAACGGTGGTAACTCCCTTGGCGACACAGTTCGGATCGGCGGGAATTCCGAGCGGAGCCACCCCGTCGTAGACGTGGACGTGAACGTCGATCAGTCCGGGAGTGACGATCTTCTCCTTCGCGTTCAGGACCTGGCGGGCCTCGCTTTCCGAAATGCCGGCGCCCAGTTGTACGATACGCCCCGCGGTGATGGCCACGTCCCGATCGTCGAATAAGTTTTGCGATGGATCGACGACACGCCCACCCCTGACGAGAAGATCGTATCGGAAATTGGGCGAGTTGACTTGAGCCGATAGGCTTCCTTCGCCCGCGGCGGTGAGGCCGCATAATAGACGGCCGGCAAGAGAGGCGCGCCAGAAAAAGCCGCGGCGCGAGTCGGCATCTGGATTCTTCATTGCGAACTCGTTTCTTTTATGTTGCAGGAGACTCTACCGCCAACGCCGGCGCTCCTTCTTGCGCCAGCCGGTAATCGGCATCGAAGTAACGGCGAATGCCATAGATGGTCCACAGCGCAGCGAAGATGAAGAGCGCTGCCGTGAAGGTCATCACGCGGTCGACGCCGATGGTTTTGCGGCTCAGTCCTCCTAGAAATGGCGCGAACCCCGACACCAGGGCCGACACCAGGTTTAACACGCCTGCAGCCGATGCACGACAGGATGCCGGCACCACGTCGAAAGCGCACGCGGCTTGATTCCCAATCACAAAACCGATGAAAAAGCCAAAGCCGGTCGAAGCCGCTCGCGTCCATGCGAGGGTTGAGGCGGCGCCGATGCAGAAGATGCAGGGAGCGCCCAGCAGAAAGCCCACGCTGGCAACCCAAAACCTGCTGGCCTTGGTGTGCCGGCTGCCGTAATCCGCAAGGGCGCCGCCCAACAAGAGCCCGGACGCGGTGCCGATTTGGGGGAAAACGCTGGCCTCGAACCCGGCTCGGGCCATTCCGAGCGCGAATTTGTCGTATAGAAACGTAGGCAGCCACGTGTAGACGAGAAACAGCCCAAACGTTCCAATCGCGACGAAGGTCGTAACCACGCGCAAGCTCGGATTTCGGAACAGGGCAAAGAAGGAGCGCAGGCTTGTTTTCTCGCTTACTTTGCCGATCGTAATCTTATCCGGCAAAGTCCCAAGAAACACCCACATCGGCCAGGCGAACAAAATCCCGATAAGGCCTAACACGATAAACGACGCCCGCCAGTGGAACCGCTCTGCGATGTAACCGCTTAGCGATCCGCCGAGCGCAACTCCGACAAGCTGGCTCGTGCCGAAAATACTAATGGCCTTGGATCGCGTGGCCGGGCCATGAGCGTTAGCCATCAGAGCGTAGCCGGCGGGCATGAACATCGATTCGGAAACACCAAGCAGTGCCCGGCATCCGAGCAGGGATGCGCCATTGGGCGAGAAGCCCGAAAGCACCGTAAAAGTGCTCCAAATCGCCAGGCTCGCGGTCACCAGCACTCGCTTGGAATAGCGGTCTCCCAAGACACCCGCCAGCGGAGAACACAGCCCGTACACCCACAGGAACAGTGCGCCGGTCAGCCCCACCGCGGCATCGCCGAATCCAAATTCCTTCTGCAGCGCTGGGAAAAGTGTATAAACGACTTGCCTGTCAGCTTGGTTGAGCACGTAAGCGAACCAAAGAAACCCGATCAGCAACCAGGCGGGATTCAGGTTCGCAAAGCGGTGCATCATCGAAGAAGGGACTTTAACATAACCCGCTAACGAGATGTCGACTCGCGGTTTTTCAAGTGCCGGAAAAGGTTAAATTCCTGGCGGGCCAGTTCTGCCTGCTCCGTATCGCGATAGAGCTGGCCCAAGAGATAATGGCCGTCCGCGAATTTCGGGTCAAGTTCAACACACTGCTTAGCCGCAGAGAGAGCCTTGACGGTTTGACCTTCGGCTTTGTAAGTTTTCGCCAAGCCGTAGTGGATTGCCGGCATTTGCGGAGCCTGTTTCACGGCGATGAGGAATTGCTCCTCGGCATTGCGGTACTGATTCAGCCGCAATAGCGTCTCACCCAGCTCGAGACGCGCTTGCGTATTACCTGGATAGAGCCGGATCTCCGTGTTCAACTCCTCCCGCGCCTTGGTCTGGTCCCCGCTGTTGATGTATACCAGGGCAAGGTGATGATGAACCGCGGGGAAGCGCGGATCCTTCTTCACGATGTAGTTCAACTGCTCCAGCGTCAGCTCGACGAAGTTGGGGATTTGCAGCTCGTGATAAGCGAAAACGTACGTTCGCGCGAGCATGAAGCGGGCCGTGAGATTGTTCGGATCGAGTTCCACCGCGTGCTTCAAAACGGGTTGCGCCTCCACATACTTTCTTTCCTGGTGGAGCAGGTATCCAAGATCGTATTGAAAAACCGCCTGATCCGGCGCAAGTGCAGCAGCCTTCCGCAGGTTGTCTTCAGCGCTGTTTAACCGCTCGAGCGCTGCCAAAATTAATCCATATAAGTGGACGGAAGCGGCGCTCTGCCCCTCCCGCACAGCCTCTTCCGCCGGGGACAACGCGGCCTGATATTCCTTGTTCTGGAATTTTTCGAGAGCCTGCGCGTAAGAAGTCTTTTGATCAAAGGACCAGGACAGCCGCACCCCAACACCGGTCACGGCTAAAACGAGCAGACTAGAGAACAGGGTTCGCATCATCGGCGACTGTCCTATTTTCTCACCTGCGGAAAATCACGTGACGCGATACCGCTTCAATTTGGCTTCGTCCAGCTCCACGCCCAGGCCGGGCCGTTCAAACGGCGCTGCTCTGGCTGCCTGGATGGGCAGCGGTTCGACCAGCAGATCGTCTTCATAGAAGAAGGGCGAGAGGATATCGCAGGGGAACTCCTCCGCGGCGATGCTGGGTGTTGCCATCGCGAGATGGATCATGGCTGCACTGGCGACACCCATTTCGAGATTACTGCCGACTGTCGAGACCAGACCGGCGGCTTCGGCGACGGCCGCGACCTTTCGCGCCATCCCCAGACCACCTCCCTTCCCTACATAGATCGAAAGCACATCAGCGGCGCCCGCACGTGCCAGGTTCATGGCGTCCTGCACGGTATTCACGCTCTCATCCGCCATGATTGGAACCTCTACATGGTTCCTGACGTCGGCCATCCAAGTCACGTCCACGGGCGGCACAGGCTGTTCGGCAAAGTAAATGGCGGACTCTTGCATTCGACGGATCGTCTGGATGGCCACCCGAGGCGACCAGCCTCCGTTTGCGTCGACGCCCAGCCGCACCTTCGGGCCAATTGCTTCGCGAACGGCCCGCACACGCGCAACATCGCCCTCAGGATCGATGCCGACCTTGACCTTCATAGTTGTAAACCCTTGAGCGACCGCCCAAGCCGCCAGTTCCGCTGCCTTCTCCGGTTCGAGTCCGGACACCGAGAACTTGGTGGGAACAAAATCGCGAACCGGACCTCCAAACAGGCGGTATAAGGGCAGTCCGGCGACCTTTCCCAGTATGTCCCATAACGCCATCTCGACACCCGCTTTAGTGAAGGGGTTCGCGGCAACCGTGCGGCGTAGTTTTGAGGTAAGTCGCTCGACGTGCGTGGGATCCTCGCCACGCAGCATAGGCGCAATAAAGTCTCTGATGAAGTGATCGGCGGTAACTTGATCTTCGCCGCTCCAGATCGGAGTACATGAGACTTCTCCCAACCCTTCGATGCCCTCGTTAGTGTGGATTTTGAGGAGCAGAAACGGCGATGTGGTATGAGCGCCGAGCGATCCTCTAACGGCCCGCTGCGGGTGGATCTGCACCTGAACGGGGAAAGTATCGATGTGAGTGATCTTCACGAACAGGTTTGATTGTGGCGTGAAACTACAGCCTTGTCCATAGAGTCAGGACTTTGGGCAAGCCTCGTCAACAAACTGGACTGCGGAGTCTCAGAAAACTACTTTGAGCGCTATTTGCATCACCCGGGCGTCTCCGGCAGAGAAAATTTGCCCGGTTGAGCTCTGATTGATGGTCGTATTCGGGTTGTTCAGATTCACGTGATTGAGCGCGTTGAACGCCTCCCAGCGGAACTGAACGTATCTCCCCTCCCCGGCGAACGGAAACTTCTTCATCAGGGCGAGATTAACGACGTGTGAGCCGGGCCCATCCAGGATCCCGATGCCCGAAGTGCCAAACAAGTATGGTCCAGGGGCGGCGAAGGCATTAGGATTAAACCACAGGCTGGCGCTCGGATTCGAAGTGGACGGATCTCCGACCAGATTGGGACGTGTATCCCAGCCATTGCCGAGGGTAGCGCCCGGCGCGCTGAAGGTAAGCGGATCTCCGGAAGAAAACAGATAGATGCCGGAGAATTCCCATCCCCCGATCACGGCGTTGGCAACGGGATTCATATTGGCGCCCAGTCTGTGCCCGCGCCCAAAGGGAACTTCCCACACGGCGTTAGTGGCCAGAATATGCTTGTGATCGTAGCTGGCGCGGCCGCGGTTGTAGCCCGCCGGAGCAAACGGTGTTGGCGTCGACCAGATGCTATCTCCTCCACCATCGGATATGTTCTTCGAAAACGCGTAGGAGAGCATAAAGGAGAGTCCCTCGGAGAACCTCCGTTCCACCTTAAGCTGTCCCGAGTTGTAATGGTTCTTTCCGGTGTTCTGATACAAATCGATAGAACCGAATATCGGATACGGCTTAGCAGCCTGCAGATTCGTATACAATCCCGGAGGGACGTTATTCAAAGAGTTATCGGCAACCAGGTCCGTTCCCGAGCTTCCCACATAAGACAGAGTGACGGCTGTTTTGAAGGGCAGAGTCTTCTGAACCGAGATGTTCCATTCCTTGTCCTTGATCGGCTTGACGTTGTAGGCCGCTGCACCGATCGACGATGCGGTAAATGAGTTCGGATTCACGGGCCAAGCGGTTTCCCATCGCTGGAGTTGCGCCGAGCTCCAGGACTGGGCTTCGTAGGTCCAGTAGGGTGGCGCTATGATTTGAGACGCCGTGATGTTACCGCGGTAGCTGCTGGTGAAAATCCCGAAACCTCCCCGAATCACCAGATCCCCGCTGTTCAAAGGTCGCCAGGCCACTCCGAGCCGAGGGGACACATAGCCAGAGGGTTCGAAGAGGCCGCCAGGAACATGCGCATCCTTCGCCGAAATCCATTGCCCTTGGGTCGCCGCGGCAAGGTAGGGCGAAACAGGCTGCGCTGTCAAGTCCACTTCGCCTTTGCTGTTCAAACCGGCAATGGCTTTGCCAGTCTTGGGATCGAACGTACCGCCGGCGCCCCGGATGAGCGATTTCGCAAACCAATAGTCCCAGCGGAGCCCGAGTTCTACTGTGATGCGGGGGCTGATTTTCCAGGAATCATCGATGAAAAACGCGCCATAGGGATTGGACTTCATGCCAAACGTATGAATCGGGTAATTCCGTAGGCTGCTATCCGTGTACCCCAGCAGGTAATCGGCGAAGGTGTTGCCGCTGTACTGGCCATTGAAGTCGAACACGCCCTTGGAACAGCACGAGCCGTGGGCTGCAAGCAGATACAGATGAGAGTATTGGTAACCGGTCACGATGGTGTGCTTGCCTCGGACCGTGCTCACGCTGATGTTGCCGTTGATGCTATTGGACTTGAAGATGCCTGGATCGCCCCATCCACCTCTGGATGAAATCCCGGCGTAGTCGCCAAAAGAGATCACGTCAGGCAGCCCGATCCATTGCTCACGGCCCGCCGTCTGGAAGCCCTGAATTCCAGCATCGGCGGTCAGGTTCTCCTTCCCAATCTGGCTGCACGGGCCTCCTTTACCACATTCTGGATTGAAGGTGTTTGCGGTCTTTACCATGCCCAGGCTGAAATTCAGCAGGGTGGTGGGAGTAATCGTGTAATCGTAGTTCAGGCCGATGCTATTGGTATGCGTATCCCCTGA
>QHXW01000188.1:20070-20307 GCA_003223115.1 Acidobacteriota bacterium
AAGGTTGCTTGGTTAGAGGATCGGTGATGGTCGGCAATCCGGAAAAGTCACCCTGCAGCATCGCGGGTGTCGCCGTAAGCGAGTTATATACCTTCGCCTGAATGATCCGGGTACCCTCATAGCTGCCGAAAAAGAACGTTTTGTTCTTGATGATGGGTCCACCGCCCGCGACGCCAAACTGATTTTGAATCAGCTTAGGATTGCTGGCTGCAAACGTGTTCCGGGCGTCAAGGGCAT
>QHXW01000185.1 GCA_003223115.1 Acidobacteriota bacterium
GTACGACCTGCACTCCGGCTTCGACCTTGGCCTTGGCGAGAGTCATCGAATGCAGGTTGTGTGGGATTCACCGCAGGCCGATTCCGCATTACCCATCCTTTTCATCCCCTTCGTGGCGCCGAGTACGAGCTGGTGACGCGGAAGCTCACCTGGGGTGAGGATCGGGTCTTCTATTACGCCCCAAACGGGAAGCTTAAGTCCTTGTTGACCAATGTGACGGACGTGGCCTCGACAGATGCCTTCGATCGCATCTCCGCTGGCTGTTCAGCGTTTCGTGTGGACGACCTCTTGGAACTGCGGCGCCTTTTCGACAAGCGCAAACAGTCCGGGAAAGAAGCGCAGGATGTGTAAGGATAATATCGCCGCATATGACAGAAGAATTTCGCCGCACCGGGAGAGAGTAGCCGGATGGCTTCTGCAGACCCACCTATCAAAGTTCTCCCCATTTAAGGTAGACAGTTGCAGCATGGGGAAGGATTTCTATTTCTATGGGGGGTGCGTTTTCTCTTGACATGGTTGACATATGAGGCATAATACTATTTACATATCTAACGCCGAGCGATCGGATGGCCAAACTGAAAAAGCCCGATCAGAAAACGCTAGAGCTGAAACGGACTGGCGCCCTCAACCCTCGCCCCGACTCTGTTTCCGACACTTTGTTCCAAGAGAATCCATTCTTCGATCCCAAGGATCTTCTCCAGGTCCGCTACGAGATGCTGCGCCGACACAGCGTGGAGAGAGTCTCGATCGTCGATGTGGCTACCAAGTTTGGCGTTTCGCGCCCCACCGTCTATCAGGCCCAGGCTGCATTCCAGCAAGCCGGCCTGAGCGGCTTGCTTCCCAAGCACCGCGGACCCAAAGAAGGGCACAAGCTGTCCGCCGAAGTCATCGACTATGTGGTGGCCTTGCGGACTGCCGAACCCGGTTTGACGACAGTCGCCTGTGTCCAGGCCGTTCAGGAAAAGTTCGGTATCACGGTTCATCGCCGCAGTCTGGAGCGGGCGTTGGCGAGCAAAAAAAAACCGCGCAATCCGGTGTAAGATCACCCATTCCGGACGGAACCGTCGAAGCCTACGAAGGACTCCGCCGACAAGTAGTCCAACCAGACGGACGAGGAGAACACCTGGAAGGGCGCGGCGTTCTCATGCGCTGTGGCTTGGCAACCTGGGCACAGAGCAGGCCCGCGGCGGTACTGGCACGTCCACCCGAATCGCAGTTTCCATCTGGGCCCCAAGCGCCAGTCCTCGACTCGTTTGGAGCCGAACTTGTCCGCCTGGTAGCAGGTCTGATTCTCAGCACTCGACAGGAGGGTTTTCCGCATGCCTGAACTGAAAGTTACCCAGCAGCATCTTGAGCACGATGCTTATCTCTACGTTCGACAGTCCACACCGCGCCAGGTCCTGGAGAATACGGAAAGCACGCAACGCCAATATGCCTTGCGCGATCGTGCAGTGGCGCTGGGCTGGCCACTCGAACGTATCCACGTACTCGACTGCGATCTCGGCAAGTCGGGCTCGCAGTCGGCCGGCCGTGATGGGTTTCAGAAGCTGGTCAGTGAGGTCGCCCTCGGCAAGGCAGGCCTGGTGATGGGATTGGAGGTCTCGCGCTTGGCCCGGAACTCCGCCGACTGGCACCGGCTGATCGAGTTGTGTTCGCTGGCTGGCGCGCTCATTCTCGACGAGGATGGAATCTATGACCCAGCGAACTTTAATGACAGGCTCCTGCTCGGTTTGAAAGGGACTTTGTCCGAAGCGGAACTTCATTTCCTCAAGGCGAGAATGAGAGGCGGAATGATCAACAAAGCTCGACGTGGCGAGCTTGAGATGCGGCCACCCATCGGTCTGGTTTATCGTGATGACGGCGTTCTGATTCTCGACCCAGACGCGGAAGTACAAGCTGCGATGCGCCTAATCTTCGAGACCTTCGACCGGACCGGATCAGCGATGCAAACCGCGAAGCTGTTCGGCGAGCAAGGTCTCCGGTTTCCTCGCCGCATTCGCAAGGGTCTGAACAAGGGCGAGTTGCATTGGGTGCGGGCGGCGCACTCTCGCATCCTCCAGGTGTTGCATAATCCTCGCTATGCCGGCGCATTCGTCTATGGTCGCGTCCGCACCCGTCTTCTGCCAGACGGCAAGCACAGCACGACCAAGGTTCCCCGGGCGGAGTGGCAGTTCGTGATTCCTGATGTTCATGTCGGCTACATCAGTTGGGCGCTGTTTGAGGCGAATCAAAAGCGCCTCGCCGAGAACGCGCTGGGGTTCGGAGGAGAACGGAAAGCCGGGCCGGCACGCGAAGGCCCGGCGCTTCTGCAAGGCCGCGTCATATGCGGAATTTGCGGAGAGAGAATGAGCATTCATTACAGCATCGCGTACCAGCAGGTGGTCCCGACTTATGTCTGCCAGGAAGCCTCCGTACGAACGGCAGAGAAGGTCTGCCAGCGCGTGCCGGGCAGTGTCATCGATCAGGCGATCAGCAACCTCTTGCTGGAACTGATGCAGCCGATGACCCTACAGGTCGCCCTCGCAGTTCAGCAGGAAGTTGAGGCCCGGGTTACCGAAACCGACGCGTTGCGGCGGAAGCACGTTGAGCGGGCACAATACGAGGCTGAACTCGCTCGCCGTCGCTACATGAAGGTCGACCCCGATAATCGGCTCGTCGCCGATAGTCTGGAAGCGGAGTGGAATAACCACCTCCGTACTCTGGCCGAGGCGCAGGAACAGTACGAGCAACAGACATAGAAACTTCGTCTGTTGATTGACGCACAGACAAAGCAGCAACTACTGTCCCTGGCGACTGATTTTCCACGTGTCTGGAATGATCCGTGCGTCGAACCCCGCGAGCGCAAACGTATTCTGCGTCTGCTCATCGAGGATGTGACGTTGATCAACGGAGAAATGATCCAGGCTCATGTGCGCCTCCGCGGCGGCGCCACTCGAACTCTCACTCTCACCAAGCCATTGCCGATCGCGCAGATTCGTAAAACGAAGCCGGAGGTGGTCGCCGAGATCGACGGGTTGCTTGATCATTACTGTGATCGCGAAGTCGCAGAAGTTCTGAATCGACAAGGCCGGCGGACTTGGCAGGGTGAATCGTTCAACCTTAAAAAGATCGCGCATATCCGGGAGGCATTCAAGCTGAAAAGCCGCTACAGCCGCTTGCGAGCAAAGGGACTACTCACGGCGAAAGAGATGAGCGTGCGGCACGGTGTGACGTTCACTACAATCAATGCTTGGGGAAGAGAGGGGCTGCTGCAAAAGCACCACTACGACAATGTCCGGCGATGTCTCTACGAGCCGCTAGACGAGAACGCCATTCTCAAAGGCCAGGGAGGCCGAGCGGCCAAGCAGCCTATCCTCACCTCTGCACAAGCAGGACAAGGTGCAGTATGAAACATAATCCTTATCGCGGGCATGATAGGGCCGCGCCGGCAGAATGCCTACTCCATAGTGCAACGCCAGATCGTTGTACGTCCGATTCAATTCCGGCTCGTAATAACAGGGCTGTTTCACGCCTGACTTCCAGTTGTCCGGCACCACCAGCCGTGTGCAACCTTGAAAGAAATCAAAAGCGC
>QHXW01000186.1:0-4108 GCA_003223115.1 Acidobacteriota bacterium
GATTCTTACCGTCGCCGAAATAAAAGAAACGTCCAACTGGATTCCCCTGTCCAAAATAGTCGCGCGCGAACCGCTCGTTAATTACCCCCACCCGTGAAGCTGTTTTTACATCCCGCGCGTCCAGATCTCTCCCCAACAGCACCGGGATCTCCATCGTTGTCAGAAAGTGGCTGCCCACTCGGAGTACGTACGCCATGGGCTGCCGGCCGTCTTTCGGCGTGTATCCCGGAACCGTCACAAAGTCGTTGCTCATCGAGCCCCGTATCAGCGCTGTGTCGGACAATGTCGCCGCGCGAACACCCGGAATGATCGCGACCTTCTCCCGGATGCTTTCATACAAGCCCAGAAGCTTTTCGCCCTTATAGCCACTCTGCGATCCGTCCACATCGAACAGTAGCAACTGTTGTGTCTGAAAGCCGGGATCGATATTCGACAGATTCATGAGCGTCCGCACAAATAATCCCGCGCACGCCAGCAGCAGCGTAGACACCGCAACCTGGCCGGCGATTAACAACCAGTTCACGCGCAACTGCGGGCTTCCACCGAGCGGCCCCGCAGGTCCGTCTTTAAGTGCGGGAGTAAGATCCACTCGCGTCGCGCGAAGGGCTGGCATCAATCCGAAAAGAAGCGCAGTCGCCAGCGCCGCTGCAGCCGTGAACAGTAGCGTCCGCGAATCTAGGCGAGCATCCAGTACAACGGCTCGTCCTCCGCGCGCTACGCCGGCAATCAATTTGGTAAGCGCCGGTGCGAATGCTAGCCCGATTCCCGCTCCCAATGTTGCCACCAGAAGACTTTCCGTGAGCAGCTGCCGGATCAGCCGCCATCGCCCGGCGCCAATCGACAGCCGCACCGCAATCTCGCGCCGCCGCGCGACAGCCCGAGCCAGCAGCAGATTCGCCAGGTTCGCGCAGGCGATCGTCAGCACGAGACCAACCACGCTGCTAAGAACCAGCAGCGTCGGTAGGGCAGCATCCCGCAAAATCTGAATGCCATGGGCGCCCTCTTCCAGCACCGGCCGCCAAGGTTCTCCCGTCGTCTGACGCTTCTTTTCATCTGAGACAGTTGCCCGTTCCATCACCGAAGCAAGTCCCACCACCGCACCCTGCTCGCTTGCGCCAGGCCGCAGCCGGCCCAGGATCTGCACCCAAGCTACATCCGCATCCTGTGGGTTTAGCCACTTACTGCCAACGATTCCGATGTGGGCTATGGGCACGTACAGATCCGGCGCAGACCCTGGCTCTGTTCCAAGAAAAGCTCTCGGCGTTATGCCTACGATCGTTGCCGGCCGACCGTTAACGAAAATCACGTGTCCGATGATCTCCGGTTTCAGACCCAAGCGGCGCTCCCAGTACCGATAGCTGATCACGGCTACTGGAGACTCGCTTGCGCGGTCGTCTTCCGTCGAGAAGATCCGCCCGGCGAGTGCGTTTACGCCTAGGCCATTAAAGAAATTCCCTGTGACCAGTTCTGCCGAAGCGTAATGGCTTGCTGCGCCTGCATTCACAGTCACGCGTGTCCGCACGAATCCCATGAGATCCGAAAACTGCGGCACACCGGCTACAAACTGCTGATACGTGGGGTAAGGAAACGAGCTGACAACGTGGACGCCGGACCTGCTTGTGGTGCTATACGCGTAGGCCATGTTCATCGGAGCCCCTTTTTCCCCCGTCCACAACACAACTCGCAGCCGTTCCGGATCCCTCACCGGCAGCGACTTCAGCAAAATCGCATCCACCACGCTGAATATCGCCGTGTTACCCCCAATGCCAATTGCCAGCGACAAAATCGCCACGATCGCAAATCCAGGACTCTTTCGCAGCATCCGCGCTGCATGCCGCAAATCTCTCCAGAGATTCTCAATTGCGCGAAACGTCCACTGATCCCGCAAGTCTTCCTTGACCAATTCCGGATTCCCAAACGACCGCTGCGCGCTCTCCGTCACCCCCGTCCTCCGGTTTTTCTCCTCACGCATCGCCAGATGAAGCGCCAGCTCGTCTTCCAAATCGCTTTCCAGTTGCGGCCGTTTCCAGAGCGCTCGCCATCTGAGGCGCAAATTGGTGACTATCTCCCGCATGCTATGTCTCCATCACACGCGCGACTGCGTTGCTCAACCGTGCCCATTCGAACGATTCCGCCGCTAACTGCTTCCGTCCCGCCGCTGTCGGCTTATAGAACTTCGCGCGCCGGTTGTTCGCAGAAACACCCCATTCACTTGCCAACAAGCCCCGTAGCTCCAGCCGATGTAGCGCCGGATAAAGCGCCCCTTCCTCCACGCGCAATACATCACCCGACCACCTGAGAATGTACTCCGCCACATCGTAACCATGCAGCGGCCCGCTCGCGAGCGCCTTCAGAACGAGCATATCGAGCGTGCCTGGCAACACACCAGCAGGCGCTTCCTTGTTTTCTCCCATAACTTACTTATGGGAAGTATCCTCCATTTGGGGCCAAATTGCAATGGGTTGCACAAGATGGAGGTTCGCGTAAGCCGATATCGACCGAGCTTTGAATTTCGATGCGCTAATGTAAGCAAGCGCGTGCCGAAAGGGTCTTCGAACGCTCGGCCTCAACGTGCTGCTTGCATTCACTTTTCTGAGGCGAAATCAGGTGTGCCAGAATCACAACCTTTTCGCACTCGCTCCATCTTCGTGGGGTGCTCACTTCTCCGGTTGCCGATACGGCCAAGTGGAGGCAGGCCGATTTCAGAAGAACAGGACGAAACCCAGGATTGTCTACGCCTGCGCCTTGATATACTTCTCCCATCAGGATGCGCTACGCCGTGCGGTTGCTCCTCAAGACCCCCGGCTTCACCGCAGTGGCGGTGCTCTCCCTCGCATTGGGCATCGGCGCGAATACTCTGATGTTCAGCATCGTTCACGCGGAGGTGCTTCGTTCATTGTCGTATCCCGGCTCGGATCTGGTATTCGACTGGTTCACTCCTCCGAATCATCCCGAACAGAAGCGCCCCGCCAGCGTCGCCGACTTTTTAGCCTTGCGCGAGAAGAGCCAGGCCCTCGAACATGTTGGGACCGTTGGCGGTGTAGACGATACTGCCACGTTCACAGGTGGGCCAGGCGATCTCCCTGAGCAGGTAGAAGGTCAGAGATTCTCCGCGGCAGTTCCACTGGCGCTCGATGCGAAGCCGCTGTTGGGCCGCTGGTTCACAGAGGCGGAGGCCGAAACAGAAGCGAGCCCCGTCATCGTGATCAGCTACCGCCTCTGGCAACGTCGCTTCGGCGGCGCGGCCGATGTTTTGGGTAAGATCGTCCGACTGGACGGGGAGGCGGCCACTATTATTGGTGTGATGCCGAACGGTTGGATGCTGTTCAACTATCCAGCTCAGTTCTGGGGGCCTTACCGGCTGGCCCCTGCAGCACGCGGCAGGCCGGATCGTGTGCTCCCATTGGCGCGACTCAAACCGGGAGTGACCATGCGCCAGGCGCAGGACGAGATGAACCGCTTTGCGGCCGGCCTTGCCGAGGATTTTCCCTCCACGAACAAGGGCTGGGGAATCCGGCTTGAGTCTGCGTTGGATGTTTACGTCGGCTGGGTCCGTCAACCGCTCCTGATTGTTCAAGGTGTCGTCGCATTGGTCTTGCTGATCGCCTGTGCGAATGTGGCCGGTCTGCTGCTGGCGCAGGCGGCTGCGCGAAAGAGAGAAGTGGCTGTGCGCGCGGCTCTTGGAGCCGGGCGCTGGCGTATTGTACGACAATTCCTGACCGAAAGTGTCTTGTTATCGCTGCTCGGAGGGCTGCTTGGCACGGCCCTGGCATACGGCGGCCTGAAGGTGTTTGTGGCAATCAGCCCGGCCTGGTTCCCGCGCATTGGAGAAATCGTGCTGGATACCCGTACGCTGGGCTTTACCGCCTTCCTCTCGCTGGCAACAGGGCTGGTCTTCGGCGCGATCCCGGCACTGCAGTCGTCAGGTTCCGGCCTGATCGAAATAATAAAAGAGACCAATCGCGGTGCCACCGCAGGCCTGCAGCGTCAGCGGCTACGAAGCGCGCTGGTGGTGCTAGAGATGTCAGTCGCCCTAGTGCTCCTAATCGGAACTGGGCTGATGCTGAACACATTTCTCCGGCTTTATTACGCTCCAACGGGCTGCGAT
>QHXW01000186.1:4227-7589 GCA_003223115.1 Acidobacteriota bacterium
GCATCGGTCAGCGCAGGCATCCGCCCGCCTTTGAGCGAGTCGGCGCTCGGAGCACTTACACTCAATTTCACAATCGAGGGCCGACGGACGGAAGGCCCGGAGAAACAGGCGGTGAGCGCCGCCTGGTTCCCCATAAGCGCCGGTTACTTCCATACGCTACACACTCCTCTTGTTCGTGGGCGCGAGTTCGGAATCCAGGACACTGCTGCCAGCTTACCCGTCGTGCTTATCAATGAGGTGATGGCGCGCCGCTTTTGGTCGAGCGAAGATCCAATTGGCAGGCGGCTGCGTATCGACATGATCAACGAACCAAGCCGGGAGATCGTCGGTGTGGTGGGCGACATTCGCCACAATCGCTACGACCGTGAGGCTCAACCTCAGATGTACGTGCCCTACGTCCAGCATCCACTTGTCTCGCAAGACCGATGGGTCAAATCCCGGCTGACGATGACATTCGTAGTCCGCTCCGCAGGCGACCCGCTACGGCTGGTCCCCGCCCTGCGCGCCGCGGTTGCGGAAGTGGACCGAAATCTACCAATCTTCAACATCAAAACCTTAGATGAATATGTGGCGGAGCAAATCTGGCAGCCGCAGCAGACCATGACCTTGCTTGCTATCTTCGGCGCCATCGCGGTGGTTCTTGCCATGACCGGCGTCTACGGAATCATGGCATATGCCGTCGAGCGGCGAACCCATGAGATCGGCATCCGGATGGCCCTGGGTGCGAATAGAGCGAATGTGTTGCGGCTGGTAATTGCACGAGGACTGCTGCTAGTCGCACTCGGAGTCGCGATTGGCGGCCGACAGATCCTCTCACGTACGTCGCGGTGATCATGACGCTGGTCACCGTGGCCATGCTGGCGTGTTATCTTCCGGCGCGCCGGGCCTTAGATGTAGAACCTACGATCGCTCTGCGGTATGAGTAGTCCGCGGCACGATGTACGGCGGCATCGTTTTTACGGATGGGAAAGCAAACCGGGAAGTTGACCCAATTCGAGCCAGAAGTACAGTCGCGAGAGGTCGTGCGCTGTTCCGTGCGGGAAGGGTGTGATTTTGGCACGCGCGATTTCGGCTGTAGAAAAGTGAATACAAGCAGCAGGTTGCGGGCGAGCGTTTGCAGACCATTTTGACACACGCTTCCCAAATCCCGTATCTGGACAACGTAAACCCGCCGCAGGGCTCAAACTACTAAAAAGAACTTTACATTTCAAAGCAAAGAGATTATTATGAAGCCATGCGGGTTGCGATCCTCTCTTTAGTCGTCTTGATTCTCATCGGATGCCAGGGCTATCATTACGACACTCCGCTCACGCGTGCGGCAGCAACCGGCACCCCAGCCGACGTCACGCGTACATTACGAGGCGCCTCGCCCGACGAAATACAGACCGCTCTGATTGCTGCCAGCCGCGCGGGCAATGCAGCCGCCATTCCTATCCTGGCAAACGCCGGCGCCGATGTGACGCGACCGTGGGGCGCAAACAGCTGGACGCCCCTGGAGCACGCGGTGCACAAGCGCCAGGCCGGAAGCATCACCGGTGCACCTGTTGACCAGCGTGACGAGCACCAGCGTACAGCGCTTCGCTGGGCAGCAGGCAACGGTTTTACCGAAATCGCGCAGCTGTTAATGGAGCGTGGCGCGGATCCCCACATCGCGGACGAAGACGACGTAAACGCGCTCGATGCCGCTATCTACGGCTTGCCCGATCTCGACAACTTCACGGCTGGGAGTTGCCAGACGGAGACCGTCCGCGCGATTTTGGCCAAAGCCCCGGACCTGACACCGAGCGAGAAGAGGTGGAACCGTATTGCGACCAAGCTGAAACAGTGTCGCGATATCGAACGGCTGATCGCAACGAAGTATTGACCAGGAAGCGTCTCGGTGCGGTCTTCCTATGGCCGCCCAGATGTCCTGAACAACAAGTTCGAGTGGATTATCGCATTGCGCACGGTTCCAAGGAAGGCCTCGCGGAGGATCAGCTGGAACGCCGCTTCCACCTGAGTGTCGACTCGATGGTCGCAGCGAATGCTGATGATGTGTTCATCGACGCCAGCAACCCGTTGTCGGCTGCCTGAGCCGCGAATGGCTGACATGCGGACGATGAGTGAGCAGGAGCCCAACCGGCGCGCCTCGAGCGAAGTGCACCAAGCGCTCACGGTAGCCTTCGTGAAGCTGGGCCGCAGTTCCTGTCCGTACCATGCGATGAATTCTTCGAGCGCGGTGAAGGGCCTACGGGACCGCGCCATCCACGCTGTTCTGCTCGGCTGCAGGCTCCGCCGGTCCGAGTGGCGGCGCTCAACGTTCGCGCACTCCAGCAACAGGAAGGGAGCCCCGAAACACCGCGAGCACAAAGGGAAGGAGAGGACAACCTCCCACATGCGCACGCCGCAACGCTCGATCGGGCCACGTCCAACCGTCCAGGTGGAGCGCGATGATAAGCCTCATCTTCGCCGTGCACCAGTATCCGGCCCTCGAGGGTTGTGCAATTGCGAAGATCGAACATGGCCAACGGCAGCCGCGTGTCCGATACAAGCACGCCGTGAGCGGCAAGGATCTTTTGCCTGTCCCCAAGGCGTTGCATCGCCCGCAGTGCAGTCTCCAAATCCTGGCGCACCAGCCACTGGTCCGCCCCGGCCGCTTCGGCCAGTCCCATGCTCTCCAACGTTCTCAGCCGGGCGATGACGTACTGGTTTTTCAGCTGAGCGGGATTGCGGCTGACCGGGAAGTGCGAGGACTGGCCATCTATCGGCTTGTCCCGGGCAATTGCCCGGTCAAGCGACGTGAACCTTTGCTGCGATACTTCGCGGCGCTGGGCTTGGGCGACATCAGATTGCGTGCGGTACCCGAGCTGTAGCGTACAGAGATCCTCAGCGATACTCCGAATGCCATGCTTCACGTAGTCACGTTCGAGACGGAGCGGTCTTCCGTCCTCGCAAATCCCACGCAGAGCGATGTGAACGTGAGGGTTATCGGTATTGAAGTGCGCTACGGCAACCCATTCGAGGCGAGTATCGAGATCCCGTGCCATGCGCTTCGTCAAGTCGCGGGTCAGCCGGATCAAGTCCATCTTGTCTCCAAACTCCGGCGACAGGATGAGCTTCCACAGGCGTTCATCGCCAGCGGACTGCCACTGGTCCAGACGAGCTACGATATTGATCCCGCGCTCCGTAGCGTCGAACCCGGCCTCAGCGGCGGGCCCTTGGCTGGCGCTCTCGCGGGCGATGTAGCGTCCGTGTGCCTTCCATTGCCCGCCTGTGGCATTCTTCGCGTACATTACCCTCACCGCGCATCGCTGATTGTACGGGCGAACCGAAGCCCGCCTTCCTGACTGAGGCCTACGATGGGCGCGTAGGAGCCGGACATA
>QHXW01000187.1 GCA_003223115.1 Acidobacteriota bacterium
GGCCGCTACACCGTCATGATTCGTGATTCAGCGGAGCGTGGCGCGCCGGATTACGTTTATCGATTGGCGATCTATCCCGTTGACCCGGATTTCGATCTGAAGGCCTTGACACCGGAGTTGACTCTGTTCCGGGGGAAGACCGGCAACCTGCTGGTACGCGTGCGAAGACTGGGCGGCTGGAACACCCCCATAGAGGTTTGGGTCGATGATCTACCGCCGGGTGTCACCACGGAACACAAGATCGCCGAACCTAAGGACACCGTCGTCAAGGACAACTGCGCTCTCGAGCGCAAGCTGGATGGCACCGACGTGTTGCTGCCGGTGCACGTGGCTCCCGACGCACATGCTGGTATCCAACAGCTCCATTTGCGCGCGCGCGGCGCCATGGACGGGAAGACCGCTGAACATACGGCTGAGGTCCTGTACCTGTGGGAATCGGTTGGAAAAATCACAGGGCCGGTGGAAGACCAGCAGTTAGCCGCCACCATCACAGATCTGCCGCCAATTCTTCTGGAGACTCCTGAAACGCTGACGCTCGAACCCGGCAAGCCGGCGCGACTAAAAGTGCGTGTGAAACGATTCGATGGCGGCAAAACCCCGTTGACCATTGAGCCGGACCAGGTGCTCGAGGGTGTAAAATTTGACGGGAACGTGCTTGAGCCGGGCTCGAGCCAATTGGAGTTGCGCGTGAGCGCCGGGGGCACTGTGAAGGCCACGTCGTTCAAGCTTCGTGCCGGTGCTGCGGTTTCGCCCCCCATTGAGTTGAAATCGGAGCCCGTGGAGGAGAGTTCGCGATGAATATGCGCATGCCGCTGCTGCTTCTGGGGAGCGGTTTACTTGCCTGGGGAGGTGAAAAACCCAAGCTGAGTTTCGTCAAGGACATCGTCCCCATTTTCACGAAAGCAGGGTGCGCGAATTCCAACTGCCACGGCTCTATTCGCGGGCAAAACGGTTTCAAATTGTCGCTGTTCGGCTATGAACCGGATCTGGATTACGACGCGATCGTCAAGGCACAAGAGGGCCGCCGCGTCAGCCTGGCAAATCCGGAAAAGAGTCTGATCCTGCTCAAGCCCACGTTCACCGTGCCCCATGGCGGCGGCGTGCGATTTAAAGTCGGCTCGCTTGAATACGACGCCATTCTGGATTGGATCCGCGATGGCGCCACTTACGATAGCGCCGGCTCACCACGTTTGAAAATCCTCCGCGTCACGCCTGAGGAAACCACCATTGTGGGCATCGGCACGCACCGTCAGATCAAGGCCACCGGTACGTATACCGACGGAAGCACTGAAGACCTCACACTCAAGGTGCAGTACACGCCCAACGACGAATCGGTGGTGGATGTGAGTCCATCGGGCGAGTTGCGAACTCTTCGCGCAGGCGAGACCGCCATCATGGTGCGGACTCTGGGAAAAGCCGTCGCAGTGCGCGTAGCCGTCGTTGAAAAACCGCCGATGGAAAACTATCCACAGGTTGCGCGCAACAACTTCATCGACGACCTGGTCTTCGCCAAATTACGCAGGCTGAACATCATCCCTGCTGAACTTTCGTCCGACAACGAATTTCTGCGCCGCGTGTATCTTGATACCGTCGGGCTCCTGCCCACGCTCGAAGAATCTCAGGCGTTCCTGGAATCGAAGGATCCCGGCAAACGGGCGAAGCTCATCGATCAACTGGTCGACCGTCCCGAGTTCGCGGACGTCTGGGCCACCCGCTTCGCCGACCTGTTCCGCACCGGGCTGCTCGATCAAGGCTATAAAGGCGGGCGCCTGATGTACAACTGGGTGCGGAAGTCCCTTGTCCAGGACAAACCGTACAACCAGTTCGCGACGGAACTACTCACCGCATCAGGACAATTGAAGTTCAACCCGACAGCGAACTTCTACTACGTCACTGAATTCTCCGAGCCAGAAAATATCGCCACCGACATCAGCCAGGTCTTTCTCGGCGTGCGCCTCGAATGCGCGCGCTGCCATAACCATCCGTGGGAAAAATGGACGCAGGACGATTTCTGGGGCTTTGCCGCTTTCTTCGGCCGCATGGGTATCAAAGACACCTACGAGAACGACGAAAGCCAGGTGCTGCTCAAGATCAAGGGCGAAGTGATTCATCCGAAAACAAAGAAGGCGGTTCAGGCTAAATATCTGGACGGTCCCAATGAAGTGGAGCAGCCGGACGAGGACATCCGCGAACAGCTCGCCCGTTGGACCACGTCACCTGCCAATCCCTGGTTCGCGCGCGCGATCATGAACCGCGTGATCAAACACTATCTGGGCCGCGGCGTGGTGGAGCCCGTGGACGATTTTCGCGTCACAAATCCACCTACCAATGAAGCCTTGCTGGACGCGCTGGCGAAGGATTTCGTGGCCAACGGCTATCATTTGAAACACACCGTCGGGATGATTCTGAACTCGCGCGTGTACCAGCTTTCGAGCGAGCCCAACGACACCAATCGCGGCGATCCTCTCAACTATTCGCGTTATTATGTCAAGCGCCTGATGGCCGAACAGCTCGCGGATTCGATCACCGAAGTGACCGGCGTTCCCGAAAAATATCCAGGCTACATGCTGGGCACGCACGCCATGGCCATTCCACAAGGAGCGCCCGCGTATTTTTTAGCCACATTCGGCCGCATGAAAGCCAGGGAAGTTATTTGCGAGCGTGATGCGCAGCCTGATATGGCGCAGGCCATGCACTTGATCAGCGGTGACACGCTGCAGCGCCAGATCACAGCCAAGGGCGGACATCTCGATCAATGGATGGCGGATTCGTCTTTGAGTGATGAGGCGGTTGTCCGGCGCTTGTTCCGGGCCGCGGTCGTGCGGGAACCAGATGACCGGGAATTGTCTGTCGCGCTTGAGCCCGTTCGCGCCCACGGTGTAACCGCCCGCCGCCAGGCTTTTGAAGACACGCTATGGACGCTCTTCAATTCCAAAGAATTTCTATTCAATCACTGAGGTGCACATGGAAAACTTCGATCGCCGCTCGTTCATTCGCGTAGGATCGCTCAGCGTTTTCGGATTTCTAAGCTGGAGCGACGTCCTGCGGTTGCGGGCGCAAACCGCCGCGGCCAAGCGGGACCTTTCCGTGATCCACCTTTGGCTCACCGGTGGCATGAGTCACCTGGACACCTTCGACCCCAAGCCCGACGCCGACACGCGCTATCGCAGCCAATTCAAGCCCATCGAGACCAATGTTTCCGGCATTCGCATTTCAGAACACCTGCCGCGCACCGCGAAACTGGCCAATAAATTCGCAATCATTCGCTCCATGACGCACCGTCAGGCGGCTCACGAAGCGGCATGCAACTTGATTCTGAGCGGACACGACCCGCTGCCCACCATTCAGCACCCGTCGCTCCAAACGGTCGTCGCCAAAGAACTGGGCCCGCGCAACGAGCTGCCGGCCATCGTTTCGATTCCCGGTGCCACCGGAAGCTAGGAAAAGTCAGGTTTCCTGGGACCGCAGTTCAACCCGTTTAACGCCGGTAATCCCAACTCCGAAACGTATAAAGTCCGCGATCTGGATTTGCCCATGGGAGTCGACTGGGCTCGCGTGGACCATCGCCGTTCTTTGCTGTCCGTGGTCGATCAGAAATTCCGTAAGCTCGATACCACCGGCATCACCGCAAGCATGGATGCCTACTATCAGACTGCTTTCGGTCTGATGCATTCCGCCCGGGCCAAGAAAGCTTTTCAAATCTCCGAGGAGCCGGATGCGGTCCGCGAGAAATACGGCCACACCTCTTTGGGGCAGGGAGCGCTGCTCGCGCGCAGGCTGGTGGAAGCAGGTGTCCGCTTCGTCACCGTGTCGCGCGGGTTCAACACGTGGGATCATCACCGCGACATTTTCCCCACGCTCTCGAACGATTTCCTGCCGGAGCTCGACCGCGCGTTCGCGTCACTTGTCGAAGAGTTGGATCAGCGTGGCATGCTCGATTCCACCCTTGTGATTCTCACAGGCGAATTCGGCCGCACGCCGGAGATTAACGGCATGGGTGGACGCGACCACTGGCCGAATGCATTCTCCATGGCCATCGCCGGCGGTGGAATCACGGGAGGCCGTGTGCTGGGTGAAACCGACGAAAAAGGCATGTTCGTCAAGGATCATCCCGTGGAGGTCCCCGACCTCGTCGCCACCATCTACAAGAAGCTCGGAATCGACCATCAGAAGGAATACATCAGCAACATCGGGCGGCCGGTCAAGCTTTCACAGGGCAAGCCCATCGATTTTCTGCTGGCGTGAGTTCAAGCAGCATTGCTCTATGACACGCAAAGAATTCCTGCAGAAAGCCGCGATCGGCTCCATCAGCATGGCCGCTGCCAGCGGTTCGGGAGAACCACTTGCCGTATATCCCGTGCCGCCTCTCGCCCGAAAGCGGGATTCCCGCCGCTCGATCGATTTCGCGGAGAACGACAAGATTTTGCGGCACCTGCAGAAGCATGGCATCACCAACGTGATTTACGGAGGCAACGCCTTCCTCTATCACGTCACCATGTCTGAATACCACGAGCTCATCGATTGGGCCGCCGGCCACGCGCGCGAGTTTTCCATCACACCCGGTGTCGGGCCATCCTACGGCCGGGCCTTGGATCAGGCTCCGCTCATTCGCAAGCATAAGTTTCCGTCGGTGCTGGTGTTGCCGTGCGCCGATCCGCGTGACGCGGCTGGCCTTGAAACCGGTCTGCGCGAAATCGCAGAGGCTTGCGCCGTTCCGCTCTCGCTCTACTTGAAACATGAAACAGACTTCGGACCCGATCGCGAAGCCGGGCTCGATGTCGTCGCGCGCCTTGTGGATTCGAAGATCTGCGCTTCCATCAAGTACGCCGTGGTGCGCAAGGATCCTAAAGATGACACATACCTGGCAAGCTTGCTGCGGCGCGTGCCCGCAACCAGCGTCATCAGCGGCATCGGTGAGCGGCCCGCCATTTCGCATTTACGCGATTGGAAGCTGAGCGGCTTTACCACCGGCTCCGGCGTGCTTGCTCCGCGCTTGAGCCGGGAATTGTTCGAGGCCTGCCGCCGCAAAGATTACGCGGACGCAGAAGAGATCCGCAAGGCTTTTCTCCCCTTCGAAGATCTGCGCGATGCCTGGGGCGCTGCTCAGGTGCTGCAGGCCGGCGTGGAATTAGCGGGACTCGCCGAGGCCGGGCCCATCCCTCCGTTTGTTTCCGGATTATCCGCGGCACAGACGGAACAGCTTCGTCCGGTGGCGCGAGCACTGCTGGAGAAAAACGGATGACACGCCGCGAACTTTTCCTGCGATTGCGTTTCGCGTAGTCCGAAGAACTTGATGAAAGCTCAACAACTGCCCGATCGGCCGGAGCGCATGCAGACCGGCTCATCAACCGAGTCGTTCCTGGACACTGCTTTCGCGCGACAGCGTGCTGCTTTCGCCTTGAATCCGTTTCCCGGTGCCGCTGAGCGCCGGCTCAATCTCGATCGCCTGATTCGTGTCATCGTCAAACGCCAGGATGAAATCGCGGCTGCCCTCGATCGTGATTTCGGTGGACGATGCCGGGCCGAGGTTCGCTATTCGGAGATCTTCGTCGCGCTGCAATCTCTGCGCTACGCGAAACGGCGCGTGAAGGCGTGGATGGAGCCGCGCCCGGTGCCCGTTGGTGTGGCGCTTCAAAGGGCCAATGCGTGGGTCATGCCGCAACCCCTGGGTGTCGTTGGCATCGTGGTGCCGTGGAATTACCCGGTGTATTTGACCGTTGGCCCGCTCGCTGGCGCGCTTGCCGCGGGAAATCGCGTGATACTGAAGCTTCCCGAGATCACACCCTCCACTTCGTCCGCTCTCGCCCGCTTGCTCGCCGAATGTTTCGACCAGGATGTTGTCAGTGTCATGCAGGGCGATGCAGATACCGCCAAGGCGTTCGTCCAGCTTCCGTTCGATCATTTGCTGTTCACAGGTTCTACCGCGGTGGGCCGGCAGGTCATGCTTGCGGCAGCCGCGAATCTGACGCCCGTCACGCTCGAGCTCGGAGGGAAATCGCCTCTGTTGCTTGCGCCCGATGCTAACTTTTCTTCCGCCGCCGGTTCCATTGTCTTCGGCAAGTTACTCAACGCCGGGCAGACCTGCATTGCACCCGACTACGCGCTCGTGCCCGCAAACCGGCTCGAGGAGTTCGTCGGCCGGCTTCAAACTGAAATTGGGAAACAATATCCGCGCGCCACGGAAAATAGCGACTACACAGACATCATCAATGAAAAACAGCGCTCTCGGCTGGAACAATACTTGCAGGAGGCTCACGCTGCCGGAACTCGCGTGATCACCATAGGGGCGGCGCCGTCCGGGCAGGATCGGAAAATTGCGCCCACTCTGGTTATCGACCCTCCGGATTACTTGCGCCTCATGCAGGAGGAAATCTTTGGACCCATTCTGCCCGTGAAGCCATACGGTTCGCTCGATGAGGCGCTCGCGTACATCAATGCGCGCCCTAGACCGCTCGCGCTCTATCTGTACACTCGAAGTTCTTCCGTCATCGACGAAGTTCTCAAGCGAACCATCTCAGGCGGCGTTTCGATCAATGACACGCTGGTGCACATCGCGGTCGAGGATCTGCCCTTCGGTGGAGCCGGTGCAAGCGGCCTCGGCCACTATCACGGTCAGGCTGGATTCGATACGTTCAGCAAGCTTAAGTCCGTCTTTCACCGGCGCGGATTCGCGTTGAGCGCCGCCCTGCATCCTCCCTACGGCAAGCTGCACGACTTGACCATGCGATTCTTGATCCGCTGGTTCTAGAGCCCGCTCAGAGCCGCGACCGTCAGCGAGCGGATTGCAGTTGGTCCCGCCCAGGGAACGGATTGCTCACCTGCCTCTTCCCACATTGCCGCGCAGAACCAACGTGCCGGCATTGTGCTGCTCCGCCAGTTTCTGAAACGGCGGTATGGATTCGCGCCGCAATACCATCCAGCTCAGCAGGCGTTCGTCCACACGGCCTTTGATCTGCTCAAACGTCTTGTACTCGGCTTCAGTGGGAGCGGAATCCGATTCGCCGCCCACCGCCTGCGCCAAGCCCGCCAGAGGCCCATCGAGGCCCAGCCCGAATTTCAGAGAGTCCTCATTGGCCTTGATCTTCATCTGAATCAGAGGCTCTTGAACCGCCGCAAGTTTGCGATCGAGCTCATCGCAAGCCGCCAGAAGCTCTATTTCGCCGCTCGCTGCCGCGCGTTTCCGTACTTCCGCCAATTGCGCACGCACGTCAAGGATCTCATTGACGGCCCCATACACCCGCGCCAGCTCCGATCGTATGTTCAGTAGCAGCGCGAACTGTTTCTCGAGGTCCTGCGGCATCGTCTTGACACGTGGATCGGGTTTCAACTCGAGCGGTGCCCGTGAAGCGTTTACCATCCACCGTGAGTCTCACCTGATACGTGCCTGGCAACGCCATGGGCCCCTGAGTGCCCCCTTCGTATTCGTACAAATAGTAATTCGGAACTCTGGGCGCGCTTTCATAGTGGAGATTCCAGACAAACCGGTTCAGGCCCACTTTGACCTCCAGTTGTTTCTTCGGTTTCTCGTCCGCCGGATCCAGCGGTTCCTCGAGTGGCTCCATTTCTAGATTGGAATACTTCCGGATAACTGCTCCCTTTGAGTCCAGAATCTCGATTTGCGCCGCCTGCGGCGCGTTCTTGACGAAAAAATAGATGCCTGCGCCCGCGGGTGGATTCTTTCCCGCCGTGAGCAGTTCCTTAGGACCTCTGCTGCGGCCGTGAAGCCGGTAGGCAGTCTGCGGCGTGTAGAGATGCACATCTTCGTTTGCGCTGGCGTCGCTTTGCTGGCGCAGCGGCGAGATATCATCCAGGATCCAGAAGGACCGTCCATGTGTCGCCAGCACCAGATCATCATCCTTGACTACAAGATCGTGCACGGGGGTGATCGGAAGGTTGAGCCGCAGCGATTCCCACTGCGCCCCGTCGTTGTGTGAGATGAAAACGCCGGTTTCCGTTCCCGCGAACACCAATCCTTTCCGCTTCGGGTCTTCTCTGACCGCACGCACGAAAGAGCTATCGGGAATGCCGCTTGTGATTGGCGTCCAGCTCCCGCCGAAATCCGCGGTTTTGTAAATGTACGGATGCAGGTCATCGAGCTGATGCCGTTCCACCGCGACATAGGCCGTGCCCGGGTCGTGCGGTGATGCTTCGATCAGGCTGACGCGGCTCCACTCCGGCATCTGTTTGGCGTGACATTAGTCCATACCTTGCCGCCGTCGCGTGTGATATGGACCAGGCCGTCATCCGTGCCGGCCCAGATCAAGCCCTTCTGCAGTGGCGACTCGGCTACCGCGAAAATCGTGTCGTAATACTCGGTTCCTGTATCGTCGATCGTGATCGTGCCGCCGGAGGGTTGCTGCTTGCTCTTGTCGTTACGCGTGAGGTCCGGGCTAATGGCGTCCCAATGCATCCCGCCATCGGTAGTCTTGAACAGCTGTTCGCCCGCGTGGTAGAGCACATGGGGGTCGTGAGGTGAAATCACAATCGGCGCGGTCCACTGAAAACGATGCTCCAGGTTAGCTGCCCCGCCTCCATCCGTCAGCACCGGGTAGACGGTAATGTTCTTGATCTGGCCGTTCCGCTTGTCAAACCGGGTGATCTGACCCTGATAATCGCCCGCGTACACAATGTTTGGATCGGGCGGATAGGGCGCGATATAGCCGGCTTCTCCTCCGCCAACTGTATACCAATCCGCGCGGTCGATGACGCCGTCCTCCCCGCGGCTCGAGATCGCAATCGTACTGTTGTCCTGTTGCGATCCATACACGTGGTATGGGAACCGGTTGTCGGTGATCACATGGTAAAACTGCGCTGTTGGCTGATTGTCCTGTCGCGTCCAGTGTTCTCCGCCATCGAGTGTTACCGTCGCGCCGCCATCATCGGTCTGAATCATGCGCCTGGTATTGAACGGATCAATCCATAATCCGTGGTTGTCGCCATGCGGTACCTTGATTTTGTTGAAGGTAAGGCCGCCGTCGGTGGAACGGTGAAAATCGACGTTCAGGATATAAACGGTGTTGGCATCCTTAGGATCGGCCACCACGTGCATGTAGTACCACGCGCGCTGCAGGAACCGGTGATCGCCGTTGATGAGCTCCCATTTCTCGCCGCCATCATCGGAACGGTAAAGGCCGCCATCCTTGGCCTCGATCAGCGCCCAGACGCGATCCGAGTTGGCCGCGACCGCCACGCCGATCTTTCCGTAAGGCCCTTTGGGCAGGCCTTCGTGCTCTACCCGTTTCCACGTTGTGCCGCCGTCCTCCGAGCGATAGAGACCGCTGCCCGAGCCCCCACTCGATAAGTTCCAAGGTGTGCGGCGAACCTGCCACATCGACGCGAACAGGATGTTGGGATTGTGTGGATCGAACACTACGTCGATACCGCCGGTGTTTTCGTCCACGTACAGAACTTTTGTCCAGGTCTTGCCGCCGTCGGTAGTGCGGAAAATCCCGCGTTCCGGATTCGGGCCGAATGGATGCCCCAGCGCTGCTACGAAAACGATATCCGGATTTTTCGGATGAATGATCAGCTTCCCGATCGCGCGGCTATCGCGAAGCCCTACATTCCGCCAAGTCTTGGCGCCATCGAGCGATTTGTAAACGCCATCGCCCTGTGCCGCGTTGCCGCGTATGCACGCTTCGCCGGTACCAGCATAGATCACGTTCGGGTCCGACGCCGAGACGGCAATGCTTCCTACAGACGACGCTTCTTGGTCGAAACCAGGTTTCCAAGTCGTCGCGCCATCCGTCGATTTCCAGATTCCGCCGCCCGTCGATCCGAAATAATACGTGGTTGGATCGCCCGGAAGTCCGGCTGCCGTCAACGATCTTCCGCCCCGGAACGGACCGATGGCACGGTACTGCATGCCATGCTCCTGCGATTTGGCCTTGTCCTT
>QHXW01000006.1 GCA_003223115.1 Acidobacteriota bacterium
AAGGCCACCCGGGCAAGTGACGTCACGGCGCGGGCGCCGCTTGAGACAGCCAGGCGCGAAACGATCTTGGTTCCCGGCTTGTGAAGTGCGAAGCTGTTCTTGCTCCAAACCGGAATCTGGCTTTCGACCAACGGAGCGAGCGTGCGCGGGTGCAACACTTTGGCGCCGTTATAAGCCAGTTCCGCGGCCTCGCGGTAGGTCACCTCATCGAGCACTGCGGCGTCCGGCACCAGACGCGGATCGGCTGTCATGATTCCGTCCACATCGGTCCAGATCCACAGCTCCGCCGCTTCGAGCGCCGCCGAGAGAATGGAGGCCGAGAAGTCGGATCCGCCGCGGCCCAGTGTGGTCGGCCGGCCGTCCGCGGTCGAGCCATTGAACCCTGTCACCACTGGCAACACGCCGCGCCGCAGCAGGGGAAGCAGTCGCTTGCGCGCCTTTTCAGTAGTCTGATCCATCAGCGGCGACGCACTGCCGAAGACTGCGTCGGTGACGATCAGATCCCTGGCATTCATGGGTTCCGCTTTTGTTCCCTGCGCGTTGAGATACGCCGCCATCATCAAAGCCGAGAGCCGCTCACCAATGGCGATGGACTCATCCACCGACCGAGGGGGCCGGTCGTTCAACATCAACATGCCGCGGGTAATGCGCTGAAATTCTCCCACCAGCTCGCGGATTCCGGCCAGCACCGGCTTCTGTTTTGCGCCGGGAAGTAGCTCACGGCAGGTTTCGATGTGACGCTCTTCCAGCTTCCGGGTATTTTCTTCCAGGCCTGACCGGTCGCCGCCCTCGGCGTGTTTGGTGCTTTCAATCAACAGATCGGTGACGCCTGCCATTGCGGACACCACAATAAGCACCGGCCGCTTGCGGCTTTGTTCGATGGAAAGGCGGGCCGCAACGCGCATGCGTTCGGCGCTGCCTACGCTGGTTCCGCCGAATTTCATCACCAGAAGCTTCTTCAACTAAACTCCTTTCCGTTGGTTATCCGAGCGCGCACCAGGCGCAGAATGCTGTCCTCCACTTCTTCGATGCTCTTGCCGGTGGAATCCACGTACACGGCATCGGGCGCCTGTGTGAGTGGCGCTTCTGCGCGAGTTCGGTCACGCTCATCGCGCTCTCGTATCTGGCTCGCCACCGAGTCCCGGTCGCCATTCACCTCGGCTGCACGACGCCGCGCACGCTCCTCCGGTTGAGCGTCCAGAAAGATTTTCAGATCCGCGTTGGGGAACACCACTGAACCGATGTCGCGGCCTTCCATGACCACGTTTTCTTGTGCGCCGATGGCCTTTTGTTTCTCAACCAGAGCCCGCCTTACCCCCGGAATCGCGGCCACCATTGACGCCGCCGCCGAGACGTCGACCGAGCGAATGGCCTCGGTAACGTCCTCGCTGTTGAGCAGCACGCGCGAGGTCCCTCGCTCGAGTTCGATCCAGGCGGCCATGGCCAGTTGCTCCATCCGGTGCATATCGGCGGGGTCGAGCTTTTCGCGCAGCGCCCACAGGGCCAAAGCGCGGTACATGGCGCCGCTATCGATATAAGTGAAGCCCAGCCGGTCAGCCAGACGCCGTGCAATGGTGCTCTTTCCTGCCGCCGCCGGTCCGTCAATGGCGATCACGATGGCCATGGTAGATAAACCGTAGAATAACAAGTGCAGATGGTTCCCCAGGAGTTCGACCGTATGGTCGAGCGCGCATTCGCGAAAATTCCATACCGCTTCCGGCGCCGCCTGGCGAACGTGGCGCTGATCGTAGAGCCCGAACCGTCCGGCGATCAGCTGCGCGGATTTGCGCCCGGAGGCACTCTGCTGGGACTTTACCGCGGCCGCCCGTTGACCACGCGCAGCGTTTCCGACAGCTTCGTGATGCCGGACCAGATTGTGATTTTCCAAGGACCCCACGAGCGGCTGGCGCGCAACAGGGAGCATCTCGAGAAGCTGGTGGAAGAAACCGTCTGGCACGAGGTGGCTCACTATTTCGGGATGGATGAAGCACGGGTTCGCCGAGCGGAGCGGAAACGAAACGGTTCTGGAACGGGGCTCTGAGCCGCTGTGCGCTACACTTTTCTCTGAACCATACCAATGCCATGTTTGCTCGCCTTTTTCCTCAGTTGACCCTGTTCTTCGCTCTTGTTTCCGTGGTTGCGGCCCAAGATGGTGCGACCGTGTACAAGAAGTATTGCGCTGCCTGTCATGACTCGGGAGCCGAGCGGGCGCCAAACCGCGAAGCGTTGAGACAGATGCCCCCCGAACGCATTCTGCTGTCGCTCGAGAGCGGTGTGATGGTCATTCATGGCTCATTCCGCACTGGGGGCGAGAGGCGCGCGCTGGCCGAATTTCTGTCCGGCAAACGCTTCGGCGAAGCGGTTTCTACCCGGCTCCCTGGTAGCGCCCGCTGCTCTGAGGCTGGTGGAAATTCTTCCGGGGCTGGCGGAAGTCTTCCCGGTGCTGTTGGGATTTTTGATGTCGCGCCCGGTGAGCCCGGCTGGAACGGCTGGGGCGTGGACCTGTCCAACACCCGCTTTCAGCCCGCGGCCATGGCGGAATTGAGTGCCGGCCAAGTTCCGCGTTTGAAGCTCAAATGGGCCTTCGGATTCGCAGGCGATGTCTCGGCCGTGGCTCAGCCGGCAGTTGCGGGTGGCCGGCTCTTCATCGGCAGTGCCTCGGGCCGAGTCTATGCACTCAATGCATCGAGCGGTTGCGCGTACTGGACATTTGACTCCGAAGCGCCCGTGCGCACGGCCATGAGCATCGGACAGACCGGCCCGAGAGAGGTGCTCTATTTCGGCGATCTACATGCGAACGTCTACGCGGTGGATGCCGCCAAAGGCGAGCTGCTGTGGAAGCGTAAGCTTGACGAGCATCCGGAAGCGCGCATTACCGGAGCGCCGAAGCTGCACGCCGGGCGCCTCTACGTTCCGGTTTCGTCGATGGAAGAGCTGAGTGGCGCCGATCCGGCCTACGAGTGCTGCCGTTTTCGCGGCAGCGTGGTGGCGCTCGATGCCACGACTGGGAAATCCATCTGGAAAACCTACACCATCCCCGAAAAGGCGCACCCGGCTCAAAAGAACAAAATCGGAACACAGCTCTGGGGACCGTCCGGCGTGGGCGTGTGGAATTCTCCCACGGTTGACCCCCAACGTAATATGCTCTATGTGGGTACCGGCGACAATTACTCGCAGCCGCCCGTTTCCACCAGCGACGCCATACTGGCCCTCAACCTGGATTCCGGGAAAATTCTCTGGACGCGGCAGATCACTTCCGGTGACGTCTTCAATTTCGGTTGCCGCATTCCGGATCAGACCAATTGTCCGGAAGGACACGGCCCGGATGCGGACTTCGGCTCATCGCCGATTCTGGTTGATCTTCCGAACGGGCGCCAGGCTCTGATTGCGGGTCAGAAATCCGGTGTCGTGCATGCGCTAGATCCCGACCGGCAGGGGCGGATCCTGTGGCAGACTCGGGTCGGCAAGGGTGGAACACTGGGTGGCATCCAGTGGGGTCCGGCGGCCGACCGTGAAAATGTTTATGCGGCGGTATCGGATCTGGTGGCTCATCCCTCACCCATGGGCCTTCAGGCTGATCCCGCGAGCGGCGGCGGCTTGTTCGCGCTCGAACTGGCGACCGGCAACAAAGTGTGGTCGGCTTTGCCGCCAGGCTGTCGAGACCGCAAGCCCTGCAGTCCGGCGCAATCCGCGGCTGTCACGGTGATTCCAGGCATTGTCTTTTCGGGATCCATGGACGGCCACCTGCGCGCTTATTCCACCGAGACCGGAAAAGTGACGTGGGATTTCGACACCGTCCGCGAATATGACTGCGCCAATGGCGTCAAAGCGCACGGCGGCTCACTCGATGGCCCTGGGCCCGTCGTCGCAGGCGGAATGCTGTATGTAGGTTCGGGCTATGCCTCCACCGGCGGCATGCCCGGGAACGTGCTGCTGGCGTTTTCGGTGGACGGCAAGTAAACCTGACCTGGCCCTTTGGGCGAAAGTGGACATAATTAATGACTGGTCAATATTTACATCCAATTCTGCTATAATCTGGATGTGAACCGCATCAGCGCTTCGAAATTCAAAGAGCAATGCCTGGCCCTTCTCGACCGGGTGGACGATGAAGGCATCGTAATCACCAAACATGGAAAACCGGTGGCCAAACTGGTACGCATGGAGTCCAGCTCGTCAAATCTAATCGGCGCGCTTAAGGGCAAGATCAAAATAAAAGGCAACCTGTTCTCGACGGGCCAGCGTTGGAATGCTCAATCTTGATACGCACATTTTGATTCACGCGTTCAGCGGCGAGCTAACCCCGCGAGAAAGACGACTCCTGGCATCCAATGAGTGGAGCATCTCCGCAATTGTGTTGTGGGAAATCACCAAATTGACTCAATTAGGGTGGGTCGAACTCGACGTTGATTCAGGCGAGTTCACTCGATTAGTCGCCGGAGTTCACGTCTGGCCCCTTACGCTCGAGATCTGCCGCCGAGTGCGGGACTTGGACTTCAGCAGCGACCCCGCCGAAGAGATCATCGCCGCTACCAGTATGGTTCACAAGCTTCCGTTGATGACACGCGACCGCGTGATCCTGCGTTCCAAAATGATTGAGTTTGCCTGAGCCCCCGCTCAGTTCGCCGGCCTGAGTCCCTCGGTCGCGCCCAAGCCTTTCTCGAGCCAGCCGGGATACCAGCGGAATACATTGCCCGTCAGGCTGCCGATGAGGATTTCGTTCGCGGCCGTGACGTGGATCCAGTGGCCGGGGCTTTCCATGGCTCCCAGGATCTTGCCTGTTGCGAGATCGATGCGCATGATGCGGCCGGCCAGCGTGTCGTAGGTGATGTTTTCGATGTTGTTGCGGTGAGTGATGATCCACATCTCGTCTTTGGGCGTAATGAAGATGTTCTGCGTCGCGCCCAGATGAGTCCATTGGCCGAGAAATTTTCCGTTCGGATCGAAAATCTGAATGCGGTTGTTCTCGCGGTCGCTCACATAGACCCTGCCTTTGGAGTCGAGAGCGATGGAATGCGGCGTATTGAATTCGCCCGGCCCGCTTCCGGGCTTGCCCCAATCCAACAGGTATTTCCCGTCCCGAGAAAACTTCACAACGCGCGAGTTGCCGTAGCCGTCTGAAACGTAGAAATCGCCGTTTGCAGCAAACGCAATGTCGGTTGGACGGTTGAAGGTCTGAGGATCGGTGCCGGGTTTGCCTTTGATGCCCCATTCGCGGAGCAGGCGGCCTTCGTTTGAAAACTCCATCACCTGGTGATCGCCGTTATCCGTCACCCAGACGTTGTCGTTTTTATCGATGCGCAATCCATGCGGATTGCCGAACATACCGCGTCCCCAGGAGCGCAGAAATTTTCCCTTGGCGTCGAAGACGACGATGGGGTCAGCCCGGGGACCACGGTGGAAAACGAAAACACGGCCCGCCGAATCGGTAGCCACGGCTGAAACTCGACCGAATTTCCAGCCATCGGGCATGCTATCTGGTTCTTCGCCGAATCGGATCTGGACGCGGTACTTGAGCAGACCGCCTTCGTGCGGAAACCAACCCTGTTGTGCCGCGCCATTTGCCATTGCCATCGCCATCGCCATCGTCATCGCCAGAAGTAGAATCGCGTTCTTCATGATACTCCCCGATAGGCCGCACCCACCTGTTTGCGCACGAATTCAAAATCGCGCGCGATGGCGGCTCTTTCATCAGCCGGTTCATATTCCATGTGCAGCGAGATCGGTCCAGTGAACCTGGCTTTCGCGAACATCGAGAACACTTCCCGCCAATGGACCATGCCATCGCCCATGGGACACATCGTCATCTGCCAGCGAACGCCGGCTTTCGTGCCCTTCGCCCCGTAGAAGTCTTTGAGCGCAACCATCTTCATTCGCGAGAGCGCCATCCGCAACGCGATCTGCCAGCCGCCTTCGCCCCCTTCCGTTGTGGCATGGCACGGGTCGAAATAATAACCGATCAAGCGCGGATCCATGTTCGCGATGATCGCACGGGTGTCCCAGATAGCAGCGCCCACATAGTTGCCGGAGTGATTTTGAAAGCCCGCCGTGATGCCGTACTCCTGGCCGAGAGCCACCAGGCCAGCCACATCGTGCTGAACTTCTGCGATGCGCTGATCAATCGAAACCCCGGCCGGATAGTGCCAGTAACCCAGCTTGAAGTAACTCACGCCAAGCCCCGCTGCCGCGCTCAGCGTCGGCCGCGCCGCCGGATCGGAAGCAGAGGTAAGCCCCGTAGTGATCATCGGGACCAGCAGACTTTCGGCGCGAATGGCCTCGATCGCACGCGGAAGATCTTGTGCGGCTCGCTCCGGAAGCACATGACCCGCGGGGCGCACCGTGAGGTCCACTCCATCAAAGCCCTTTGCTTTACCGTGCGCGCCAGCTCCACATAGTTCAGTTTCGGCAAGTGCTTGGAGAACAGGCACAGCACGGGGCATGTGCGCGGCGCATCGGGTTCTCTTAGCTTGGAGGACACCGCGAGTAATCCGGCGCCATATGCGGCATCACGCGTAAAATCACGCCTGGTCTTCAGGTTCGTCATCGTTCCCCGTCCTGTTATTCTATTCGAATGTGAAGAAAACGCTGGCGAGTCTTCTTTATCTGTATCTGTGCGGTTTGATCATGAATGCGGCTCCTATCCAGGTCCATGGCCATCGCGGTGCGCGCGCTATGCGTCCCGAGAACACCATGGCCGCCTTCGAGTGTGCGCTGGACGTGGGTGTCGACGCGCTCGAAATGGATGTTGCGGTCACCCAAGATGACGTGCCGGTCATCTCGCACGACCCCAAGCTAAACCCGGAAATCTGCCGCAACACGGGCGGCGCCGCTGTGATTCGCCAGATCACCTTCAACGAGCTGCGCACCTGGGATTGCGGGTCGCTCATCAACCCGCATTTTCCGAAACAGCAGGCCGTGCAGGGTGCGCGCATTCCGGCGCTCGAAGAGGTACTCTCACTGGCCTCTCGCGGCAATTTCCTGTTCAATATCGAAACCAAGATTTTTCGCAATCAACCCCAGTACACGCCAACGCCCGAGCGTTTCGCGGAACTGGTACTCCAGGCGATCGACCGCCACAACCTGCGTACGCGCGTGATCATACAGTCGTTCGATTTCCGCACGCTCCAGGCCATGAGAAAGCTGGCCCACGAGATTCGCCTCGCGGCACTCGATGAAGATGAAAAGCTGGGCGATTTTGTGAAAGTAGCCCGCAGCGCCAGCGCGCGAATTATCTCGCCCGAGCAACATATGGTGACGCCGGAACGCGTGGCATCCGCACACCAGGCCGGCTTGGAGGTGATCGCCTGGACGGCCAATACACCCGAGGAGTGGGACCGGTTGATCCACGCCGGGGTGGATGGCATCATCAGTGACGACCCGGCCGCGCTCATCGAGTATCTGAAAAAAAAGACGTTGCGCTGATTAAAACTTTGGCTCGATCGGCCGAAAAGATGAGATGAGATGAGATGAGATGAGATGAGATGAGGAGCCAAATTTATGAACGGTTTGGATAACTCCCTGCAGGGTCTTGACCGCTCGCATCCAGCTTCGATCAAGGCGCGGGCAAAATCGCGCGAGAATCTCTTTCAACGGAGCAGCTAAATGCCCACGACCCCAAGCCTCGCTGGCCGATGACATGGTCGCCCTGATGGTGGCCGCAACAACTACGAAGCCAACTCAAGACCATCCAGACGGGCGATGAAATGCAGCAGAAATTACTGGATCTGTTGGCTTAAAGCGGTTACTCGTGCGTCCGGAGTCGTTGGTCTACGGTGTTTTCTCGGCGTGCCCGGTGGCTGCCTTCAGGTGTTTATAAAAACCCAGATCCTGGCCGGTCAGCATCTTCGTTGCGAATATGATTTGTCCGGTGTGTTGCGCGAAATGCTCCACCACGTGATAAATGGCTTCGAGCACCGAAACCTCATACTTCTGAATCGTAACGCGGTGTGTGAGGCGCTCAGGCTTGAGGGTTTCAAGCACCGTGATTGCTTGTTTCACCGTGTTGTCTAAACGCGCGATCAGTTCGGTAGGGCTCGTGCCACCGCGCGTGGCGAACTCGGCATCTCGAACGCGCGTGTCGGGCTCACCGCCGATGGAGGCGATGATCCATTGCCGCACGTTGCCATTCAGGTGCAGGACCAGGTTGCCGATGGCATTTTCGTTCTCGTGGCCGCGCGCCCAGACTTCATCGTCCTTCAGCTTGCCTACGCACTCGGCGATGCGCGAGGAAAGCTGGTCCAGCTTCTTCGCGGAAAAATCAAGAAACACACGGTCGGTCCCTGCCGGCATATTTATTTACGTCGCCCCCATCCCCTTATTCCAGCTTTAGAGTACTTCTTCGGACCAGTTCTCGAGAACTGATTTCACCTTGGCTGTGAACTGGTCAGCCAGCGCGCCATCAACCAGTCGGTGATCGAAAGTCAGCGACAGATAGCTGATGGACCGGATACCAATGGCATCGTCAATCACCACGGGCGACTTCTCCACCATGCCGACGCCGAGAATGGCCACCTGCGGCTGGTTGATAACCGGCGTGGCGAACACGCTGCCGAAGCTGCCGAAATTGGTAATCGAAAATGTGCCGCCCTGCACTTCATCGGGCTTGAGGTGGCGCGACCGCGCGCGCGCCGCCAGATCCACAATCGCCCGCTGCAGGCCCAGCACGTTCTTCTCGTCGGCGTTGCGAATCACTGGAACGATGAGCCCGTTCTCGAGCGCCACCGCAATTCCGATATTGATTTCGTTGTGATAGATGATGTTGTTGCCTTCGATGGAAGCATTGAGCAGCGGATAAGTGCGCAGCGCTTCAACCGTCGCCCGTGCGACGAACGGCAGATAGGTGAGCGAAATTCCGTAACGTGCCTGAAAGTCGTCCCTATGACGATCGCGCATTTTTGCCACCTTGGTCATATCGACTTTGTGGACGGTGGTCACGTGGGCCGAGACACGCTGGCTCAGCACCATGTGCTCGGCGATCTTCATGCGCATAGTGCTCATCGGCTCAATGCGCGTCTTGGCTTGCGCGCGCGTAGGAGGAGTGTAGGAATCTGGCGGCGCCTCGACCGGAGTTTGCGGAGCCTGGGGTGCCTGCTGCGCCGCCTTCTGCGGCGCCGGTGCGGCAGGCCGTACTGCTGGCGCTGGCTGCCGGGGCTGCGCTGCCGCCGGTGCACCCTTCTGTTGGGCAATGTAAGCTTCGACGTCCTGTTTGGTGATCCGGCCGCCGGCACCAGTCCCTTTTACGCCGTTCAAGTCGATGTTATTCTCGCGCGCCATCCGCCGTACTAATGGTGAGAGTGGTCCTTGCGACTCGCCGGCCCGTTGCATGGCTTCGGGAGCCGGAGCCGGCGAACTGACGAAATCCGGTTCACCCATTCCGGGTCTTACTCCGAGCTCCTGCCCTTGCGCAGCAGCATGCGCATTGGGCGCTGGAGCTGGTGGCGGTGGTGGCGACGTTTGAGCTGGCGGAGAGGGCGCCGGGCGCTGGGGTGGGACTGCGGCAGCCGGCGGAGCAGCCGGGCCCTGCTGTGCCGGACTCTGTGGGCGCGCGCCATCGCCGCCCGCTTCGTTGATGCGCCCCACCACCGTATTGATCCCCACGGTCTTGCCTTCTTCGACCAGGACTTCAGCCAAGGTTCCGGCCACCGGCGCTGGAATTTCCGTGTCCACTTTATCGGTTGAAATCTCAAACAGAGGCTCATCGCGCTCCACATGTTCACCCGGCTTCTTCAGCCACTTGGTGAGCGTCCCCTCAACGATGCTTTCGCCCATCTGCGGCATCACAACGTCAGTCATAAATTCATTTCTCCGGAATTAAACCGCGGCACTCACGCTCGCCTCGACCATTTCGCATTGGAACACACGGCCGAAATGGAATGCCAGCCTTCCCATCACATCTTCCCGCGAGGCAGCGGCGCCCAATGCGGCCATGGATGTAACCGGCTTCACCAGGCCGCAGGGCACGATGTACTGGAAATAGCTCAGATCAGTGGTTACATTGAGCGCGAAGCCGTGCGACGTCACCCAGCGGCTGATGTGCACGCCGATGGCGGCGATCTTCTTCCCCCCCGTCCAAACACCCGTCATTCCGGAAACGCGTCCCCCGGCGATACCGAAATCAGCCAGCGCCTCAATCATCACCTGCTCGATGGCGCGCACGTAGGCCACCACGTCTCGTTTCCACTCGCGCAAGTGCACAATAGGATACCCAACGATCTGGCCCGGACCATGATACGTAATGTCGCCGCCTCGATCCGTGTGATGAAAGGCGATACCTGCTTGCGCGAGCACCTCTTCCCGCGCCAGGAGATTTTCCAGGTGTCCATTGCGTCCCAGCGTGATAGTGTGCGGGTGCTCCACCAGCAGGAACTGGTCGGGAATTTCACCGCGCTTGCGTTCTGCAACCAACGCCTTCTGCAGCTCGAACGCCTCACCGTACTCGAGGCGGCCCACATCGCGCCAACAGCAACTACGCATTGATCGCTAGACCATAGACGTTGTTGAACGCCTCTCCCATCGCCTCGTACAACGTGGGGTGCGCGTGGATGGTGTGCATCAAAGTCTCTACCGTCGCCTCTGCCTCAATCGCGGCCACCGCTTCGCTGAGCAGCTCGTAGGCTTCCGGCCCGATAATGTGCACGCCCAGGATTTCACCGTAGGTTTCATCAGCGACAATCTTGACGAAGCCGTCGTGTTTGCCGAGAATGCTGGCCTTGCTGTTGGCCGCAAACGGAAACTTCCCCACCTTCACGCGATTGCCCTGCGCGCGCGCCTGAGCCTCGGTCAATCCCACGCTGCCAATCCCCGGGTCTGTATACGTGGCGCCCGGAATGCGATTGCGATTCACCGGCCGCACAGGCTTTCCAGCCATGTGTCCCACCGCGACCATGCCCTGCATTGTAGCCACATGCGCCAGTTGCGGTGTCCCGGCGACAATGTCACCGATAGCATAAATGCCCGGCTCCGCCGTTTGCTGCCACCGGTCCACTTTGACAAATCCCCGGTCCAGTTCGACCTTTGTATTTTCCAGACCGAGCTTTTCCACGTTGGGCTTGCGGCCCACCGCCACCAGTAACCGCTCCGCGCCGATGTCTTCCTTCTTGCCGTTGCTCAAGGTGGCCGACACTTTCACGCAGCCGTTCAACACCTGAACGTTGTCCACGTTGGCGCCGGTCTCCACGCGAATCTTGGCTTTGCGGAATGCGCGCTCCAGTTCCTTCGAAATTTCCTCATCCTCCACGGGCACAACACGCGGCAACATCTCGAGAATGGTCACCTGTGTGCCAAAGCGATTGAAGATGGAGGCGAATTCCACACCCACGGCGCCGGCGCCGATAATGGCCAGCGTCTTTGAAATCGAAGTCAGATTCAGGATCTCGATGTTGGTGAGAATCCGCTCCGCATCGGGCTTCAATCCCGGCAACATCCTGGCTTCCGAGCCCGTCGCCAACAGGATGTTCTTGGCCTCGAGCTGCTGTGTTCCCTGCTCGCCGCGCACTTCCACTCGCCCGCGGCTTTTCACCACGCCGAAGCCCTTGATCCACTCCACCTTGTTCTTCTTCATCAAGAACTCGACGCCTTTGGCGTGCTTGGCGACGATCTTGTTCTTGCGATCGATGACCTTGGGATAATCGATCTTCGGATTCTGACAGATGATGCCATCTTCTTCGCGGTGCGCGAAATGCTCCCAGACATCGGCCGTATGGAGCAGCGCCTTGGTCGGAATGCAGCCAACGTGCAGGCAGGCGCCGCCCAACTTGGGGTCCTTTTCGATGATCGCGGTCTTTAGTCCGTATTGCCCGGCGCGCACAGCCGCGGAATATCCGCCCGGTCCGCTTCCGATAACGATCAAATCGTAGGCCACTTTTTCCATTCTACCTGGATGATGATTCTGTTGCGGTAAGGATTCGTACGGCGGTGTCCTGTAATACCAGCCCCACGCCTTTGCCGGGATTTCGAGGCACGCCGCTAATCCAGAAACTCGATGCGGTACTCTTCGATCACTGGATTCGTCAAGACATCGCGGGCGATCGCATCCATGTCTTTCTGAGCCTGCTCGCGCGTGGTACCTGAGTCGATGGCGATTTCGAAAAACTTGCCCTGGCGGACGGCGGCGATGCTCTTGTACCCCAGTCCCGCAAGCGCGGAGCGAATGGTTTGACCCTGGGGATCAAGGATGGTGGATTTGAACGAGACATACACGCGAGCTTTCATGGGAACTCGTATTGTATCGCGCGGTTCGCGGGTCTTGTATCGCGTGGTCCGTGGGTCGCGCGCCTTCCCCGCCCCTTGTAAACGGACCTGCCCGCTCGATCGGGCACGTGGTCGCAAAAGTCCTATTGATAGATGGGTTCGAGCTTGTTGACCACGTACGCACCAGAACGTTCGTAACTGATGCGCGGGCCCTGACGCGCCGTGTCCAGGTCCACACAAAGCCAGCCGCGGTACGAGATGTCCTTCAGCACGCGGTGGCAGCCCGGAAAATCAATTTCGCCGGCGCCCAGATCGAAGATACTCGAGAGAAAGCGTGCTTCGCGCGAATCCTTGGGGTGTACCTTGCCGCTGTCTTCCACCACGTCGGCAGGCGGCTGGGTCCACCTGGCATCCTTGTAATCAGCGAAACATAACCGCTGCTTGTATTTTTCTAGTGTCTTGACCACGTCGCCGCCGGCCAAGTGGAGGTGCGCGGTGTCAGGCGCTAAGTAGAAGACCCTCGGATTGAGTTTGGCCATCACCAGGTCGATTTCCGGCGGCCGTTCGACCATCTGGCCTAAGTGATTGTGCAGCCCGGCGCGGAATCCCATTTCGCCGGCAAGTTCGCCCAGACGCGCCAAGCACTCGCACATGTTGTCGAACTGTTGCATCGTGTCGACGTTGTCCGGCAGCCGGGAGGGCGAGAATACAACCAGCTCCTTCGCGCCGAACATCTTGAGAAAAGTCATCGCCCGCCGCGCATCGGATATGATCTTGCTTACCTGCGACGCATCATTCGATGGCGCGTTGAACGAAATTGTGCAGATGTACAGGTTGCGCTTCGAGACTTCCTTCTCCATGCGCGAGGGCGGCATATCAAATCTTTCAAAGCAGCGTGGAAAACCGGTGAGGCGCAACCCGATGAAACCGGTGTCGCGCATGACGTCCAGAATCTCTGTGAAAAGCGCCGGCCGGAAATGGTCCCATAACCCAAGGCTCAGCGCCCACTTCACGTTCTTGTTCGCCGGCAATGTCGAGGCGCTCTTTGCCAGCGCGACGGAAAGCGTTGCAAGAAAACAGCGGCGGTTCATGCCAGCTATGCTACACGGTATTTGCGGATTGCGTCTTCGTCCAGATCGATGCCCAGACCCGGTTCCTGTGGAATAGCCAGGTAACCGTCGCTTGCCCGCAGTTTCTGGCGCGTGATGCTCTCGCGCAGGTTGGTCTCCTCTTCAGCCACGAACTCACAAATCAGCGCGTTTGGAATGGAATTTAGCCAATGAAGCGCGGCAGTGACGTTGATGTACGTGGTGAACCCGTGGTTTGCAATTGGCAGGCCGCGGTCCCATGCCAGAGCCGCGATCTTCATGGCCTCGGTGAAACCGCCACAACGCGTGAGATCCACCTGAACCACATCGATACGGCCCCGGTCCATCAGGTCCAGGAACGACTGCCTGTTGCTTTCCTCTTCGCCGGCCGCGATGCGCACATCTGTGGATTCGGCCAGCTTGCGGTAACCGTCGTAGTCATCGGGACGCAGTGGCTCTTCGAGCCAGAAGATGCCGTATTCCGAAAAAGCCCGGGCGCGTTGCAGCGCGGTTTTGGAATCCCATACCAGGCCGGCGTCGATGAGCAGATCGGCTCCATCGCCCAAACCCTTGCGAGCTTCACGCACCAGCGCGATATCGGTACGCTCGTCTTGTCCCATGGGGTCCCAGCCGAATTTCACAGCGGTGAATCCCTGGTCGCGATAGCGGCGGGCCAGGTCGCCGGTTTTCTCGGGTGTTGGGCCGAACAGAGAGCTGGCATAGCAGCGCATCGTCTGGTGGAAGCCGCCCCCCAGCAGTTTCCAGACCGGCAGCTTCAGCGCTTTGCCTTTGACGTCCCACAGCGCCAGGTCGATACCGCTCATGGCGTGCAGACCCACGCCGCGACGGCCGCCATAAATGTTGGCGCGGTACATTTTGTGCCAAATCTTTTCGGTCTCGAATGGATCTTCGCCGACCACTACTTGCCCCAGACCGCACGCCGTCGTATGCGAGAACGGCCCGTCAATCGCGCCCTTGACGGCCATGGGAGCGGAATCCACCTCGCCGACTCCGGTAATTCCAGCGTCGGTCTCGACGCGCACAATGAGCGCATCCTGGCCGCTGTCGCACTGAAACTTCACCTCAGGCTGGCGCAGATAAATGGTCTCAACCCGTGTGATCTTCATGATGGCAGAACGCCAATTATAGCGAAAGCCCGCAAGACTGAAACTGCTCGCTCTGATCAACCCATTCCACTACGCGATACTACGCGATACAATCGAGAACAGAGTAGCGAGATGACTTCCCAGGAAGAACTGCACCGGCTGGTTGAACGGCTTCCAGAAGAGGAGTCTCGCGCGGCCCTCCGTTTTCTTGAATACCTCTGCGAAACTGCAGGACCCCTTCTGGCGGAAGCGCCAATTCCAGGTAGGACGGGTGCGGCGTCGACGGCTGGCATCAGGCCGAGTCTGTTACGGGCGCGGGGCCCGGATCAGCCGCCGAATTCAGCCCTTTTTGGCCATCTTATGTTCCAGGGCGGTCATCAGCCGGGCATGCATGTCCGCCGGAATCGGATACGGATCCATGCCCTTATAAATCCGGATGGTTTTCTTGGTCGTGTCGCAGATCACCCAGCAATTCGGACAGTCGCTAATATGCTGCTCGAGTTTGCTGCGTAGATCCGGATCGGTCTTTTCATCCAGATAATCGCTCAGCTCGTCCAGGAACTGTCTACATGTAAGCAAAGGCGTCTTCTCCCTTGCGTTTAAATTGCCGCGTCAACTTGTCACGGAGCTGCAGGCGCGCACGCAGCAGCCGGCTCTTGACGGCCGGTACGGACAGATTCAGTGCTTCGGCCGTTTCTTCGGTCGACAGTTCATCGACGTCGCGCAGTACGAATACCGCTCGGTAAATCGGCGCCAGGTCGTCCACCGCGGAGGACAGAATTTGATTCAGCTCTTCGCGCGAGTACCGCTGCTCCGGATTCTCATCCCAGGCCGCGATCTCGCGCGCCACAGTGTCCTCGCCGGTATCGATGGTTTCGTCGAGCGAAACTGACCGGTCGGACTTGCGCTTGCGCAGCTTCATCAACGCCTGGTTCACCGCGATGCGCACAATCCAGGTATAGAACTTCGATTGCCCCTGGAACTGGTCGAGGTGCTCGTAGGCCTTCAGAAACGCTTCCTGCAGGACGTCTTCGGCGTCTTCGCGATTCTGCGTGATGTGCAAAGCCAGGCGAAAAATTTTGCCTTCATAGCGCCGCAGCAGCTCGCTGAAAGCCTTTGCATCGCCCAGGCGTGCCCGTGCGACTATAGCGGCTTCATCGTCGATTTCGATCGGGCTGCTCATGGCGGACATCACGATGCAGGGAGGTTTTTATTATAGCGCGAGAAGACTCACTCCGGCAGGCGGGTAGCTGCGAGTCTTACTTCCCCGCCACGGCGCCAGGCATAAGCTCATTCACCAGCGCATTGGCCTGATAAATCTTGCGCAGAGCTTCTAGAATACCGGATGAATGCACGGCAATGGCACGCGCCTGGTCCTCCGTGTAGATGTAATCCAACACCAAGCTTTCCAGGTTCCCGTCAAAGATGATCCCAACCAGTTCCGCATTCTTATTGATGACCGGGCTGCCGGAATTTCCGCCAATAATGTCCGCTGTGTTCACAAAGTTCAGCGGCGTGTTCGGATTGATATCGTTCCGGTGCTCGAACCAACTTTTCGGCAACGCGAATGGCGGCTGGTTCTGGTGGTCCTCAGAATGTTTGTACGCGCCGCCCAGAGTCGTTGTCCAGGGCAACTGCTCTGTGCCTTCCTGGTATCCATTAACGACTCCGAATGCGAGGCGCAGTGTAAAGGTAGCGTCCGGGTACAGTCCTGTCCCAAACACCGCAAACCGGGCCTTGGCGATTTTCGCGTAGGCCTGCCGCTGAACTTCTCTTACTTGCTCGTCGCGAATTTTCCGAAGGCGCCGCGCCTCCGGATCGATCACCTTGGCTAGCTGGATGATCGGGTCCTTGGATGCATCGATTCCTTTGCGGCCGGCTTGGGCAAGTTGTTTGCGCGTTTCTACGTCTTTGAGCGTGCATCCCTCGACCAGATCCGCGGCTCGTTTCCTCGGCGAGCTTCCCGCCAGTACGTTGCGTACGAGTTCATTATCCGCGCCCAAACTTTCCGCCAGCAGACTCAACGAATCCGCGAGCTTTGCCGTCTCCAGATCGTCATAGATCGGAGCAGTAGAGAACAGTTCCAGCTTTAGCGATTCCAGGGCGGCCTCGGAATATTCGCGCAGGCGTTCTGCGTTCGGCTTCGCGGTTTCGTCAGCCAATCGGACGAGCGTACGGGCATGCTCGAACAGATTGCTGTCGAACGCCTGTGCTCCTTCCAGCAGTGAATAGTCCCGATAAATTTCCTCGCTAGTCCGGATGGAGCTCGCAACCTGCTCCCACGCGCCGCCGTAGGCGGGCTCGAGCTTCGGGTCTTTCATTACGGCTGCCCGGAGTGTCTGTTCATCGCCGGCTTTCTTCGACATGATCAAAGGATCTTGAAGTCCCGCCAGCATACCCAAAATCGCCTTCCGGCTGTTCTCGATGCTAAACAGATCTTCGTGCGCGCGCCGCGCATTTTCGCTGCTGCGCTCGCTATACGTCCTGAGCAATATTTCGCGCCGGCGCAGCAGATTCAGAATGTACGGGTAGATTTGATCGCGCAACGACCCCAGGTGGCGCACCGTATCGAGACGTTCTGTCCGGCCTGGGTGGCCCGAGACAAGAATAAGTTCACCGTCTTCAGCGCCCTGTGGACTCCATTTTAAGTAATGTTGAATCCGGGCCGGCTGATTTTTCTCATAAACGCGAAAGAAACAGATGTCAAGGTCGTATCGCGGGTACTCAAAATTATCCGGATCACCGCCCAAAAAAGCGATGTCCTTTTCGGGCGCGAACACCAGCCGAACATCTGTGTATTTTTTGTAGCGATACAAATCATACTCGCCGCCGTTATATAGGGCGACTACGTCGCTGCGTAGACCGGTCTTATCAAGTGATTCCTTCTCGATTGTGTTGATAATCGCCCGCCGGGCTTTTTCAGCTGCAGCCGTATCCATTTGCAAATTTACCGCGGCGTTGACACGATCGGTAACATCCTCGATCTGCATCAAGACATTCAGTTCGAGGTCCACGCAACGGGGCTCCACCTCCCTGGTTTTCGCCATAAAACCCGTGGTGAGGTAATCGTGACCACTGCTGCTGAGCTTCTGCATGCAATCGGTCCCGACGTGGTGGTTGGTCATCACCAAGCCATCGGCAGAAACGAACTCGCCGGAACCGCCATTATTAAAGCGAATGGAGGATTGCTGGACATGATCGAGCCAATCGTGCGTGGCTTCGAACCCGTATCTGCTCTTTAAGAGCGCATTCGGCGGCCGATTGAACAGCCACATGCCTTCATCGGCTTGCAGGGAAACGATGAGAGAGATACTGAGAACGGCCGCAAACGTGGTAGCGGCGAAGAACTTCCACATAATACGACGGTACATGAAGGGTGATCCTTTCCGCCAGCGGAGTCAAACGGCTATGCTACGCTGAAAGTTCCCGCTATGAGTATTCAAGTTCGGCTGCCCGACGGCAGTACGCAGTCGGTCGAGCCTGGGACCAGACCTATCGACGTTGCCCGCTCCATCAGCACCCGCCTCGCGGACGCAGCCATCGTGGCGCGCGTGAACGGGGAATTGTACGACCTCACGCGGCCGCTCGAGACCGACGCCGAGCTGAAGATCCTGACCACCAAGGATGCTGAAGCGCTCCAGGTTTATCGCCACTCGACTGCGCACCTGCTGGCCGCAGCGGTGCTCGAGTTGTTTCCCGAAACCAAGCTCGGCATCGGCCCGCCCATCGACACCGGCTTCTACTACGATTTCGACCGGCCGACTCCGTTTACGCCCGATGATCTCGAGAAAATCGAAAAGCGCATGTGGGAAATCCAGGCGCGAGACCTTCCCTTTGAGCGCGTCATGACGCGGAAAGAGGAGGGCCTGCGCAAATATTCTGACGCCTGGATGAAGTGCGAACTCATTACGGAGCGAGCCGGCGATATCTTTTCCGAATACACGCTCGGCCCGCATTTCATCGACTTCTGCCGCGGCCCGCACTTGCCATCCACTTCAAAAATCAAAGCTCTCAAGCTGCTCTCCATCGCCGGCGCCTACTGGAAAGGCAACGAGCACAACAAGCAGCTCCAGCGCATCTACGGCACCGCGTTCTTCACTAAGAAAGAGCTCGACGAGTATCTCGCCAAACTCGAAGAAGCCAAGAAGCGCGATCACCGCAAGCTCGGTCAGGAGCTTGATCTGTTCAGCATCCAGGAGCTGGCCGGTCCCGGGCTGATCTTTTTTCACCCCAAAGGCGGCATCGTCCGCAAGCAGATTGAAGACTGGATGCGCGACCAGTACCTGAAGCGCGGCTACTCGCTGGTTTACACGCCCCACGTGGCGCGGTCGGATTTATGGAAAACGTCCGGCCATTACGATTTCTATGCCGACAACATGTTCAAGCGCATCGAGCTGGATGATGCCGAGTACCAGCTCAAGCCCATGAACTGTCCGTTCCACATCCTCATCTACCGCGATCGAATGCGCAGCTATCGAGAGCTGCCCGTTCGCCTGGGCGAGCTGGGCACCGTCTACCGTTACGAGCGTTCAGGCGTCATGCACGGCCTGATGCGCGTGCGTGGTTTCACGCAGGACGACGCACACATCTTCTGCACGCCGCAGCAGATTGAGGATGAGATCGTCGGCTGCTTGCAATTCGCCATCGACACTCTCGAAACTTACGGTTTCCGTAGTTACGAAGCCGAGCTGTCCACCTGGGACGGCGGCAAGAGCGGAAAATACGACGGCTCATCCGACCAATGGAAGCTGGCTGAAAACGCTTTGAGCAAGGCGTCCGAGCGCCTGGACCTCAAAGTGAAAGTCATGCCCGATGAGGCCGCATTTTACGGACCGAAGATTGACGTCAAACTGGTGGATGCGATCGGCCGCCTGTGGCAGCTTTCCACGGTCCAGTTCGATTTCACTTTGCCCTGCCGGTTCGGCCTTGAATACATTGCCGAAGACGGAAAGGCGCATCAGCCGCTCATGGTGCACCGCGCACTCTATGGCTCCATCGAGCGCTTCTTCGGCATTCTGCTCGAGCACTATGCTGGCGCCTTTCCCGTCTGGCTCACGCCGGTGCAGGCCATCGTTTTGCCCATCACGGACCGCCAGCTCGAATATGCGCGCCAGGTGCACCAGCGCCTGGAGTCAGCCGGCGTCCGGTCTACCGTAGACGACCGCAGCGAAAAGTTGAATTTGAAGATCCGCGAAGCGCAGTTACAGAAAATCCCTTACATGCTCGTCGTGGGCGATCGCGAGGCGCAGAACGGCCAAGTGGCTGTGCGGAATCGAAAACACGGCGATCTGGGAGCAAAACCGCTCCAAGACTTTTTGGCAACTCTCCGAAACCTGATCGAAACTAAATCGCTCGAGGAGTAGCGCCCGGCCCGTGTTCAGTCGTTCTTCGGAACGGGTTTGCGGGTCGCCTCCAATACTTCACGTACTTTCCGGGACAGCTGTTCCATGGTGAACGGCTTGGGTAGCAGCGCGTAACCCTTCTCCACGACATACCGCTGCACGACATTTGTATTGTCGTAGCCCGACATGAACAGCACGCGTAATCCCGGCTGTATCTCGGCGATCCGGTCCGCCACCATGGGCCCGCTGAGGCCCGGCGACACCACGTCCAGAAGAAGAAGATCGATGGGGTGTTTGCTTTTCCGGAATGCCTTGATTGCATTATCACCGTTGTCAGCGGTGACCACCTGATATCCGTTGCTGACCAACATCGCCGCAACTAGTTTTCGTACGTCTGCCTCGTCGTCAAGAACAAGAATGGTTTTCCCTGTCCCCGGCGTTTGTTTGGTGGCTTGGGTACTGGCCATATGTACTTGGATTCTATGCTAAAGGGCATTTACAGGCAATCTGGCGGTAACGCCCAATGGTATGCGGCATAACGGCTACCGGACAACGGCCCGGTTGGCGATGCAATCGGGAAGCCGTCGGGTACAATTCAAGGGTGACCAGCGGCTTCGCCACGCCCCAGGGGACCGATCTCTTCACGGCCCGCTTTTCTGCCGGCTGCGCTTCCGGCTTCTACCGGACTTTCGACGGCCTGAAGGCGTCCAGCATTGGGCTGGGCACGTACCTGGGCAATCCCGACGAACCCACCGACAAGGCGTACCGGGGGGCGATCAGTGCGGCGGTCCGCGGGGGCCTCAATTTCCTGGACACCGCCATTAACTACCGCAATACGCGATCCGAACAGTCCATCGGAGCGGCCCTTTCCGATCTGTTTCGGTCGGGCGATTGCCAACGGGATGAGCTGGTGGTGGCTACCAAAGCCGGATTTCTCACTCCAGGGGCCGTCCCTTCATTTCTCAAGCCTGACGATGTGGTGGGCGGGATGCACTCGATGGAACCGCGCTTCATCGCGGATCAGATTGACCGCAGCCGCTCAAACCTGGGGCTCGAGACGATCGATATTTTTTATCTGCACAACCCTGAAACCCAGTTGAATTTCGTCATCCGAGACGAATTCGATGGCCGCATCCGCCTGGCATTCGAGGCGCTCGAGCGCATGGTCGCGGAGGGCAAAATCCGCTATTACGGAACCGCCACCTGGGAGGGCTACCGTAGGCCGGGCGGCGCCAAGGACACTCTCGATCTGGTGCGCCTAATCGAGATCGCTCAAGAACAGGGCGGCCCGCAGCACCACTTCCGCTGGATCCAGCTTCCGTTGAATCTGGCTATGGTGGAGGCTTTCGCTAATCGGGTTTATGAAGGCGATGGCGATTTGAGCGTGCTGGACGTGGCGGCACGATCGCACATGGCCGTGGTCGCGAGCGCCAGCCTGTTGCAATCCAAACTCTCGCGCAACCTGCCTGAAGGGCTAGCCTCGAAGTTCGGAGGTCTCGAAACGGACGCCCAGCGCGCCATTCAGTTCGCGCGCTCCACCCCGGGGATCACAGTGGCTCTGGTTGGCATGAGCAAGCCGGCGCACGTGTCGGAGAACCTCGCCCTGGCAAAAGTGCGGCCTTTGACGGAACAGCAGTACGCCGGGCTTTACCAGACCGCGTAATCCTGATGCCCGAAATCGCGGTTGCGGAAGATCTCGCGACGTTCGATCGGGCGCTCGAGCGTGTTCCCAACCAACCCGCTGTGTTCATGCTCTGGCCCAAGCAAGGCGAGCCCTACCTGGCCCGAACGGCACTGCTTCGCCGGCGGCTGCTGAGGCTTTTGCGCGAGCGCGAGTCGCCCTCGCGTCTGCTGAATCTGCGTCACACCGTGATGCGAATCGAATTCTGGCTCACGGGCTCTTCACTCGAGTCGAGCGTGCGCATGTACGAGCTGGCGCGGCGGTATTTTCCTGAAAATTATCTCGATGTTATCCGGCTGCGCATGCCGCCCTACGTCAAAGTCATCCTGACCAACGAATTTCCACGCAGCCAGATCACCACGCACTTGGGCGGCACCCCTGCTGTCTACTTCGGCCCGTTTCGCAGCCGCGCATCCGCCGAGCGCTTTGAATCGCAATTTCTGGATCTGTTTCAAATGCGCCGGTGCGAGGAAGACCTGGCGCCTTCACCAGCTCACCCCGGCTGTATCTACGGCGAGATGGGCATGTGTTTGCGCCCTTGCCAGCAGGTGGTCACGGTTCAGGAGTATCGCAACGAAGTCGGCCGCGTGATTGATTTTTTGCGCAGTGACGGCCACTCATTGCTCGATACCACCGTGGCTGAACGCGAGCGCCTGAGCCAGCAGCTCGATTTCGAACAGGCGGCGCGCCAGCACAAACGCATCGAGAAGATTCAGGAGGTTCTGGCGTTGCGAGACGAACTGGTTCGCGACATCCGAAAACTTAACGGTCTGGCCCTCACCGCGTCAGCCGAACCGGGAGCGGTAGAGTTATGGTTTGTCCGTGAAGGCTCGTGGCTGGGCGCGCAGCGCATCACGTTCGAATTGGTGAAAGGCAAACCGGTCTCGCTCGATCAGAGATTGCACGAAGCGGTGGCCTTGCTTGCGCCGGTGCAGCAGTCCATGCGCGAGCGCCAAGAGTATTCCGCGATACTGGCCCGCTGGTTTTACTCGAGCTGGCGCGATGGGGAGTGGTTTCCCTTGGACGATCTGGAAAAACTGCCCTATCGCAAGCTGGTGAACGCCATCTCGCGCATCGCCCAACCCTCTTAGTGGGACCGGGCTTCCGCCGGTCGACCCTCAACTTCTCATCCTCAACAGCAGCCACATGCCCGCCAGCCCGAATAGCACGTCGGGTGACCATGCCGCGAGGCTTGGTGGCAGCTCGTTCGCGTTGCCGATCTGCTCGAACAGCTGGCCCACGCCCCAGTACGCCATCGCGATCCCGATGCTCACGCCGATACCGGCCATTGCGCCGCGATTCCCCACCAAAAATCCGAATGGGACCGAGAGCATGGCCATGATGAGCGCAAATAGCGGCACGGAAAACTTTTTATAAAGCTGCACGCGCAGCCGCACCGTGTCAAAACCACTCTGCTGCAGGTCGTGAATGTACGACTCGAGCTGCTGGAAATTCATCTGCTTGTCTTGCTTCAGCTCTTTCAGGAAGTAATCCGGTGGCTCGTCCAACTCCGGAAACGTCATCACCTGGAAACGGTGGAACTCGCCCCGAACTTCACGTTCCCAGCCATTTTGAAAAATCCAGGTCTTCAGCGTGGGCTGCCATTGCGCGCGCTCGGCTGAGATTTGACGCCGCAGCTCGAACACCTTGGGATTGAGTTCGTACACGTTCACGCCGCCCATGACGTTTTGCTGGTTGTCGAAATACTTGTAGTACCAGATCCGCGACCCTTTACTACCCAAGATCCATTTGCGCTGCGGGTTCAGATAGGTTTGGACGGGGCGACCCTTGATTTCGTTGCGCAGCGCGTCCTGTTTGCGGTTGGCATCGGGAACGTAGAAATGATCGAAAGCAAACAACCCGGCGCTGAAAAACAACGCCACCGCCAGCACCGGTGCGGCCAGTCGGTGCAAGCTCACGCCACATGCCTTGAATGCCGTCACTTCATTGTGTTTGGTAAGCACGCCGAAGGTCACCAGAACGGCGACCAGCACGCTCACCGGCAGAGTATCGTAGACCAGCTTCGGGATCAGGAAGAATAGATAGAGGAAGACTCGCGACATGGCGATGTGATTCCGCACGATATCGCCCATCAACGCAAAAAAATTATAGACCTCCGTCATCATCACGAAGCTGGCCAATAACACCACGAAATAGAACAGGAAGCTGGTGAGGATATAGGTGTCCAGTAACTGGGGAACTAGCGGCAGCCAGCGGGTTCTTCGGCGTTCGCCCTCGGCGAAGTCGGGCGCTACAAGCCGGGGACGTAATCGATGAAATCCCGCGCTGAACCAGCCGCGCAGCGTGCCCACCACGTCGCGATCTCCGGGCTGCTCCAGACGCGCGATCAACAAAAGGCCCGCCAGCATGAATACCGCGTTCGGTGTCCAGATCGCGGCCTCGACTGGCATTACATGCTGTTTTGCCACTCCGATCAGCGTGATGAACGCCAGGTGATAACAGAAGAACGCCAAAAACAGCGCGGTCACGTAACCAGCCGATTTTCCACCCTTGCGCGAGGATACGCCCAACGGAATGCCCACCAGAGCCAGCATGATGCAGGCCAGCGGCAAGGCCATTCTTTGATGGAGCTCGATGCGCGCTTCTACCCAATCCGGCCCGGTGCGCGAATAGCGCTTCAATTCGCCCGTATTCATTTCACTGAACGCCCGGGCACGGACCTGGGCCGGCGGCGCCGCTTCCAGTATCTGCTCTCCCCGGTAAGAGCTGTCATCAGCCACGCCGTCTTTGTCCACCTCGTGCGTGCTGGCTTCGCGAAGTGAAAGTTGAATGCGGCTGTGGGGCACATCCGGAATCGCGATGGCCTCTCGCGCCACCGTGATCCGCGGCCCGTCCGCCTTCTCGCCCAAGCCGATGCTGCGTTTTTCGGGAGGCGTGAGATCGGCCAGAAAAACATTTTTCCAGACCGCCAGTTGGCCCGGCTTCACGTCACCCACATAGAGAATGGTATTGGGGAATTGTTCTTCAAAAATCCGCGGCTGGATGTCGGCGGTCAACTGCTCGGCTTCGAGGGTGTTCAGAATCGCAATGCTCTGCCGGATGGCGCGCGGTGTGAGCCACAGTGAAGAGGCGCCGGCTACCAGCATCGCCAGAAACGCGAAGGTCAGCACCGGGGGGAGGACGGCGCGGCTTGAAACTCCCGCGGCCCGCATGGCCGTGATTTCGCCGTCGGTGGACATCCGTCCCAGGCCGATCAGAATTCCCACCAGCACCCCGAAAGGCACGGTCAACGTCAGCACTGGGGGCAGCGCCAGCGCGAATAACCAGCCGACGGTCTCGAGTTTTGCCGAGCTCCGCACCAACAGCTCGAAGTACTTGTCCACACGCTGCAGGAAAAGGACGAAAGTCGCCAGCAACGTCCCCAACAGGGCGCTAGCGACAATCTCGCGAAAAACGTAGCGGCTGATGATCCGCATGTTCTGGGGTCAGGCCGTCAATTCGCGCATTTATTCGATGGCGGTGAGCGAAGGCGGCGGGACTACCGGCAGCTTGGGTAGTTCTTCATCTAGTTTACGTATTTCGAGATCGTCCACCAAGATCGAAGGAGCGATTACCGAGGTTTCGGCCGCGTATTGGCCGGCTCCCATCACCGAGAACGGAGCGCCGTTCTCCAGATAATCAAATACCGTATTGTCGTTTCCGGCAGCACGGATATCGCGGAGCGAGCGTACAGTCACCTCTCGAAATCGCACGCCGCGCACCAGCTCTTCTTTGCCGTCTGGATACACTTTATAGACAAGAATCGGCAGGCTCAGCGCGTGCGTGCCACCGCCTCCTTCGCGAGCATTAGTTGCCAAAAGGCGCCGCACTTCATCCAGCGGGGCTGTCGACGGAAAGTCCATTTTGCGAACGATGATGCCGTACTTCTGGTTGCGAGCCTGACAAACCTCGAGTAACTTCTTCCGCAGATCCGCCGGCGGGACGGTTTGGTTGGCGCGAACGATCAGGTTGCTGATGGCGGCGCTGGCTGCGCCAAACCCGCCGGGAAGCCGGGCCCGGCCATTCGAGGCCTTGAAGTCGCCTACTGGCTGCCGAGTGAGCAGAAAATTTTTCAAGTCGCCCTTCTCGATCACTTGCAGCGGGCGCGGGATGACTCCTTCGAAATCCGCGTGATAGCTGCCGAACAAACGCCTGCCTTGCCATTCGCTTCGGGTAGGATCATCGGTGACGTCCATCCACTCCGGCAAAATCCTCGATCCCAGCCGGCCCTCGAGATCGCTCGTTCCAAACACATTGGGGTACCCCGGTTCGTTCACGGGCTTGCGGTGCAGTACCAGATTCTTACCCAACAACTGCGCAAACAACTGCGCGGCTGCTGCGCCTTCAAACAGCACTGGCCCGTTGTAGGTTTCACCCAGCGGCGCACGGCTGAGCGCGGTGACATTCTCGGCCACGCGGGTCAGTTCTCGCCGGAGGTCAGCCTCGCCGGGCAATCCGTTGAAATCGAGCGCATGAATCGCCACACCGTCATGCAACTTCATCCCGTCTGCCGCCCGGGCAGTTGCGTTTACCCTGATGAAAATGACGGTATTTCCTGTTCGCACTTCCATGCCTTCCCAGTCAGCCAGGTAGCGCGCGTTTTTTATCGCCTGCAATTCAACCTGGGAACTCAAGACGTCCGGAAAATGCGTGAATATTGCGGAAAGCGAACGAAGGCGCTCAAGCCACTTTTCCCGATCGTATTTGCCATTGGGAACATTTTCTATGAGATGCGTTGGCTCGACGTGCGAGAAGTCCGGCAGCTCCTCGCTCGACGCGACGTTCTTCAGCGCGGCGCGCTTGCGGGAAATAGCTTCCACCGCGGTCTTGTACGCTTGATCGGTCGCCAGCCAGAAATAGCGGCGCAATACGGCATAGTTGCTGTCGAACGGGAAACGGTCGATATCGTAGCGGCTGCCCCGGTTCACGCCGCTTCCCACGTAATTGGTGTTGTCGAATTGATAGCTCCCGACATGCACCTGGATTCTCGGCACGCTGAAGCGGTTGGACGCCTGTGTGACGATGCCGCCCAGGCTGGCGGAAGCGCCAAAAATCTCGCCCTCCTCGACCTGGTACCCGACGTAGTACGGTTTTTCCAGCTCGACCTTTTCCAAGCCGCGGGAGTGCTCGAGTTCATCCCGCATGGCCTTCAGCATGGGATCGTCATGTACCGGGTTCTGTGCCTGAACCGCAACCGTGAGGCCCGCAACCAGGCAAACGCCTGAAATCCGGCGGATCACCGGGGATCCCTCAGTTCCTTCGGAAAGGGCATGAGCGGCGGGCGATCCTGGGACTTTTGCTTCTTTTCGATCTCGATCTCCGACACCAGGATGGCCGGAGAGACGGCCGATACCGGCACATTGCCGGACTCAGCTCCGCAATAGCCGTTGAATACCTCCGCCTTGTCCGACGTGGCCACGATCTTGGCGAAGCAGGCCAGTGGAGTGCCCACGATGTCGGCGCCGCGCACCAGTTCATCAGGACGCCCATCCGGATAGAGACGGTACACAACGACCGGCATCACTTTGAAAGCCTGCGGGCCGGCCCGTGCTGTCGTCGTGAAGCCGCCGGTCACATCCGCGAACAGCAAGCCATAAGGTTTGTTCTGCTTCTTGACTTCATCAAGGAGCATCTGGCGCAGCCGTGCCTCGGGTACCGCCCGTGAAGACTCGACGATGAGATTCGATTGCCGCGAGACCACTTCGTAGCCGGGGTCGCGCCTGCCGTGCCCGTTCGACTGGCTGAAACCCTTTACAGGGGAGCGCGACATCAGGAAGGCTTTCAGCACGCCGTTTTCAACCGCGGCCAAGCGACGCGCCGGAATCCCCTCGTCGTCATACGTGTACCAGCCGTTGAGATCCGCTCCTGCCGCCTTGCGCAGCGTGGGATCGAAGCTCACGGAAAGAAAATCCGGCAGCACCTTTTCGCCAATCCTGGCGGTGAAGGTTTGTCCCTCCGTTTCATCTTTCTGCCGGTGGCCTTCGATGCGATGCCCGAAGATCTCGTGAAAGAAAACACCGGCGGCGCGACCTGAAAAAATAGCCGGCCCCAGAAAGGGCTCGACCACCGGCGCCTTCAGAAGCGCCGTCAAATTGCGCGCGACCTGCTCGATCCCCGCCTGAATCGCGGCATCGTTCGGCAGCCCTGAAGGCTCGGCGGCGTCAAACGTGGCTGAGGTTCCCAGATTCATGCCGTCTTCGGCCCTTGCCTGCGCCGAGATCACAACCCGCAGGAAGTTTCGGCCGTGCTCTACCCTGCTGCCCTCGGTATTCACGAAATAGCGATTATCGGCCTGCGCGATCAGGGATACGTTCGACGTCAGGATGTCCGGATAGCGGCCGAACCCAAGAGACAGATTGCGCAACCGTTCACTCCAGCTTCCCTCCGAGAGTTCGAGGCGAGCCGGAGCTTCGATATGGACCGACGGCTCTTCGGTTGAAAAATCATCCGAGGGATCCTGGGCCGCAACCTGCACCTGCGTGTTGGTGCGGATGCGGATGAGTCTTTCGGCCGCTGCCCGGTAAGCGGTGTCGGTCTCGGCCCATACGCGGCGCTGGATCGAATCCGAGGCATCGTCGAGACTCAATGGCGCGCCAGAAGTAACGCGAGCGGACTCCCGGGTGCGGTGATAATTATCCAGCTGCGGGGTACCGACGCGCAACGTCACGTCCAGATAACGGCGCCGCCCCGTATTCACCGAATTCAGTGCGCCCAGGGTTGCGCCGAGCGCGTGATAGTCCTGGTCCGTGATTTCGTAGGCGATAAAGTATGGCGGCGGGTCGGCTTTCTGCTTAAGAATCTGGAAATTACGCTGAAGTTCCTCCTGAAGCGCGTTCAGAAGGGCCGAAGATTGGGCGAAGGTGGCCCCAACAAAAGAAAAAAGAAGAGCCGCCCGAAGCAGAATGTTCACTCTCGGTCCAAGATAACATGGACCCACGGCGGCTTCGGCCTATCCAACCAGGCAGGTAAATCTGATTGGGGTGCGTCAGTTATATCGCGATGCCGGCGTGTAGCCTTTTCCTTCAGCCCGGAGAGCGCCAAAACCGTAGGCGGCCCCGAACGCCGGTTTTCTCAAAGATGTGCTTGAGATGGGCCGGATATACCGGTGGGTCTGGTCTACCTCGAGGACCTGGCCGCCATGGTCCAATACTGGCGCCAGGTTGACAACTACGTGGTGATGGATATCCTCGGTTCGCAGTGCCCTTGGGGTTTGGAGCTTGCCCGCCTCAGCGACCAACTGGTTCTCGTCACCACCAATGAGCTGCCGGCCATCCACGCGACCCAAAATACTCGTGCTTACTTCGATCACAAGAACTTTAGCCGGTCACGAATCAGGCTGGTGGTGAACGGGTACACCACCGATGTCGGCTTGGATGAGCAGGCGATCTCCGCCGCTCTGGATTTGAAGGTTTTTCAGCTTCTACTCAGCGACTTCGAAGCCGTCCAAAAATCCCTCATGGAAAGTAAACCCGTGCCTGCCGGCACACAAGTGGGCAGAAGCATCTCCGAGCTTGCCGAAAACCTGACCGGACGCAAGCGCGCGCCCAAAAGACACTCGCTGTTCGGGGGCCTGTTTTCAATGTTCGAAACTTCCTGACCGCCTACTCATGCGATCCACAAGGTCGTGCCGCTGTGCCTCGAATTGACTTTCGGGCAGCACGGGCTGCGCCTCGCCAAGAGAAATCGCTTCAGTTAGATTTACCCAGGATTTGCAGCCGGCATAGGACGGCCTCGCGGGAATCTCTTGCGGTTCTTTCAGTCGCAAAATCCGCAGCACAATCACATAGAGAGGCAGATCGGGCCGGTATTCGTATCGTTGAAGAATAAAAGCCCCGTTCCAGATGTGAAGGTTGTCCGAAGCGCGGAACGTGGAAGCTGAGTGCGGCGCCGCGAGAATGTCGACCACCTGGGCCGCATGTGAAATCCGAATCCGGCCGCCATTTTCCGGCTCCAGTGCCAACGCCTCATGTTCCGGCTTTAGATAGCGTGCGTGCTGGTGCGTGAACGTCGGAAACAGCAGGAATTCGCGGTGGCGCAGTTCAAAACCCCGCCGCTCCTCGACGATGCCGCCTTTGCGCAGCACAAAAATTTGCAAGCCGCGGTCGAGCGCCGCAATCACCGAGCTCCATTCTTTGAGCGCAACATTCATCGAAGTGGACCATGCATTTCCTGGGTGTGTGATGAACCGGCCACACCCGGCCGGCGCCGAACCTCGCAACCTCAGTTGTTATCATGTTCGTTTGCTTGAACTGGATGCAACCAACGCCACTGATTATTTGCGCTCTCGCGGGATGGATTACGCCGCCACGCGCATTTCGGAGCTGGGCGGCGGTGTCTCAAACACGGTTCTGCTGGTGGAAACAGCCGGCCGCCGGTTTCTGCTGAAGCAATCGCTAGGCAAACTGAGTGTGAAAGCTGACTGGTTTTCCGACCGCCAGCGTATTTTCAGGGAATCCGCCGCCTTGAGCTGGGCGGCCCAATACCTGCTCCCGGAAGCGTTCCCGAAATCCTCTTCGAAGACCCTGGAGTCCCAAGAATTTCTTAATCAGCGCGGGGAGCGTCATGGCCATCGATTTCGAAGTCGCGCACTTCGGCGACCCGTCATTCGATTCCGCCTTCCTGCTGAACCATCTGTTGCTGAAATCCTTTCACAGCCCGCAGTGGATGGACCAATATGCTCTTGCGGCGCTCATTTTTTGGGAGAGTTTCCGCTCCGGGCTGCCAGCCGAGTGCACTGGATGGAGCAAGCCACGCTGCAGCACCTGGGCTGCCTGCTGAATCTGTCACGTACTCTGCGGGTGACTTGCCATCCACACGAGCCAGCAGTCGCCGTGCACCAGGCTCACGCGCCGTGCGCCGGAATCGCGCATCAGGCGGTCGAAGTACGGTTTCACTTCGAGATGCCGGGCGGCTGTGGTGCGGTAATACGGGTCGATGCGAAGCTGGTCAAATACGGATTGATCTCCAAAAACGCGCTCGGATTCCGGGTCGCGCCAGCTCGCTCGAACAATCGCTGCCAGCATCCGGCCGATCGTGGCCGCGACCGTGCGATCCACCTCGCCGAGCATCAGCAGCGATTTCCAGTCTTGAGCACCGGGCGGCGCGGCCGTCATGGCAAACAGCCAATTCTCCTGACAGACCACCCGACAGAATGTTCACCATCGGGACAGGCAATGCCGCGCGCCGGTCTTCGGCAAAGTAGCGCCAAAGAGCAATGCCCCGTGAGTTCGCCACAGCGCGCGCCACGGCACAGGACACGCCCAGAATGGCATTCGCGCCCAACCGCGATTTATTGCTTGTTCCGTCGAGCTCAATCATGCGCTGGTCTATGGCTCGCTGGTCCTCGGCATCGCGGCCGCGCAAATCCGGCGCTAGCACGCGCAGGACGTTCTCTACGGCTTTCCGCACGCCTTTGCCCGCGTAACGCGTATCGCCGTCCCGCAGCTCGACGGCTTCGTGTTTGCCGGTAGAAGCTCCTGACGGCACCTTTGCCGATCCTGTTGCGGACCCGGAAAGGTCGACCTCCACCATCACAGTGGGGGTTGCCGCGGGAATCGAGAACCTCGATCCCGCGAATATCGCGGATGATCAAACTCATATTGCGGCGCTTCGCATATTCGCGAATACTTCAGCCACACTCGAGGGCGGGTGCACCATGATGGCCCCGGCAAAGCCGATCACGCGATCCCGCAGCGCCGCGCTAAACGTTCAGAGCGGGTGACGGAGCCGACCTTGATCTGGCCCGCGCCCGATGCGACCGCCAGATCAGACAGGAAATCGTCTTCAGTTTCGCCGGACCGGGCCGAGATCACCGCGCGGAAACCTGCTTCGCGCGCCCTGTCGATCACTTGAAACGTTTCTGTCAAAGTGCCGATCTGGTTCATCTTTACCAGGACTGCATTGGCCGCGCGTTGGCGAATGCCGCGTTCGAGCCGCGCCGGGTTCGTGACAAACAGGTCGTCGCCGACGAGCTGGATCTTACTGCCCAGCTGCTCTGTCAACGCTTGCCAACCCGGCCAGTCGTCTTCCGCCAGGCCGTCCTCAATTGAGATCACCGGGTAATGATTCACCCACGCTGCAAGTATTCCGATCATCTCATTCGAGGTGAGCGAGCGGCCTTCAGAGGCAAGCTCGTATTTTCCGTCAGTGAAGAAATGCGACGCCGCCACGTCAATTGCGATAGCGATGTGGCGGCCAGGACGGTAGCCCGATTGTTCGATGGCCGCCGTCATCACATCTAACGCGGTTTCATTGCGCGGCAGCCGCGGCCCCCAGCCGCCTTCATCGGCGGCTCCTGTGATCATGTACCCGCGCTCAACTAACACTGCGCGTGCCGAGCGATGCACGGCGACGATGGCTTCAAGGGCTTCGGCGAATGTAGGAAACCCTAGCGGGATCGCCAGAAAATCCTGAAATTCAAAATGACGGCCCGCGTGTGGGTCTGTTGGTAGCGGACTGGACCATGTCGGGATTGCTGGCGGCGTTGCCAGAGGACACAAACGGCGGATGGCTTTCCGCCACGATCGATCCTCGCGTGCTTCTATTTTTCCTGGCTCTTTCTCTGGTGACAGGGATCTTGTTCGGCTTCGTTCCGGCGATCCAGGCAACGCGCCCCGATGTGCTGCCGGCGCTCAAGGACCACCCGGGCAGCCGTGAGGCATCCGGCGGACAGGCACGGATACGAAGGGTATTTGTCGCCGGCCAGGTTGCTCTTTCACTGATGCTGCTGGTGGGTGCGGCGCTATTCACCAGCAGTCTCATCAATCTGGCAAGCCAGAGTCGGGGCTTCCACACCGAACAGGTGCTGGAGTTTTCCATCGACCCGCGTTTGAACGGATACGACAACGCTCGCGGGTTCAGTTTGTTCCACGATCTGCAACAGCGCCTGGCCCTGCTGCCGGGTATACGATCGGTGGGCGCTGCAAACCTCGGGCCGTTTGGAGCGGCGACCGTAGTGGCGGCATTACAGTCGAAGGGTATCGCGCCAAAGAAGACGAGGGAAGTGCGAGCCCAGGAAGATGCGGTCAGCTCCGCCTATTTTCGAACATTGAAGATTCCGCTGATCGCCGGCCGCGATTTCAGCGACCGTGACGACGCCGGCGCCACCAAAGTGATCCTGGTGAATCAGACTTTCGTCAAACGTTATGTGCCCGACGGAAGCCCTATCGGCAAGCACGTGGCATTCGGCAACGGCAACGTTCCACTGGATCGCCAGATTATTGGCGTCGTGCGGGACAGCAAGTGCTCAAGCCTGCGCGAAGAACGCGCTCAACCATTTCTCTACATGCCTTACGCGCAGGATCGCTGGGGGGTTCGGTTCGGGAGTTTGCACTGCGCCGCCCAACCCAACACTCGTTTGTATTCTGCCTCCCATTCCGTCGCATCCGGTGAGAGTGGCCAAGCGCGGCAAGGCAGTCATCACGACTGCCTGTACGCGGGAGAAGCTCAACCTTCGCGGCTCCAGATCTGCCTCGCGGGCCGCCTGCATCTGCACGCTGCGCACCAAATTATAACCGGCGATTGCCAGCAGCTGTTCCTTTTCCGCCATCTCCGGCGTCTGCGCGCTGAGACTGTGCATCCGCAAGGTCTGCTTCAGAGATCGAATGTCCAACTCGATATCCCATCGTCGGCGATACAACTCCACCCACATTTCGCGCGGCTCCTCCCCAGAC